>CAMDLI010000053.1 GCA_945901615.1 Spirosoma fluviale
AACCTTCCACAATACATTAAAGAACCCTATACCCGATATCTAGAAAATAGAATGCGTGAACATTTTGATTTCGAAGGTGTACCCATCAAAATTATTTACAAAAACAAGTAAAAAAATATTGTCTACCACTTGCACAATTAGAATTAATACTAGTACATTTGTCTTGTAATTAAGAAAACCATAACAAATGAAAAAGGTATTTGCAATTTTCGCAATCGCTGGTTTGATCGCTACTGCTTCTTGCGGTGGAAAGTCAACTGAAGAGCAAGCTGCTGCTGATTCTATCGCTGCTGCTGCTGCTGCTGATTCTATCGCTGCTGTTGAGGCTGCTGCTGCTCAGGCTGCTGCTGACTCTGCTGCTGCTGCTGCTGCTCAGGCTGCTGCAGATTCTGCTGCTGCTGCTCCAGCTAAGTAATCACACCATGCGTGAAAAAATTAAGAGTTCCGATGGATCGGAACTCTTTTTTTGTGCCCTAAAATGTCTTCATCAGAGCTCCTTCGTCTATTTCGCAGGCATATTCCCGAAAGCGCAGTTCCCTATTGTCTTCAACTTTGGGAAGAAAGCCCTTTCCATTTTTTTGTTAAAAAGCCTAGAAATACCAAACTAGGAGATTTTCGGTTTCGCAGAGACCAATCCATCCAAACCATCACCCTCAATTTAGACCTCAATCCCTACCAGTTTCTACTGACCTTAATCCATGAGGTCGCCCACCTTCGGGCATTTGCTCAACATGGCACTGCCCATGCTCCCCATGGGCCTGAATGGAAAGCTAAGTTTAAGCAGCTGCTAGACCCCTTACTTAATGAGTCCATCTTCCCTCGAGATATCCTTGTGCCCTTAAAACTGCACATGCGAAATCCCTCCGCTAGCTCCGCTCGAGATCTCTTCCTTATGAAAGAGATGAGCAAATACGATGTGGCGACCCAACAAAAGACTACATTTTTTCTGGCTGACTTGGCCACTCACACCCATTTTGAACTTGCAGGCAGGAAATTTAAAAAAGGCGAGACAAGGCGCACTCGAATCCTGTGCGAGGAGCTGGAGACTGGAAAAAAATATTTAGTGTCTAGACTTGCGAAGGTTACCAAGCTCGGTTAGCCATTCGCTTCACCAATATGGTGCTCAGGCTGAGAAAAATCCTTGGGTTGGGGCAAATCTAGAATGGAGTTGATCCCAAAGTAATCCATAAACTTCTGAGAAGTTCCGTAAATCAGCGGTCTTCCAATGCCCTCCGATTTGCCTTTGATCTCAATTAGCTCCTTTTCCAATAATTTTTGGAGCGAATAATCGCAGGAGACCCCTCGAATCTGCTCCACATCTCCCTTAGTAAGCGGCTGCTTGTAAGCAATGATGGATAAAGTCTCCAATTGAGCAGTAGAAAGTCGCTTATGAGAATTTTGTCGAAGTAAAATACTAATGCTTGGCTGGTAGGCCGGCTTGGTCAAAAATTGATACCCTCCACCCAACTTCTCCAAGGCAAAGGAAAACTCGGGCTCCCCATATTTAGCACAAAGGTCTGCCAAAGCAAGCTCCACATCCTTTGCTGGCACCACAGCACCAAACATCTCAGATAAACAAGAAACCATCTCATTAACCCCTAGCGGTTCTGGGGCACAAAAAATCAAGGCCTCAATATGGCGATGCAGAAAATCCACCTTACTTCTTGGCTAACTTGGCCTCAATAGAATGCATGGTATGTGGCACAGCTTTCAGCCTTTCCTTTGAAATCAACTTGCCTGAATCTACACAAACCCCATAGGTGCCATTCTTGATCCGGATTAATGCATTTTCCAAATTGATCACAAACTTTTGCTGTCTAGCAGCCAATTGATTCATGCTTTCTCGCTCCAAAGTATCTGCCCCATCTTCCAACAGCTTGGAAGTTGAAGAGGTATGGTCGGTGCCGCTGTCGTTCTTTTTACTTAAGGTCTCTTTCAGGGATTGAAGCTCTTCCTTCGCTAAGGCCAATTTTTGCAGGATGATCTCTTCGAATTCCTTCAGCTCATCCTTGGAATAAGCGGTTTTTTCTTCCTTACTCATACATTTCGTGATTTAAGATTCACTATTGAGACTACCTTGAAAAATAATCCCCTAAAATACAGTACTCTTTTAGAAAACCAAAACAAAGGGCGGATTATCCACCTTTCCTCAAACCATTGAAATTCTCCCAAATAGCCGAAAGTATTGGTAAATGCCACTACAAAGGGGAAGCCACCACCAGTGCCTTCTTCACGACCTTGACCCTGCCACTCAAATCAAACAGTTGCGCAACAAAAATGTAATATCCTGGCGGCACCCTGCTCCCGGTGGCATCTGTTCCCGACCAAGAAATAATCCCCGAAGTTCCCAAAATCTGATTCTGCCCAAGCACCTTAACTTCGCGACCTGCAGCCGAGTAAATCGTAAATGTACCCATCCATCCATTTTGCTCTAAGGAATAGGTGATGCTGACCTGACTAGGCCCACTACTTCCCCCTGGATCAAATACCAAAGGGTAAAGGGTAAACAGCTCAGGCCCGAGCTCTAAAGACAGTGCTGTGGAATTTTTCCTTCCCGGTGTAGCATGGTCCTGGCTGCTAGAGGCAGATTGCCAGGTAGAAGGGTTATAGGCCGGAAAAACGGGAGAGATCCGCTCCAATGAAACTCCCTTGGTGGTGCGCAGCAAAGGGTGGTGCCATTCTCCCCGGTAAGGAAGGGAATCTACCACCTGCCGCTCAGAAGAAAGCAGCAGCACAAGCCCAGCGCCAATCGGCATGCTGGGAAGGCTGGCCATTTTAAGGAAATTACCAGCAGCAGACTGGGGATAGGACAGCCGGAGTCGCTCCGGATCGACAGTCAGGGATAAATAGGTCTGCGGTGCCAAATTATCCCCCTCCTTTCCAATAACTCGAAGTTGGTAGAGATCTCCATCATCATTTCGGCTAGCCAGAGCCCAATTCTCGAGACTTAGGTATTTTGTGCTGGTGTTGTGGATTTCTACAAATTTAGGGTCGCCTGACCTAGGATCCACCAGCAGTTCATTCAGAATCAAATCTCCCTTACCCGCAGGCTCAGGAAGCACCACCTCCACCTCAAATTCTGCTGGATCCCCCACACAACGATCCAGCGAAGAAGCCCTCAACGTATAGGGCATACTAGTCTTTGCTGGACTAGCCAAAGCAATTCCAATCCTTCGACCTGAGGAAAAAACCCAAGCAGAATCAATCTTCACCGAAGGAGTGATCGAAAAGGGAACTAGGCTAGCCAAGGGAAGAAGAGGTTGATTCACCACCAGCTCCAGCAGTGAAGCACTTCTAAAAAATGAAGAGGCCACCTGTAAAGTTCCCAGATCCTGGATTGGGGAGAACTGCGAATTTTGCCTGCCTGGAGTTCCCCGTTTAGGGTCCTTGGAAGGAAGCAAGAATTCAGAAGCCTCGCAGCGGAAATAAGGATCGGGCAACTCAAGGCTATAGCCACCTTCTGCAAATTCACTCCCTCCCCAAGAGCTAGTTCGGTATTCTAGCCGATCTATTTCCAAACCTGCTGCAGTACCCAAACGAAGGACTGATCCAGAATTAGGCAGACTAGGAAAAGTAGGAAGCGACAATACCGGACCAAATCCCGTGAGAAGAGGGGCTTGGTTAGCCGCACAAATAAGTACAAACTCCCCAGGAGAAATCCAATACTCGGGCAGCGGCGTGGCAGTGCCGCTTGATGAAAAAACTAGCCCCGACAAGCGCAACTCTTTGTTAGTCGTATTCATAAGCTCTACAAACTCCACAAAGGGTAGGTCTTGATCTACTCGTGGAGCTGGCATCACTTCATTGATCACCAAGGATTTTGATCGGAACGAACTGGGGTCTGTATACCTGAACCGAAGTAGCGTATCTGCAAGAAAATTGCCATTGACATCGGGCAGCTGTTGCAGAAAAAGGGCATAGTCCTTGTCTTCTTCTAAGTCCTTGTCCGATCGAAGAATGACGACAGAATCTAAGAGCAACCGAGCCTCAACAGGATTGCCCCCATCGAGCTGATAGGCCAGGTTGATCCCTGCAAAAACTGGATCCATCCGCTCTGAAAACGCCACTAGCACCTCTCGCTTGCCATATCCTTTGACAAAAGACACCTTGGGCACCTCCTCATCCACCACCAAGTCTTCCAAACTAAAGTCATCCAAGACCCAGCGTGCGGCACTGCCCGTCCCAGATCCAACTGCTATTTCTAGCTGTAAATAAAGCTCTTCCAACCCAGTAAATGCCGCTGGCACCTCAAGCTCGAACCTGCTAAAATTCAAGTTGGCATTGGGAAACTGGGCGGCATGGCCCAGCAGCATCCGCTCCTGATAAGTGCCCTCCAGACTCGCGGACCAAGAAATATGCACCAAAGCAGGGCGAGTCCCTGTGCCATTTTTAAGGGTTTTGGCCCAAAAAATAACCCGAGGATTGCTCATTCCCTTGGGAGACAATCGCACCCACACCTTTCCGGTGAAAGAGCTGATGGGCTGTACCGCCAAGGCAACCGATCCATTGATTCCTCCCGTTGCAAGGCGGAAAACCCGAGAAGAGGTAGCTCTTAGGTCGTTGGCATACCAACCAGGAAGAAAGGGCTGTGGATAGGATTGAATCGTAAATGGGGATTGAAATCCCTGCGTTTGAGGTTGAGAATAGGTCGGAAAACCAAAAGCAAACACACAAAATAGGAGCAAAAATACTGCTCTACTAAAAAATAGAAACATGGTCGTATAGTTTAAAAAGTAGGTGAATATAAAATAGGATTATCCGCAATCCAATCAGTTATTCAAAATAACTAGTAAACACTGCGGATAATCGTCGACAGCTGACCGTCCACGGACCAAAGCAGGCTAAATTGAAACTAGACCTCATAAATTAATTTTAAATGAACTGAATTATTGTTTTAAGCCTCCGTATTTTTGAGCACTCAAAACGAATCCCCTCCAACCTATGAAACTTGCTGTAGTGGGTGCTACTGGATTAGTAGGCACCGAAATCCTAGAAGTACTTCAAGAGCACCAATTCCCCTACGATCAACTGCTCCTTGTTGCATCCGAACGATCCAAGGGAAAGGTCATCGAATACATGGGCAAATCACATGTCATCATCGGCCTAGAGGATGCAGTAGCCGCTCAACCTGAAATTGCAATTTTTTCTGCTGGTGGAAGTACTTCCTTGGAATGGGCTCCCAAATTCGCAGCAGTAGGCACCGTAGTCATTGACAACTCCTCCGCCTGGAGAATGGACCCTAGCAAAAAATTGGTCGTCCCAGAAATCAATGCGAAAGAAATCGGTGCTGCAGATAAAATCATCGCCAACCCCAACTGCTCTACCATTCAAATGGTCTTGGCTTTGGAGCCCCTCCGTCAGCGCTATGGTATCAAACGCATTGTGGTCTCTACCTACCAGTCGGTAACGGGTACCGGTAAGGCTGCTGTAGATCAGATGATGGCAGAACGCCAAGGGAAAACACCAGAGATGGTGTATCCACATAAAATTGACATGAATGTCCTTCCACATATCGATGTATTCCAACCCAATGGCTACACCAAGGAAGAGATGAAGATGATCAAGGAAACCAAGAAAATCTTCAGCGACGAATCCATTCAGGTCACCTCCACTACGGTCCGCGTCCCTACGATGGGCGGGCACTCAGAGGCAGTGAACGTGGAGTTTAAACAAGATTTTGATCTTGCCGAGGTGCGTAGCCTGTTGGAAAATGCGCCTGGAATCATCGTTCAGGATGATCCAGCCAACTTTGTATATCCTATGCCGATTCATGCACACAAAAAAGATGAGGTATTTGTGGGCAGGCTTCGTAGAGACGAGTCTCAACCCAATACGCTAAATATGTGGATCGTAGCGGACAACCTTCGAAAGGGCGCTGCTACGAATGCAGTGCAAATCGCAGAATACCTCCTAGAAAATAAACTAGTCTAATGCCCCTCAGTGAATTCAATACCGCTGAATTCCACCAATTTGTGCAGGATCACCTAGAAGAAGATCCTGCAGGTTTACTTTTTAAGCACCAGGGGAAAGTGGCTTTTGACCTCAAAATGGCCGTGCAGCAGATCGCAGCGCGGCAGAAGGCTGCAAAAAAATTGCCGACTTGGAGCAAAAACCTAAACCTGTTTTTCCCTGCCAGCATCTCAATTGAGCAAAGTTCGTCGGAGCAAACAGCTTCCTTCAAATCAAAAGGGCTTTCGGGGAATTTCTTCATTGACCTCACTGGAGGCTTTGGAGTGGACTTTTACCAGCTTAGCCAGGGATTTGAAAAAGGGGTGTATTGTGAGCAACAAGCCGAACTTTTTGAAATTGCAAAACACAACCTAGCAACACTTCATCCGGACAAGTTTGAATTCATAAATGGGGACGGGTTGGATTTCTTGAGAAAAACGGAAATCCAATTTGACTTGATTTATGCGGATCCCGCCCGACGGGGAAGCGGCAATCAAAAGCTGTACAAACTCCAAGATTGCGAACCGAATGTGGTTGACGGCTGGGAGTTGATGCAAAGTAAGTCCGAGAATATTCTGGTAAAAGTTTCCCCAATGCTAGACCTGACTCAGGCTTGGGCTGAGCTGCCAGAAATCCAAAAAATCACGGTAGTATCCGTTCGCAACGAAGTGAAGGAGCTACTCCTCCATTGGGAAAAAGCCAAGAAAGGAGCATCACGAATAATTTCAGTAGTCGATCTAGAGAGTGAAATGCCCACTTTTGAGTTTGAACCTAGTGCCGAAGAACAAGCGCATTCCCAGTTTGCCGAAGCAGGTAAGTACCTCGTTGAACCCCTAGCGGGTATCTTAAAGGCAGGAGCATTCAACCTCTTTGGCGAACGCTATGGTCTTGAAAAACTGGAAAGAAATAGCCACCTCTACACCAGCGAGACCTTTACGTCGGGCATTCCAGGCCGTGTCTTTGAGGTAAAACAGGAAATCAGCCCAAAAAAGCAGGAGATCAAAACCCTCTTTCCCTCAGGGAAGGTCAATGTAATCTGCCGTAACTACAGCACTGGAGCGGAAGAACTTAAGAAAAAACTGGGACTGAAAGATGGAGGGGAGAATTTTTTAATTGGAACCAAAACTGCAACTGGCTACAAGCTGTATTGGTGTACCCGGATCCAATAAAAAAAGTGAAGGTTAATCCTTCACTTCTTCATAATCTACATATTCTCCGCCTTCGATGTCTTTCTTCATTTTTTGAGGAGATTTTTTCGGAATGAAGTCCACATGAACCCCCTCTTTGGGACGCTGCGCCTGTTGCTGGGCACGCTGCTGCTCCATGGCCGCCTCGTTGACCCTTCGGGCGAGCTGGGCAAGTTTGGATCGAAGGAAATAGCGAATCAGTTGGCCCAAAAGCCAACCAACACCAAGAAATATGAGAAAAAACTTAATCAAGAGGGTTCGATTTAATGCAACACTACTTGCTCAAGTAAATGTTGCGTTCTGCATAAATTTTCAAGAAATAATCGTCCATCAAATCGTCAATAAAGTAGATGGCTTCACCTGTAGACTTCATTTCAGGCCCTAGTTCCTTGTTGACATTCGGGAATTTATGGAAAGAGAATACCGGCTCCTTGATGGCATAGCCTTTTTTTACAGGCTTGAAATTAAAGTCCGTCACCTTCTTCTCTCCTAACATCACTTTTACGGCATAGTTGACGTAAGGTTCTTGGTAGGCTTTGCAAATGAAAGGAACGGTTCGCGAAGCACGTGGATTCGCCTCGATTACATACACTTTGTCGTTTTTGATGGCAAACTGCATGTTGATCAATCCCACGGTCTTCAATGCAAGCGCAATTTTTGTGGTATAGGTTTCAATTTGTCGGATCACCAAATCCCCCAAGTTGTAGGGAGGAAGCACGGCATAGGAATCTCCAGAGTGAATGCCTGCTGGCTCGATGTGCTGCATGATGCCGATGATGTAGACATTTTCCCCATCACAGATCGCATCAGCTTCCGCCTCAATAGCCCCTTCCAGGAAATGATCCAGGAGAATTTCGTTGTTGGGTATATCGCGAAGCACGTTGACCACATGCTCTTCGAGTTCCTTCTCGTTGATCACGATTTTCATCCCTTGCCCACCTAAGACATAACTTGGACGAACCAATAGTGGGAAGCCAATGGTCTTGCAAAGCTCTAGCGCTTCGTCGGTATTGTGAATGGTGCCAAACTCAGGGTAAGGCACATTATTTTCTTTCAGAAGTGTGGAGAAAAGACCTCTATCCTCAGCCAAGTCCAATGCCTCGTAGCTAGTTCCAATAATTTTGATACCGTACTTGGAAAGCTTTTCCGCCAATTTCAATGCCGTCTGTCCTCCGAGCTGTACGATGACACCTACCGGATTTTCCTGCAAAATGATTTCGTAGATATGCTCCCAGAAGACCGGTTCGAAGTACAGTTTATCCGCTACATCGGGATCTGTAGATACTGTCTCTGGGTTGCAATTGATCATGATGGTTTCGTAGCCACATTCTTTGGCCGCCAAGACCCCATGCACGCAGGAGTAATCAAATTCGATGCCTTGACCTACCCGGTTGGGGCCCGAGCCGAGCACCACTACTTTTTTCTTCTCACTGCGAACCGATTCATTCTCTTCCCCAAAAGTGGAGTAGTAATAAGGGGTTTTAGCAGCAAATTCTGCCGCACAAGTATCTACCAGTTTGTATACACGCTTGATGCCCATCTCCTCGTAGCGCTTTTGAAACACGTCACTCTCAAGACAGTCTAGCAAATGAGCGATTTGACGATCCGCATAGCCTTTTTTCTTGGCTTCCTCCATCAATTCACGAGGAATAGTCTCCAGCTTGTACTTGTTAATTTCTGCTTCCAAGTGAATCAATTCTTCGATTTGCTTCAAAAACCACTTATCGATTTTCGTCAGGTCCTGGATCGTACGGAAAGAAATACCGAGTTTGAAGGCGTCGTAGACGTGAAACAATCTATTCCAGCTTGGGTTGGCCAAGGAATACAAGATTTGTGCTTGGTCTTTGAGCTCTTTGCCATCCGCACCCAATCCATTTCGCTTGATTTCTAGAGATTGACAGGCTTTTTGAAGGGCTTCTTGGAAATTTCGCCCAATACCCATCACTTCACCTACCGCCTTCATGGAGAGGCCGAGTCTGCGGTCTGCACCCTTAAACTTGTCAAAGTTCCAACGAGGGATCTTCACGATCACGTAATCGATGGATGGCTCAAAGTAGGCCGAGGTAGTTCCTGTAATGGAATTGGACAGTTCGTCCAGGTTGTAGCCGATAGCAAGCTTGGCTGCCACCTTGGCAATGGGGTATCCAGTAGCTTTGGATGCTAGGGCCGAGGAGCGAGATACCCGCGGGTTAATTTCAATTCCAATGATGGTTTGATTATCTGGACTCACAGCAAACTGCACGTTACATCCTCCAGCAAAATTACCGATGCTATTCATCATCGTGATGGCAAAGTTGCGCATGCGCTGGTAAACCGTATCTGGAAGGGTCATGGCAGGAGCTACCGTGATGGAGTCTCCTGTATGCACGCCCATGGGATCAAAATTCTCGATGGAGCAGATGACAATCATGTTGCCAATATTGTCGCGCATTACCTCCAGCTCGTATTCCTTCCAACCTGTGATGCTTTGCTCAATCAATACCTCATGTACAGGGGAGGCCTGAAGGCCTGCAGAGAGGTAATGCTCAAAGTCTTCTGCTTTTTCTACAAAAGCACCACCTGCTCCTCCTAGCGTGTAGGAAGCGCGAATAATCAAGGGAAACCCAATTTCTTGGGCAATTTCTTTGCCCTGAAGCATGGAGGTTGCGGTATCACCTTTGCAGACCCCTACCCCGATTTTCTCCATCAAGGCCTTGAACTTCTCGCGGTTTTCTGCGGTATCAATTGCTTCGATATCTACGCCGATCATGCGTACACCGTTATTTTTCCAAATCCCTGCTTTGTCACATTCAATGGCCAAATTCAAGGCAGTTTGTCCTCCCATGGTAGGAAGTACCGCATCGATGTCGGGGTGATCGGTTAATATTTTACGGATAGATTTTTTTTCTAAAGGCAGCAAGTAAACATGATCAGCTGTCACAGGATCCGTCATGATGGTAGCCGGATTGGAGTTGATCAGAGTCACTATAATTCCCTCTTCCCGAAGGGATCTGGAGGCTTGAGAACCCGCATAATCGAACTCACAGGCCTGACCAATGACGATAGGACCTGAACCAATGATTAATACGTGCTTGATGCTACTTTCTTTAGGCATGGGAAGAGAAGAAGTTATTTTTTACTTAGGTCCAAATTGGCGTAAAATTAGAAAAATTATCTGAAGGGGAAAGGAGAAATATCAATTTCACAAACTTTCAAGAGCTCCTATTTTTTGTGGGAATAAAAAACCACTTTCCTAATTGGGGAGAACCCCTATTTTTACGGGCATGAACTGGAAAAACCTGCCTATTTTTTATGTCATGGGAGAGCCATTGAACGCTGAAAATGCGTTATCCTTGGATTTTACGGAGGCCAATGGATCACTCCGTGAGGTGGACCTGAGTGACACAGCCGCATTCGATGGATTTGTATTCCAGCAGCTCCACCGTACTGGCAAGACCTATGGCTATGGGGGCTATCTCGAGAAGCGGGACATCTACCGACGCAGCGATGTCTTTGCCACTGCCCAGGAAGACTTTCGCAACATTCATCTGGGAATTGACATTTGGGTGGCGGCAGGCAGTCCAATTTTCGCTCCCCTGGAAGGAAAGGTTCACAGCTTTCAGGATAATGTAGGCTTTGGCAACTATGGCCCTACGATTATTTTGGAGCATCAAGTTGAAGGAAAGATTTTCTATTCACTGTATGGCCACTTGCGCCAGGAAAATTTACAAAGTTTGGAGCTGGGACAAGTTCTTCGAGCTGGGGAAAAATTTTGTCAGGTAGGCCCTTATCCAGAAAACGGCGACTGGCCTCCACACCTGCACTTTCAGCTGATCTGGAATTTGGAAGGAAATTGGGGCGACTATCCTGGCGTGGCAGCAGAAAAGGATCTCGATTACTACCGTCAAAACTGCCCGGATCCAGCACCTTTGATCGGCTACTTTTGAAGGCAACAGCAAATGAAAACACCCATACACCTTTTAAATGGAGATTATTTGGCGCAGCAGCTTCAAGGCGCATCCTATTTTCAAACTCATTTGGTATTTCGAGAGGCCTTAATCGTAGGGCCGGTAACTGGTACTTGCCTGGATGAGTTTTGGAAACTTCGGACAGAATTTATCACTACGAGTTATGGAGTCACAGCGGAAGAATACAGCCAAAAAACAATCTCAGAAATCGAGCAGCTGCATTTCATCCCTGAGGATTCGGATATTTGTCTCTGGTTTGAAGACGATTTATTTTGCCAAGTAAACCTTTGGTTTACACTAAACCTCCTTTCTGATTCACCAAGAATCAAGATTTTTCGAGTTTTCCCGCCTGAAGCCATCCCAGAAAATAGGTGGAAAGGATTTGGAAGCGCATCTACTGCAGCTTTGGCACAGGCCTACGAAGCAAGGGTACCATTTACCTCCTCCGACTTGGCGCTGGGCAAAAATCTTTGGGAAGCGTATCGCGTGGGAGATGGCGCGCAGCTTGCGGCGCTTTCAAAAAGTGCATCTCCTTGTTTTAGGCATTTGGAGGAGGTTTGCCAAGCCCAGCTGGACCGTATTTCGGCAGACCCAAGCCAAAGAAGGCCAGAAAAACTAATTCTAGAGCTCCTTGCGAAGGGCATTACAGATTTTGATACCCTGTTTTCTCAGTTTTCTGAGCGAGAGGGAATCTATGGGTTTGGGGATTTGCAGGTAAGGGAACTTTTCGATTATCTTGTTAGTACTAAGAAAACCCTAACCTAGTTTGTGCAGAGGATTTCTTTGGAGAATCCGCAGCATCACTTCAAAAATTCAAATCACTTGTTGCTGAATTGTAAAAACTAAATCGCTCTAATCTTCTACCATCATGAAACTACTAAGTAGGTCACAAGGAATCATTCCTACACTAGAAAAAAAAGTAAACCGCCTGCGACTAATCACACTTTCTTTAGCGCTAACAGCTATTTCTGTTTGTGCAGCTGGTCAAACAAACGATTTTCAACCCAACGGGGTGACCATTGCCTACACCAATGAGATTAATGGCTACTCAGTCTCTGTTTTATGGAAACCATTGGTTGTGCGGAATAACCGCACAATAGGCCCTGCAATACTTGAATTCTATAAAATAGATGAGCCTTATTCATTTTATTTAACCAATAACCACTTTGGATTGGAGAATAGTATGCTTCCATTTAGCTATTCTGAGGACAATCTCAGCATTGTTAGTATAAATGAATATGAAATTAACCTAGAGTACAATGAAGATGATTTGGGAACTGACTATAGTTTTGGAACTACAAAGGCACCCTTCTTTTTTCAAGACCTGGATTTTGACAAAATTGATGAACTTGTTTTGGTAGAAATTGAAAATGGGCAACGGGGAGTCGCTTCATTTAAAGCATACAAATTTGACGGTCCTGAATTGCTACCTGAACGCTATGGAATTACTACCATCGAACCTTTCAACTCCTTGGATGAAATGTCAAAGGTTGATTATTTGACTAAGCGCATTACCATCTATAATTCAGGAGGTAATTGTGCCAATAGCTATGAAATTTATAAACTTCAGCCAGCGAAAAATGAATATGAGGGGAATTCGTTTACTCTGGAAACCATTATTGAAGAGCAAATAGATGAGAAGTTAAACAAGTGCTATGAATTGACTTACAGCGTTATTGGTCAATCCAAGAAATTCCTCTTAAAGAAAGAAATCAACCAATAACTACAGCGGGTGCGGCTCTGACTTGCTAATTCTACTAAAAACAGTAAAAAACTAGCGCATACATTTTCGATTTTCATCTCCACCCACAAGGCCTAACAGATTTTGACGGAGTCCATCTGGCACTAAAAAGTCCTTACTTCCTCGGGTGAAACTCCGTCAGCACCTGTCTAAGGTAATCTCGATCCAAGTGGGTGTAGATCTCTGTGGTGGTGATGCTTTCATGGCCCAGCATTTCTTGTACGGCGCGCAAGTCTGCCCCTCCCTCGATGAGGTGTGTGGCAAAGGAATGCCGAAAAGTATGGGGGCTGATGTTTTTTTGAATCCCTGCTTGCGCGGCAATTTTCTTGATGATCAAAAACACCATCACACGAGTTAATTTTTGTCCCCGACGGTTGAGAAAGACAAACTCCTCTTGCCCTTTGGCAGGGACTTGCTGCGAGCGGACATGCTCGTCGTACAACTTGAGGTAATGCAATGCAGCTCGTCCCACCGGCACCAGCCTCTCCTTGTTGCCCTTTCCCACTACCTTCAAAAAACCCACATCTGCAAAAATCTGGCTCTTTTTGAGTTCCACCAACTCACTAACGCGCAAGCCCGAACTATACAGCATTTCGAGCATGGCCCTATTGCGGTGACCCTCTGACTCGCCGAGCTGAATCGCTGCAAGCAAAGTTTCTATCTCATCAAAGCTGAGTGTATCGGGAAGTTTTCTTCCCAATTTGGGAGCCTCCAACAGTTGGGCAGGATCCTCTTTAATTCGGTCCTCATACATCAAGAATCGGTAAAAGGCCTTGATACCGGAGATGATTCTTGCTTGGGAGTAGGGAGAAATCTCCAATTTAGCGAGGGCAGTTACAAACTTTCGTAGGTGTTCAAGCTCCAGTTCAAGAGGGCTTTTGGATGGAAATTCTTTACCTGCATAATCCGCTAGTTTCTCCACATCCCGAGTATAGGCCTCAATGGAGTTGGCACTCAAAGAACGCTCAAGGGTGAGGTAATGACGAAATTGACGAATTAGTTGAGGCCACATGTATTATAAAATGAATGCTCAAAGTTAGGCCTAAAACTGTGTTCCTCTTCTAACAAAACAAAGCTATTCACTTGTGAAGAGGTGGCCTGAAAAGGAAAAATTTGAATTGAAAATATTAGAATGAGTTTCCTGGGAACTTGGAAGAAAGCCATTCTTCATTAGACTTTTTGAATTCTTCCAAGGTGTGTACTCTTCCAGCTTTAATGTCTTCCATAGATTCCTCCATCCTTTGCTTCATTTCTTCTTCAATGATGGATTCCTCAATTTTCTTCAGGCTAGCCGATTTTTTAATTTTCATCACCCGTTTAATTAATTCTAGTTTCCTTTTTTCTATCGTCATGGCTATTTTACGATGAGTCCTTACGAAGTTAACAGAATAGGGAAAAAAAGAGGCAGAGATCCAATAAAAAAAGGGTTCAACTTATTGAACCCTTTTTTTGAAATCATTCCACTAGATCTAGTACTAACCAGATTTAATCCAAAAACTTCCAGCTTGCCCGATGGTCCTTGGAAAGTGTCTTGCCTTTTACTTTCGCACGGAGAATTTCGATCGGCATGGCGTTCTGTGTAAGAATCAAATCATGAAAGGTCTTCTCTGGCATTTTTCCCGAGTCCACCATCTCCTTGCGAAGTGCATAGATCTCTAGAGCTCCAATCATGTAGGCGATTTGGTACAAGGGTCCATAGCTCCCCTCAAAAGATCTTCGTACCTCCGC
>CAMDLI010000054.1 GCA_945901615.1 Spirosoma fluviale
CAGACCGGTCGACTGACCTGGGGATTTAATTTTCAAAACGTGAACAACAACAGCTATTCTCCTGTTTTTAAGCTTGAATCTGGAGAATTGATCCCATTAAACTAAACCATGCAAATTTCTGAGAGCAAAAGGCTTTTTGCCCATGCTAAAAATTTTATTCCTGGAGGCGTAAACTCTCCCGTTCGTGCTTTCCGTGCCGTAGGTGGTGAACCCATCTTTATAAAAAAGGCAGATGGCGCATTTATTTTTGACGAGGACGGTAATTCCTACATTGAACTCATCAACAGTTGGGGGCCGATGCTTTTGGGTCACAATTCCCCGCTGATCCGTGAAGCAGTGATTCGTGCCATGGAAGATGGAACCTCCTTTGGAGCGCCTACCGCTCGTGAGGTTGAAATGGCAGAGCTATTGGTTCGGATGGTGCCATCTGTTGAAAAAGTACGCATGGTCAATTCAGGTACTGAAGCTACCATGTCTGCTATCCGCGTTGCAAGAGGCTATACTGGGCGGGACAAAATCATCAAAATGGAAGGACATTACCATGGTCATGGCGATTCCTTTCTCATTGCTGCGGGTTCTGGTGCGATCACTATGGGACATCCAGATTCTCCCGGAGTAACCCTCGGTACTGCAAAAGACACACTTTTAGCACCCTTCAACGACCTAAATGCAGTTGAGGCTTTGGTGGTGGCGAATAGGGGTGAAATCGCCGCCTTGATTTTGGAGCCTGTAGCAGGAAATATGGGATTGACTTTACCGCAAGATGGGTACCTGAAAGGTCTTCGAGAAATTTGTACCCGCGAAGGGATAGTCTTGATTTTTGATGAGGTGATGACCGGTTTCCGATTGGCAAAGGGTGGTGCACAAGAGCGATTTGGGGTGATTCCCGATTTGACTACTCTTGGTAAAATCATTGGTGGAGGAATGCCAGTTGGCGCCTATGGAGGAAAAAAGGAGATCATGGATTTTGTCTCTCCTGCAGGACCTGTATACCAAGCAGGCACACTATCTGGTAATCCCATTGCGATGGCAGCAGGCCTAGCCATGCTTCATCACTTGGATACTCACCCAGAAATCTACGATCGCTTGGAGGCGGTAGGGGATGAGCTTACTTCAGGAATAAATAGCATCAATTCAACCTTGGGCTTCGACTATACCCTCAACAAATTGGGGAGCATGTATTCCTTGTTTTTCACTTCTGCTCCAGTCACTGATTTTGAATCTGCCAAAAAATCAGATACCCAGCTCTTTGGCCGGTACTTCCAAAGTATGCTGAAGCGAGGGGTCTACTTGGCTCCATCTCAGTTTGAAAGCCTGTTCTTATCCACTGCTTTATCGAGCGAACTGATCGGCAAGATCCAGCAAGCGCATGAGGAAAGCATGAAAGAAATTCATTAACTAATTGACGATGAACTTGAAAGTATACGGCATCAAAAATTGCGACACGATGAAGAAAACCTTTTCCTTTCTCGAAGGTAGAGGCATTTCTTTCGAGTTTATCGATTACAAAAAGCAGGCACCTACTTTGGAACTACTCAAAAGCTTCCACTCAAAAACTAGTTTGGATACCTTAGTGAATCGCCAGGGGACCACCTATAAAAAGTTGGATGAGTCGCAGAAAGAGGCGGTAGGGCAGGAATTAACTGCATTTCCCATTTTGATGGCACAGCCTAGCATGATCAAAAGGCCCTTGATCGAATATTCCGATGGAAGCATCACCTTGGGATTTTTGCCCGAGCTGATTGCTTCAAAGCTAAAGTAAGTAGGGTTGCTTTATCCAGGAGATTCCTGGTTTGCATTTAGGACTTTGGTGAAAAAAAAGTCGGTAGGTGCTTCAGGATATCGCTACTCATGCTATCCAAATCATAGGAAGGCTTCCATCCCCAATCTGCTTGCGCGCGACTATCATCGATGCTATCTGGCCAAGAATCCGCAATGGCTTGGCGAAAATCAGGTTGATATTTGATTTCAAAACCAGGAACCTGCTTTCTGATGCTTTCAAAGATTTCTTTTGGGGAAAAACTTATTCCTGCTAGGTTGTAGCTTGACCGGATTTTGACTGCCTCTTTAGGCGCATTCATCAAATCTAAGGTAGCCTTGATGGCATCCGGCATGTACATCATCGGAAGGTAGGTTCCTTCACTCAAAAAGCAGGTGAAGGGCTGTTTTGCAATCGCTTTGTGGTAGATGTCTACTGCATAGTCTGTGGTGCCTCCTCCGGGCAAAGATTTGTAGCCGATCAGGCCAGGATAGCGAAGGCTCCGTACATCTACCCCATATTTTTCGAAGTAGTAGTTGCACCAACCTTCCCCTGCTAGTTTGCTGATTCCATAGACCGTGTTTGGATTTTTTTCACAAAACTGTGGTGTATTGATTTTGGGTGTTCCTGGACCAAACACAGCAATGGAAGAAGGCCAATAAATTTTATCCAACCCGCATTCTTTTGCGAGTTCCAAAACGTGAAGCAGGCTGTCCATGTTGAGCTGCCAAGCAAACTGTGGATTTCTTTCGCCGGTGGCAGATAGTACTGCAGCGAGGTGGTAGATCTGAGTCACCTTTTCCTTCTTCACCAAGGAGCCCAAGGCATCCTTATCCATCACATCCAATACTTCAAACCTACAGAAGGGAAACTGTTCGCTGGCAGTGGCCCTTAAATCAGTTGCAATCACTTGATCTCCACCAAATTGATCTGCAAGCGAACGTGTTAATTCTGAGCCGAGCTGCCCAGCAGCTCCAATAACGAGGATTTTATCCATAAGGTGGTCTTTCAAAAAACCCGTAGTCACCGTCAGGGTTTTTGTTTTATATTTGGGTTTACTTGCGCAAAAATAATAAAAAACACCTGGTTCTAGCCGATTTTTGATCAGTGGAACTTTAAATTTTGTTCAAGATTAACTCCTTAATCCGTCAACCATGTACGAGCAGTTTAAACCCAAATTAGAACAAGAATTACAATCCATCCAGGAAGCAGGTCTCTTTAAAAGAGAACGGATTATCACTTCCCCACAGGCGGCTCAAATTACCATTGCTGGAGGGAAGCAGGTATTGAATTTTTGTGCAAACAACTACCTGGGATTGTCTTCCCATCCGCGTGTCGTCCAAGCCGCTAAAGAAGCGATCGACACGCATGGCTTTGGGATGTCTTCGGTACGATTTATTTGTGGAACTCAGGATATCCACAAAGAGCTAGAAAAAAAGCTTTCCGAATTTTTGGGTACAGAGGACACCATCTTGTATGCTGCAGCATTTGATGCCAATGGAGGAGTATTTGAGCCCTTATTTGGAGGAGAAGACGCCATTATTTCGGATGCATTGAATCATGCTTCCATCATCGATGGGGTTCGTTTGTGTAAAGCCATGCGCTACCGCTACGAGCACAACAACATGGAGGACCTGGAGAAGCAACTTCAAGATGCCATTGCTGCAGGGGCACAACAGAAGATCATTGTGACGGATGGTGTATTTTCTATGGATGGTACCATCGCTCAGCTGGATAAAATTGTAGCATTGGCAGAAAAATACCAGGCCTTGGTGATGACCGATGAGTGTCACTCCACTGGATTTATGGGCAAAACGGGAAGGGGAGTGCACGAGCACAGAGGAGTGATGGGCAAGATCGATATCATCACCGGTACACTAGGCAAGGCCTTAGGTGGTGCATCTGGTGGATTTACTTCGGGTAGAAAGGAGATGATTGAATTGCTACGACAACGATCCAGACCATATTTGTTTTCAAACACCTTGGCACCCTCCATCACAGGGGCATCAATAGCAGTACTTGATTTGCTATCTGAGACAACTGAGTTGCGGGATAGGCTCGAAAAAAATACGCGCTACTTCCGTGAAAAGATGGAAGCAGCTGGATTTGATATCAAACCGGGGGAACATGCCATTGTACCAATCATGCTCTATGATGCAGTACTTTCCCAGAAAATGGCGGAAAAATTATTGGAAAGAGGGATCTATGTCATTGGATTTTACTACCCAGTAGTTCCCAAAGGCCAGGCTCGAATTCGCGTGCAAATTTCCGCAGGCCATCAGCAAGAGCACTTGGATCAGGCCATCGCTGCATTTATAGCAGTAGGAAAAGAATTGGGAGTGATCAAGTAAAAAAAAAAGGGATGATTTTTTCATCCCTTTTTTTTATCCTCCTACTTTGGTAGCCAAGGCTTTTTTCTTGGCGAAATCGTGTTCGGAAAGATTTTCAAATCTGTCGTAGAGGTCTTCGTTGTTGAGGTAGTCGTTGAGGATTTCCCGAACTTCTTGAAAAGAAAGGTTGTGCAATACCTTTCCATTTTTAGCCATGGAGATTTGTCCTGATTCCTCTGAAATAACCAAGATTAGGGCATCCGTAGCTTCTGACATTCCTATCCCCGCACGGTGTCTAAGCCCAAACTGTGCAGGCACCTCACGTTCGGTAACTGGGAGAATGCAGCGCGCTGCTTTGATTTTCCCCTTGTGGATAATTACTGCTCCATCATGCAGCGGGCTATGCTTATTGAAAATGGCAATCAAGAGTCTTTTCGATAATTCAGCATCCAAGATGTCTCCACTTTCTGCATAAAATTTCAATTCTACCGTACTTGAAATCACAATCAAGGCTCCTGTATTCGATCCTGCTAGGACTTTGGCAGCATCAATAATTGGGCTGATATTGAAGCCAGAATTTTCTTTTTTTCTCCAGAAAAAGAGCAAATCTTTCCAGTTGTTATCGTTTGAAAAAATGGACGAGCGGCCCAGGATGAGTAAGAATTTTCTAAATTCTGGAGCAAAAATAATGATCGCAGCGATCACACCCACTCCCATAAATTGACCCAGTATGATGGTAAGCAACTCCATCCGTATTGCCTGAACCAATAAATAGATTAAATACAGGGAAAGGAATCCTAAGAAAATTTTAATTGCAACAGAACCTTTCAAAAGCTTGTAGACCTGATACAATAGGGCTGCCACCAACGCAATATCGATCATATTGACGATGGAGATATCTAAAAAGCCTATTTTGAAAAGTAAGTTCAAGGGTACAATTGTTCGAATAGTTTGATAGTTTCTTTCGCTTCTTTTACATCATGTACACGTAAGATAGCAGCACCTTGCAACAAAGCATACATATTCAGGGCGGTAGTCCCATTTAATGCTTCATTGGCACTGATATCCAGTGTTTTATAAATCATTGATTTTCTTGAAATCCCTGCTAAAATCGGGAGTCCTAGACCTTTTAAACTGCTTAGATGGCGCAAGAGTTCGAAATTCTGTGCGCTTGTCTTTGCGAAACCAAAACCTGGATCAATAATTACATCTTTAATGCCAAATTTTGCGAATTGTTCAACTTTATCCCCAAAATAGGTTAAAACTTCCGAAATAAGATCTGAATAGTTTGTTTCATTTTGCATCGTTTGAGGTGTCCCTCTCATGTGCATTGCAATGTAGGGCACACCGAGCTGCCCAATTAATGGAAGCATCTGTGGATCCAAATTCCCTGCTGAAATGTCATTCACTAGGTTAGCACCTGCGTCTATGCCTGCTTTTGCTACTTCTGAACGAAAAGTATCTATTGAAATGAGGGTGTCAGGAAAGCTTTTTTTGATTTCTAGGATTGCGGGAATCACCCGGTTGATCTCCTCATCAATGGAAATATTTTCTGCTCCTGGTCGTGTGCTGTATCCTCCTAAATCTAAAATATCCGCCCCTTCATTTATTTTTTTTTCAGCCTCTGCCAATACTGATTTTTTGTCTGTAGGAACCCGGCTGCCTTCAAAAAAAGAATCTGGCGTGAGGTTAAGAATGCCCATTACCTTGGGTTTATTCAAAGAGTATTGGCATCCCTTGATTTGAAATGTATATTTTTGGGGAAATAATTTATCTTCGGTAGAAGAAATCATAGTAGATCCAGCAAATATTAAATCCAGCAGTGTGGAGACGCAGACTAGCAACGAATATAAGGAAGTAATCGCCCGATGTAAAGAATTGTTCCGTAAGAAAACCATCGATTATGGGACAGCATGGAGAATTTTGAGATTGCCTTCAATCACTGACCAGATTTTCATTAAGGCTCAGCGGGTGCGGTCTATCCAGGAAAAAGGAAATCAAAAGGTGAACGACCCCATAGTGGATGAGTTTGTAGGGATTATCAACTACTGCTTGATTGCCTTGATTCAAATCTCCCTTGCAGAAGACGAGCGTATGGAAATTCCTTTTGACGAATTGGAACCGCTTTACGATCATTGGACTAACGCCACTAAAGGACTTCTGGAAAACAAGAACCACGACTATGGAGAGGCTTGGCGAGACATGCGTGTCAGCTCGATGACTGATATCGTATTGATGAAATTGTTTCGCGTCAAGCAAATTGAAGACAATCAAGGAAACACCTTAGTTTCTGAAGGGATTGAGGCCAACTACCAAGACATGATTAATTATGCAGTATTTTGCCTTATTAAATTAGGATACCATGAATAAGAACCTGTTTTTCTGGATTCTCCGCCTTTTGGTGGGGGGGCTTTTTGTATTCTCTGGTTTGATTAAGGTCAATGATCCGGTGGGTACGGCCATCAAGTTGGAAGAGTATTTTGACGTGTTTTCAAATGATATTGCTCCATTTTTCTACCAATTAAAGCCGTATGCGCTTCCGCTAGCTGTGTTTTTGGTGGTTTTTGAGGTGGTGTTGGGAATCATGCTATTGGTAGGGGTACGGTTAAAAGAGACGGTATGGGCCTTAGCTTCGATGATCCTCTTTTTCACCTTTCTCACTTTTTACTCGGCTTATTTCAATAAGGTTACCGATTGCGGTTGCTTTGGGGATGCCATTAAGTTGACCCCTTGGGAATCCTTCTACAAAGACATCATCTTGTTGGTATTGATTTCTTTCCTGTTTTTCTTCAGAAAGGATCTTCCCAAGAATGCCCCTCGCTGGGCAAATTACACGGCTGGGATAAGTTTGTTTCTCTCCTTAGGCTTGGCAGTATATGCGATTCAAAACCTGCCATTTATCGATTTCAGAGCCTATAAGATTGGAGTGAATATCCCCGTCAACATGCAGCCATCCGCTCCTATGCTGTATACCTATGTGATGAAAAAAGGAGGGGAGCTTGTGTACTTGGATCAGTACCCTACAGATGAAAGCTATGAGTTTGTGGAGATGACCCTCAACAATCCAGAAGCATTGCCCAAAATCTCTGATTTTGCAGCTTGGAATGGCGAGGGAGATCAATCGGAATTTTTATTTCAAGGCAATAAAGTGATTTTGTTGAGCAGCAACTTAACGAAGATGAGTGATGCTAATCTCGACGTGCTCAGCCAGCTTTTTGCATCACTCGAAAAAGCACCCGTTGAAATCATCTTTATGGCAGCTGCTACACAGGAGGAGATCGATGCGGTAATCGCAAAGAATGGATGGAAGATAAAAGGCTTACAGGCAGATGCTACTGTAGTGAAAACCATCA
Organism: Spirosoma fluviale; assembly: GCA_945901615.1. Classification (GTDB taxonomy): domain Bacteria; phylum Bacteroidota; class Bacteroidia; order Cytophagales; family Cyclobacteriaceae; genus Algoriphagus. Next base: position 7,443 of record CAMDLI010000054.1, read on the forward strand.
TGCGTGCCAATCCAGGAATCATGCTCTTGAAAGACGGGGTAGTGGTAGGTAAATACCACCACAACAATACGCCAGAGGCCTTGGAGGTACTTGACTTGTTTTGATGAATAAGCAGCTCAAAGTTGTATTGGTTGGACTACCCGGATCGGGGAAAAGTACCTTTGGCAGGCAACTTGCGAAAGAAATGGATTTTCCTTTTTTGGATCTAGACCAATTGATTGAGGAGCGGTACCAACTTAAGATCTCGGAGATATTTTCAATGCATGGAGAGGGGACTTTTCGAGACTGGGAATCTTTGGTGCTCAAAGATACTTTAAAACAAGATCGTGCTTTTATCTTGGCTTCAGGTGGTGGTACTCCTTGTTTCAATGACAACATGGACTTGATCAATGCCGAAGCCATCTCAGTCTATTTGGATGTTCCCTTGGGATCTATTTCTAGTCGGCTACAAACCTCTAAGGCACAGCAAAGACCTTTATTCCAAGGTTTGGATCAAGGTGAGCTTACTTTAAAACTCAAGTCTTTGTTGGTATCCCGAGAATATTTCTACAACCAAGCAAAAATAAAGCTCAGCGGAGAAGATTTTTCCGCTGAGCTTTTATTAGTCGAATTGATTTCTAGACTTAAAAATTGAATCCGACCGTCACTACCGCTGAGGTAATTGAATTTTTTATTTCGGTTAAGGGCCCATAGTTCAGGCCGTTTTTATCCAGCGCTTTATAGCTTCGGTAGAGGCTACTGAACTTCTGGTTTACCAGAGAGAAATCTAGGTTGAAGGAATCAAATTTAATGCCCAACCCCCCGGAAAGTAGCTGTGTGCTTTGATCTAGTGAAGAATTAAGGTAGGGATCTCCTACGTAGCCATAGCCGGCACGAATTCTGAATCGTTCAATTTTGGCTTCACCACCTAATCTATAGTTGACCGTGCTGGTATACAGATCTTGGATGACTTGGTTGTCGGGACCTTCGTTGAAATCTGAAGAATTAATTCTGGCTATACTGTAATCCACCCAATCCACATCTGCGGAAATAAATCCATGTTTGCCCAGAAAGATAGTGGCTCCACCTCCAATTTTAAATGGAGTTCTGAGTCCATAAGTGCTCAAAAAAAGATCCGATACCGCATTTTCCGTACCTAAGGTCTTATTTTCTGGTGCGAAAAAATAGTCATCATAAGTTGCAGTTAAATTTGCCTCATATTCTTCGTTTAGAGCAAAGAAAGTGGGTGTCTGAAGCACAAATCCCAGATTTACGTAATCGATAGGTTTGTAGATCAAACCCAGGTTCAGGTTCACTCCCGTGCCATTGATATACAAGTTTTCTACCAAGGCGGAATTGATTAGCGGCTCATTCGCAAACTCTTCATTATATTTTTTGATGGAGGAGAATTCCAAGGAGCGTATCCCTAGGCTACCACCAATGAAAAGTTTGTGGTTAAAGTTGGCACCATAGCCAAAATTAATTTGGCTTGCACTTCCTTTCTGGGTAATATTTTCGTCTTGAAATGGGAGTCCCAGTACGAAAGAGTCGTAGGAATTGGGATTGGTGATGGGTTTCCCATTGGCATCTACAGCAATTGGGTTGATCTGATAAGTTTGATAGGCCAAACCGGTAAGTCCGCGGTTTTCAATTTGACTTTCAGGCACTCCCGAGGCGTCTCCCAAATAAAAATCAATGATGGAGCTATTTCCCAATTTATCGGAATAGTACCCGAATTCATTCGAGAAATTGGCGATGCGTTGAATGCTGAAGCCCCATGCTCCTCCTTTGAAGGCACCTTTTTCTAGTGGGCCTTTGGGATTTGCACCCACAAAGCTCAAGTTGGGAAGTGAGAAATCAGAAGTAGAATGGGATTTAGTTTGATCCAAATAGCTTGCATCAGTGGACCAAAGTCCATAGCCTAGACTCAAACTCGCTTCAGAGTTTCGGAAAAAGCCTAGACCCGCAGGGTTACCTGCTAGGTTGGAGACATCTCCACCGAGTGACCATTGGGTGCCCCCAACACCCATAATTCGTGCCGAGCCTGTAGGTGTTCCTTTACTAAATCGATAAGCGTCTTCAAAATAGCCGCTTTGAGCTACTGCTGTACCTGCGGTAAACAGACTAAGGCAGAGAAAGGATGTAAGTAACCTCATGTAGAAAAGGGTTAGTTTGGATTAGTAACGAAGTTGTGGGTGTTTTTGGATAAATTATCCAAAAAAAAAGGGGAATTAATTCCCCCTTCCTCTGGATCCTCCTGTGCTACTGCTGCCTGAGGATCCGCTTGAACTTCTACTTGGAGCGCTTACGACACCTCCAGAACTAGATCTGCTCGGAGCACTGTAGTCTGACGAGTTGTAGTTTGACCTGCTCGGTGCGCTTCCTGTGCTGTATCCGTTGGACTCAGTTCGGCCATAGGAAGAACGACTTACCCCATTACTTGATCCAGTGGATCTATTGTAAGAAGGACTGCTGTTGGTCGAACGAGTAGCTCCTGTATCGTATGAACCCGTATTTGGGCTGCTGTTATAACCTCTTCCAGTATTACCTGGGGTTGAAGATGGTCTTGCGGACTGTGCCGAATTACGAGAAGGAGTAACTTCACTTCTGGTCGAAGCAGCTGAATTTACATTTCTTGTGTCACTAGTTACACGACTTCTTCCTGAGGAATAGTAGTCATTTTGTGAGGTGCTGAAATCACGAGTGGCAGAGCGGTTAGATTCAGTTGAACCTAATCTTCTTGGAGATGCGCCAGAAGAGTTGGCTACATTTTCTCTAGCTTGAGCTCTTGCGGTATTGGGAGTTCCGGTAGATTGCGCTACACCTCCAGCACCGTTGCCCATGGATGAACCACGACTAGGTCTTGCGCCATACACCACATTGCGTCCACCATTTTCACTTCCTTGAACGATAATGATCGGGCCAGTAGCGTAAATTGGTCTACCCCATGCTCCCCAAGAAGGTCCCCAAGCATTGCTGCCCCAGAATGGGTCGAAAAAGCCACCATAACCCATGTAAGGATTAAATGGATTGTAATTTGGTCTTCCCCAGCCGAGGCTAAGACCAACATTAAATCCAGGTCTCCATCCCCATCCTGGACCCCAGAATGGATCATACATTCCCATTCCAAATGGATTCATTCCCATCATCCCCATTCCAAAAGGACTGTATCCAAAATTGAATGCAGAATTGCTCCAGCTTGAATTGCCCCATCCCGAGTTGTAATTCGATACGCGGAAAGTGTTGTAAATGTCAATATCCGGAGTGGAATTGGAAGTAGCGGGTTGATTTTCTTCAAAATAGACCACATCCTCTTTGGAAGAGGTATTCAGCTGACCATACCTGGAAAGGTATTCTGGATTGACATTTTTGGAGCTGAAATTTTCCTGTGGGACCACGGTTGAATTGGCAAGGTTCTGAAAGGTAGCAGGCTGATTATTTGCAACTGCATTTTCCGTTGCCTTTTTCATGTCTGCCGACATGAAATACAAGTTATCGTCGAAGGAATTCACTGCCATCTTGTTTGACGTGCAGGATACCAAGACCGAAGTGCACAGCAGTGCAGAGGCGGAAATAAAAGCTAGTTTCTTCATGGGTGAAGTAGATTTATGCTGGGTTATACGGAATGACCAAGCAGAGGTTGTACTTTTTGGGTTATATTTGTACTTCCTTTTGATCAAAATAAACACTTTTCTTTCTATACAACAAGTAAATGAGTAAAGGACTTCCAAAACGCAGTGAAGATTATTCCCTGTGGTACAATGAATTGGTTAAACGAGCGGATTTGGCTGAGAATTCTCCGGTAAGGGGATGCATGGTAATTAAGCCTTATGGGTATTCCATTTGGGAGAAAATGCAGGCTGAATTGGATCGGATGTTCAAGGAAACAGGACATTCCAATGCCTATTTCCCACTATTTATTCCCAAGTCTTTTTTGAGTAAGGAAGCCAGTCACGTGGAGGGCTTTGCCAAAGAATGCGCTGTGGTTACGCACTATCGCTTAAAAAACGCAGAAGATGGCTCAGGGGTCATTGTGGATCCGGAAGCGAAATTGGAAGAGGAGCTCATTGTTCGCCCTACTTCAGAAACAGTCATTTGGAGTACCTATAAAAATTGGATTCAATCTTACCGGGATTTGCCATTGTTAGTCAACCAATGGGCCAATGTGGTACGCTGGGAGATGCGAACCCGTTTGTTTTTGAGAACAACCGAATTTTTGTGGCAGGAAGGACACACTGCGCATGCCACTTCAGATGAAGCCATGGCTGAGACCGTTCAGATGATGAATATCTATGCCCAGTTTGCGGAAGAGTTTATGGCGCTTCCAGTTGTGAAGGGTAAAAAAACCGAGAGCGAACGATTTGCTGGTGCAGATGAAACCTTATGTATCGAGGCTTTGATGCAAGATGGCAAAGCACTTCAAGCAGGGACATCCCACTTTTTAGGGCAAAATTTTGCCAAGGCATTTGAGGTGAAGTTTGCAACCAAAGAAGGAGGTCTGGAATATGTATGGGGAACTTCTTGGGGAGTGAGTACGCGTTTGATGGGAGCCTTGATTATGGCACATTCGGATGATAACGGCCTGGTCTTGCCACCCAAACTTGCGCCATTTCAAGTGGTCATCGTGCCGATTTACAGAGGAGAGGAAGAATTAGCGATGATTTCGGTGAAGGCGAAGGAAATCATGGCTGAGCTGCGGAAAGCAGGCATCAGTGTCAAATACGATGATAGAGATACGCAGAAGCCAGGCTGGAAGTTTGCGGAGTACGAACTGAAAGGGGTACCTGTTCGAATCGCGCTTGGCCCAAGAGATTTAGAAAATAAGACCTTAGAAATAGCCCGAAGAGATACCTTGACTAAGGAATCTTTCCAATGGGAGGAGATGCCAATAGCTCAAAAAATAGGAGGCTTATTGGAAGAAATTCAAGAAGGTATCTACCAAAAGGCTTTTGATTTCAGAAAAGACAACACCACCGAAGTAAATAGCTGGGAGGAATTTAAGCAGGTATTGGAGGAAAAAGCTGGTTTTCTTTCGGCTCATTGGGATGGAACCCCGGAGACAGAGGAGAAAATTAAAGAACTGACTAAAGCCACCATCCGTTGCATTCCTCTGGATCAGCTCCCCGAACAAGGAGTCTGCGTGTATAGTGGAAAGCCTTCTTCCGGTAGGGTGCTTTTTGCAAAAGCCTATTGATTTCTAAAGCAAATGAGAAACCCGAAAAAAATCGGGTTTTTTTCTTTTTCGATTAGAATTCATAAGAATCATGTAGATTAGAGGCTATTCATCTCATTTTTATGGAAATTTTAGTCTTAAGTACGCTCCTGCTCATTGGCTTAATTCTGCTATTGATTGAAATTCTTTTTATTCCAGGGACTACTGTGGTGGGTATTTTTGGGTTTTTGGTAAGTGGAGCGGGGATTTTTTTCGCTTTTCTAAATTTTGAGTATTCGGTTGCTTTAGGAATCACTGGCATTTCTTTGGCGGTCAATTTTGGAGCTGTTTGGTATGGGTTTAGTGCAGGCGTTTGGAAGAAATTTTCGCTGAAGTCAACCCAGTCGGGTGGAGCTTTCGACGGTAGAACAGATGGACTGGAAGTAGGAATGAAGGGATTGGCAGTTTCAGATATCAAGCCTTACGGGAAAGCATCTTTTAATGAGCTTTGGGTAGAGGTGAAGTCTGAGTCTGGGTTTATTGAGGTGAATAGCCCAGTGACTATCATTAAAATTGAAAACAATAAAATCAGTGTAAACTAAAAAAATATGTTTGAAGACAGTTCATTATTCGTTTTGATTGCTGCCTTTGCTGGCATCGTTCTCCTATTTATTTTCTTGTATTTTGTTCCTGTAAATCTTTGGATTACGGCTCAATTTTCGAATGTAAAAGTTGGAATCGGGGAGTTGATTGGTATGCGAATTCGGAAAGTGCCGCCAAGCTTGATTGTCAATGCGATGATTACAGCGACCAAGGCTGGATTGCAATTAACCACCAATGACTTGGAAACCCACTATTTGGCTGGAGGAAATGTTCCGACGGTCATTCGTGCTTTAATTTCTGCGGATAAGGCCAATATTGTCTTAAGTTTTAAGCAGGCTACTGCGATTGACTTGGCAGGCAGAGATGTATTTGAGGCAGTTCAAATATCGGTAAACCCAAAGGTGATCAATACTCCCAATGTGGCTGCAGTGGCAGCGGATGGGATCCAGTTGGTGGCTAAGGCACGGGTAACTGTTCGTGCAAACATTGCACAGCTCGTAGGTGGTGCAGGTGAGGAAACCATTTTGGCACGTGTAGGTGAGGGAATCGTCACTTCTATTGGTTCTTCTTTAAATCACAAGTCTGTGTTGGAGAATCCTGACAAAATATCTAAGCTGGTTTTATCCAGAGGCCTTGACGCAGGCACAGCCTTTGAAATTCTCTCCATTGACATCGCAGACATCGATGTAGGGGCCAACATTGGAGCTAAGCTTCAAATAGATCAAGCCTCTGCGGACCTGAAAGTGGCCGAGGCAAGAGCTGAGGAGCGTAGAGCCATGGCTGTAGCCTTAGAGCAGGAAATGAAAGCTAGGAATGTGGAGATGCGAGCCAAGGTGATTGAGGCTGAAGCAGAGATTCCAAAGGCAATCGCTGAGGCATTCCGTTCGGGTCAGCTTGGAGTAATGGATTACTACAAAATGGAAAATGTAAAGTCTGACACGGCTATGCGTGATTCCATCGCCAAAGCAGGGAATGATTCCAAAGATTTAGGTTCTTCGAAATCCTAATTATCAAAATAAAAAGGGAGTTTTTAAGCTCCCTTTTTTCTTTTTAATAGGGGAGCTTTTACTGGATTGGTTTCCGGATTTTCTTCGACCACTTCTTCAGGAAGGGCTTTTGCAAGTATTTTTTGTTCAATCCAATCAATTGCTATTTGTGTGTATTGAAGGGGTAAAAACACAGCTCCACTTGCTCTCATAACTCCAGAAAGTCCTTCCTGTGAAACAATGAAAAAGTCTTTATTTTCTACTTGAATCTGATCAAAAG
>CAMDLI010000055.1 GCA_945901615.1 Spirosoma fluviale
AAAAATCTTGGCCCCTACCTCGCAAAAATCCTGGAGGGTAGTTGGAAGCAATACAAAGGCATCCCGCTCTGGGACGGCAAGACCGCCGAGCGCATCGTAGAAATCCTACTCAAGCATTACAGCTAAAGCTCTTTCACATTAACGAAAAAAAATGCTCTCACCTCAATGCTGCGGGACAGGCAGCAAAGAAGGAAAGGCCTGCCTGGCGGTAGGCAGGCGCGAAGATCAAAACCTCTTTGCGGCTTTGCTTCTCTGCGCCTTTGCGTGAACAAAAAAAGAATGTCACGCAAAGAAGGGAAGTCGCAAAGAGAAAACCTCTTGGCGTCTTCCCTTCTTTGCGGCTTTGCGTGAAATTATTTTTTTGACTGCATGGAGCAAACGAATCAATCTACCCAGCCCCAAGGAGCAGGAGGGGTGGCAATGGGTTTGGTCAGGTCAAATCGTACGGAGAATAGCGTAGCAGACCCAAGCCTTCTCAGGTTGTACGTAAAGGATGTATCATCCACCGTAATCCACCACACATTTCCTACCGCAGCAGGAAGCATGCCGGCAGTAAAGGAGTCTGCAGGGAAAAATTGCGAGCTTGCCGAACCCGTATTTGTTGCCTTACCACCATACTGCGTCACCGCATCCTCAGACCCATCGGCATGCCGGTGATCGTGCTTGAGCTGGATCAGCTGCTCCTTATCCATTGTCAACACCCAAGTACGAGATAAATCTTCCCCAACAAAAAAAGGAATGCGTAGCCGACCTTCCTCACAGCTGCGCAAATGCATGACCAACTTTCCGGCAAACCGTGGATCAGATTCGGGAGATACCAATTTGCCTTCGTAGGCTTTTCCGCAATAAGTGGACAAAAGGTCCCAAAATTGCTGAGAGGGCGCTTTTTCTTGAGCGAAAACTTGAGGAAGGCTTCCTAAAAATAGGAGCACAAATACAAAGAATAAGGAGGTATTTTTCATAGTTGGGAAAGTACCGAATTTTAAGTGAAAGTCATTCTTTACTTCCTTCCATACATAAAAAAAGCCACCCCGAAGGATGGCTTAATTAAAAACAAAAGATGGTGTATTAGAATGAGAAGCTAAGGCTAAAGTTAGCTCGTACACCAGGACTTAGTTGCGTAAAAAACTGGTCTTGGGCCCCATAAGAACTAAAGATAAATTCACGCTTATCGTTCAACAAGTTTTGAACACCGAAACTTGCACGAATACGCTCGTCTGCACCGAAGGTCTTGTTGATGTTCAAATTCAAGGAATTGAATGGCACTGCATAGGTATCGGTACGGTTTCCAAAGCCCACAAAGTTAAGCGTCGGGCCTTGTACGTTGTAGAAGATACCTGCTTCCCAACCCGTATTGAAGTCAGAATAAGCAATACCTGTATTGATAATGTAAGGTGCCTGACCAGCCATGTCTCTCGTATCACCCACTTTTTGTCCCTCTCTTGCAGTCAACTGACGAGATTTTTTTTCAGTAGCAGACATAGCAATTTGGGATTCGGTGAGCGTTAGGTTGGTGTTCCACTGGAATTTTTCAAGGCTCGGGCTAATAAACTTCAGTGATTTTCTGAATTCCAATTCAACACCAAGGACAGTACCATTTCCTACGTTTCTAGGCTGAAATGCACCTGCATCAGAAAGGAACTGAACAATTTCGATTGGGTTTTCGAAGGTCTTGTAGAACGCTCCCAAGGACCACATTTCTCCCATAGGTTGGAACATTTCCCAACGAACGTCAAAATTATTGATGTTGGATGAAACTAAGTTACCATCCCAAAGCACCTCAGTACCTCCATTAGTAGTTTCTTTAAAAAGACCACCTACAAAGGTTCTACCGGAGATCGGATCAATAATTTCAGCAAAAGAAAGCTCCTTAAATGAAGGTCTAGCGATTGTTCTTGCTACAGAGAAACGAAGATTTTGTGACTCTTTAACATTCAGAACAAGGTTGAGCGTAGGGAAGAAGTCAAGATCATCCAGTACCTTCTCTTCATTGAAAATAATGGTTGAGTTCTGGTTAGTACCCGTATAAAACTGAGTAAACTTCTCAACTCTCAAGCCCAATATTGCTTTCAACTTTGGCAAAGGATTGGCTTCAGTACTTACATAACCACCCATATTGGTTAGAGAAGATTGGAAGCTATTCGGGTTGTTTGGAATAAAATCAGGGTTAAAACGAACCCCATTTCTATTGGTAGCAGAGAATAGGTTGCTTTCCTGTAAAATATTGTTCGGATTACCGTCTAACGAGGTAGTTCCGGTAGGGAATTGAAAAGATTGGATTACAAAATCACGCTCCTTAAAGGTGTAGGAACCGCCAAATTTAAATTTGGCATCTTGGTTCCAAAGGCTCAAATTTTTGGTCAAGTCCAACTTACCTACCAAGTTGTTTTCTTCCAAGTTTCTCCAAATACGAGCTGGCAAGCCCACTTCAGGAGAGATGGTATTGTTTGGAAGTCTAAATCTGGTAAAACGGACGTCTGGATCTTCGATGGAAGAGCGAGTAGGTGCCAACTTCCAGTTAATCTCCCAAGCCTTTTCATTAATAAAGTGACTACCAGAAAGTAAAATGCTCGTTAGGGCACGTTGGCTGTATTCTAGGTTATACTGCTTCGCCTGAAAATTAGTTCCCAAGTTGGAGCTTTCGTAATCGAAAATACCAGACTTGGACTCTCCATTTTGTAGATGAAGAAAATTGAGCTTGAATTTGGAAGTCTTTGTTTTCATGGCAATGCCAGCTAATCCTCCAATAAGGACACTGTTTACACCATAGTCACCCTTCTGTATTTGAAGCGCTTCCAACTCACTTTTGCTGGCATCGATAGGCTTCGCAAACAAGTTGAATTGTGCATCTTGATAAAATTCAGTATCATTCTTGTAAGTCAAGGCAGCATTGTAACCCCAAGTAGCTCTTGGTCGAACTATTTGATTACCCAAGGAAAGACCAAAACCAAAATCCATAAATGAAGGTTGCTTTGTTGCTCCCAATGTCTTATCAAATCCTCTCAAAAGTGATTGAAATTCCTGTCCTTTTGCTCCGTTTGGATTACCAATCACATCGGCAAATTGAGGAACGTCAGTTTTTCCGGCAGTAGGACTCGCGCGGGTACCGTCGTCATAACCCAACCAGTCGGTCTTTCCTCCTTGGTAGGTTAAGTAATTTTTGTTAAAGTGCATGGAAGGATTCACTCCTCCCGAAAGGCTTAATCTAAAAGTTTTCTCCTCAGGAAAATCTTTGGTTTCGATATCGACCACGCCTCCTGTAAAATCCGCAGGGAGCTCAGCTGTAAAAGATTTTGATACTACAATGTTGTCAATCACATTCGTAGGAAAAATATCCATTTGGATCGTATTTCGGTCTGGATCCAGACCAGGAATATCCACTCCGTTCAATACGGTTTTGGTGTAGCGATCTCCTAGACCACGTACGTAAACGTATTTACCACCTTCGATAGAGACACCAGTAACTCGCTTTACAGCTGATGCAGCATCGCCATCTCCGATTTGTCGGAAGGTGCTCGCAGAGATTCCATCTAGTAGGTTAGGTGCATTCCGCTTCACAGACATCAAGGCAGATTCCGTGGTACGGATCGCAGCAGCAGTTACGGTAACTGTTTCCAATTCTGAATCCTCAGACTTCATCAGTACATCTGAAAGAACTGTTACTTTGTCAATTTCAACCAGTACCTCAGTGAGGTTAAAAGTCGCAAAAGAGATGTAAGACATTTGAAGGGTATAGGAACCTGGGGCAAGTTGAATTTCAAACTTTCCATCAAAATCGGTTACTGCACCAGTGGAAGTTTCTTTGACCAACACCGAAACCCCAAAGAGTGGCTCGCCGGTGGATTCATCAAAAATGGCGCCTCGGATGGTACCATTCTGGGCAAATGCGAAGCCCGTAATCAATTGAAATGCAATGATAAGGAATAGAACGACCGATGATTTGATCGGCAATTCTTGTTTTTTCTTGTTCATACAGCAGGTAATAAAATTCATATTAAACAAATAAAGAGGAAAAGAAGGATCCTTGCGAGACCTTCTTTTCCTCTTAGAAAATTTTTACTTATTTGAAATCAGCAAGCTGACCAGCTTTATCAGCCCAAGTCCAACCTACGAACGCAGCTTTAGTTGCACCTACTGTGTTTGCCTTAAGCGCAACTTCAGAAGCATATACATCTGTTCCGTTGCGGAATGCGGTTGCCAAAGTGACACCTGACTTAAGTGTAGCCTCAAGTTTTTTGAAGACTAGTGGACCTGTAGTACCAGTGAAGTTAGGAACAGTAGCCGCATCTAGAGATAAGTCTCCACGACCAGCATTAGTATTATCAGCTGGAGCTGGGAAGTTGAAGAAGTACAAGTTTTCGAAAGTGCCTCTTGCCTTAGATCTGAAGTCACCAAATTCAGTAGAAGGGTGACCTTTTACAGAACCGTTTTTCACAGTGTGAGCAGCATTGTAAGTTCCTTCAGGACCGTCAATTTCAAGAGCGTGGTCTGTATTCACTCCAGAGATTACGATGAAGTTATCCAAAGTACCTGCCCAAGACTGGTCAGTATCTACTGCATCGTCACCAGAGTTCCAGATCAATGCGTTCTTTACAGAAACAGTTCCACCAAACCACTCGATACCATCGTCTTGGTTAGCTACTACTTCTACGTTTTCGATTACTGTACCAGAACCTACACCACCAAGAGTAAGGCCGTTGATCTCGTTACTAGCACCGATCAAAGAACCACCATGTCGGATAGAGATAAATTTAAGGATACCAGAATTGTCGGCATCGTTTGTTCCACCATAAAGACCGTTTGTATCAGTAGCTGGAATACCTTCAATAGCTAGTTCTGTTACGTCACCTGCAAAAGAACACTTTGCTCTTCCAAGGACGATCAAACCTCCCCAAAGACCTTCTACAGTTGGTTCCAAGTTAGTACCAGCAATCTGTCCTGGAGCAATTTCGTCCGCTACAGAAGTAAAGATGATTGGCTCAGTAGCAGTACCCTGTGCATCGATTTGTGCGCCTCGAGCGATAACTAGTGCAGTAGCGTTAGCTCCAGTACCAGCTTCACCTTTAACGATTACTCCTTTTTGGATAGTCAATTTAGCTGGTGCAACTACAAAAATTCTAGCACCAAGGATGTAGGTCTTACCAGTTACCCAAGTAGTGTTAGCAGTGATGTTGCTTGTAACACGGATGGTAGTTGGCTCAGCACCTACAGTCAATACGTGAGTAGCTTTTGCTACGTCACCGTCAGCATCAGTTACAGTAAATTCAAATACCAAGTTCTTTCCAGCATCAGCAGCAACTGCAGTGTACTCGAAAGGAAAAGTAGCTGTTGTACCAGTCAAGGTCAAAGTAGATAGAGGAGCTCCATCCTTAGTGATTGAAAGAGATACAAGACCATCAAGGCCTTCAGCAGAACCGGTTACCGGACCTAATTTTGCACCTGCATCAATTTTAGCAGTTGCAGGAATACCAGAAATGGTCACGCCATTGTCTGGCTCCTCTTCTGTACAGCTGGAGAATACCAGTGTAAAGGCAGTTAGTAGAGTGAGGATAAACGAAAAATTTTTCATTTGTTGTTTGTAATTATGGTTTTCAAGTTGATTACAATACAAAGGTGAACTCATAATACCACCAAATTGAAAAAATGGAATTATGCTTAGTTTAAAAAATCAACCTGTTTTTTAACTTTAGGTTAACTATCAGGGTATAAAAAAAAGCTTTTCATTCGAAAAGCCATTTAAACTGGGGTTTTATGTTACTTCAATGTTACCGACTTGTTGATGGGTACTTTTTCGAGTAGCGTTTTGACCAAGTCACGTGTGCTGATGCGATCCGCCTCTGCTTCATAATTGAGCAAAATTCGGTGATTGAGCACGTCCTCAGCAATTTCCTTGATGTCTTCAGGCAACACATAATCTCTGCCGTCCATAAAGGCAACCGCCTTCGCCGCCAAGTTCAAATTGATACTAGCGCGAGGAGAAACTCCAAATAGGATGTATTTGGCTTCTTCTTTAAGTCCATAGTCTTTGGGGAAGCGAGTAGCAAATACCAATTCGATGATGTAATGCTCCAAAGGCTCAGCCATTTTAACCGCATTAATCTGATCTCGGATGTCAAAAATATCCTGCTTCGAGAGAATCGGCTTTACATCCGCTGCATATTGCATGTTGGACATTCGACGCATCACTTCCATTTCGTCGGTTTTGCTCGGATAGTCAATGTGAACCTTCATCATGAATCGGTCGACCTGCGCTTCCGGTAGTGGATAGGTTCCTTCTTGATCCACGGGGTTTTGCGTAGCCAAAACCAAGAATGGCCGATCTAAGGTATAGGTAGTCTCTCCAATCGTCACCTGTTTCTCCTGCATCGCTTCCAAGAGTGCAGATTGTACCTTGGCTGGAGATCGGTTGACCTCATCCGCCAAGATCACATTTGAAAAAATAGGCCCCTTCTTCACCTCAAAATTGGATTTCTGCTGATTGTAAATCATGGTTCCAATCAGATCCGAAGGCAACAAATCAGGCGTAAACTGAATGCGGTTGAAATTCAAGTGCAGCACCTTGGCAAGGGTGTTCACGGTCAAGGTCTTGGCAAGTCCAGGTACCCCCTCCAATAAAATATGCCCATTGGTAAACAAGCCGATCAACAAGCGATTGATCATCTTGTCCTGACCTACCACTACTTTTTTTACTTCCTGAATGACTTCAGCAATTTTTTCCTGATTCATGAGACTCGTCTTTAAGTATACTAGTTTGGAGGGACTAAATTAGGAGAAATTGTTCCAATCCCCAATCTTACAGTTTCCCGAGCGCAATCCCGAGCGCCTATTAGATTTTTAGGAATTTTTAAGAGCTACTTGTATTTTTTTGCCCCTGGCCTAGGCTGTGCATATCCCGTCAAGCCCAAGGAGCGGTACACCAGCTCTTGGCTGAGCTCCCGAACTTCACCAGCCTCCATCCCGTCTAGGGTGATTTTTTCCATGGAAAAGCGAACAAGCCTAAGGGTAGGAAAGCCTACCGCAGCGGTCATCTTTCGCACTTGACGATTTTTGCCTTCAATCAAGGTAAGTGCCAACCAGCGGTCTGGAATAGAAGCACGGTAGCGAATGGGGGGATTTCGTTCAGGAAGTGTCGGCGCCGGATCCAGTAACTTGGCTACCGCAGGCTTGGTGCGATAGGGCTTCCCATCCACTTGGATGGTGACCCCCTGTTGCAGTTGGGTCAAGGCTTCTGGGCTAGGAATTCCCTCCACCTGCACGTAGTAGGTACGCTGGTGTCCAAATCTAGGGTTCAGCAGTTGGTGATTCAGTCCTTTATCGTCTGTGAGGAGTAGCAATCCCTCGCTATCCTTGTCTAGTCGACCTACCGGATATACTTCCTTCGGAAAATCGCCCAAGGAAGCCAAAGTGAACTCTTCCCCGCTAAACTGCGTGAGCATTCCAAAGGGTTTGTAGGTAATAAAATACTGATACACGTTAGGAATGCTACTTAGCTACCGCAGCCAACGCAATCAAAATGAGAGTCAAGTGGCTTTACTCCTTTAAGTTGCATTTCAAGGTTGTGGATTTCGTCACGGGTGTCCATGTCGGCAAACATGTCTCCTGTAAGTTTGGCTTTCAATGCCGTGATGGCTTCTTCGAGGGCGAGTAATTGTTGTTCGGTCATCGCAGTGGTTTTTTTTTGGGTGAAAAATGTGGTTCAGAACAAAGTTTTTTCGTTAGTACACTGCTCAAAAATGAGGCCAAATTCAACTAACGCATGCACACTTTTTGCCGGTAGAGACTAAATCAAAAAAGACTAGCATTTAAGGTAAAAAAAGAGGCCATCTCCAAGTGGAAATGACCTCTTTAGTATGTTGAGTCCAATCAATTTACCAAGTACTTGGCTTTAAGGTTGGCTTTGGCCTGTGCATCGATTCCAAATACTTGCTGGAGCATCTTGTCGATACTTCCATACTTTCCTTCTATCGCTGTCCAAGCGGACTCTAAGTAAGATTCCTTAACTCCCATGACTAGTGCTGCACGGTCTTCAGGAATACCATAGGCTTTCATCTTACCGAGATCCAACTTCGAAACTGCCTCATTTGACAGCATGAAGTCCTGAAAAATGGTGGAACGATCAAAATCCAAAATATGTAACAGCAAGGAAGATGCTAGTCCTGTTCGGTCCTTACCCGCAGTACAGTGAAAAAGCACGACTGTCTCTGGGGCTTGCACCTGATCAAAGAGTGGCTTGAAGTCAGCAATGTAATCCACAAACCCAAGGTTTGCCTCGATCATCAGCTGCTCCACATCTGCCTCTTTGAAATCAGGACTGGTTAGCACCTGCATAAACTTGCCCATTCCCTTTTGGTCCAAACTGCCGATAGGAGCATTCAGGTAGTTGACCTGCATACCTTCCGGGATAAAATCTGGCTCGCGGGCTATTTCAGAATCACTTCTGAAATCAATTATAGTGTTAATCCCTGTCTCTCTCAATAGAGCAGCATCGTCTACCTTAAGGTCAGCAAAACTTCCTGACCTGTAGAGCATCCCTTCTTTTAAGGTGCGGCCTTCCTTATTAATTAATCCGCCAAGTTCTCGAAAGTTGGGACTTCCTTGCATGCCCACGTTACTTTGAGCAAAAACCCCAGTAGATACGAGAACGAGTAGAAGGATGCTATTGATAATTTTCATGGCTTAGAATAAGATAAGTCGAATACCTGCCTGTCCGCTTACGGAGTGCCATTCTCTGTTGGTGGCACGGTTGCTATTGTTACCTAAGTACAATGCATAAGGCTCGTTGGTCAAGTTTCTTACTTCAACAAATCCTTTGATTCTGTCAGAGAAGGAATAGGCACCCGAGAAGTCAACGGTAAAGTTGTCGTCGACATAAATGTAGTAATCAGGACCCAAATTTTGGTTGATAGATTCTACTGCATTTCCTCTGAAGTTACCTGCCAATCTAAGCATCAATCCATTTCTTTCGTAGAAGAAAGAGGTATTGAATAGATTTTTGGACTGGCTAGGCAGGGAAGTTTTATCTAGAGAAAGTACTTTGCCTGCAGCATCTAATCTTGGAACCTCTAAGGTAGAGGAGATACGCGTGTAGTTGGCTTCGATACCAAATCCGGAAAGGATTCCTGGAAGAGAAGAGAAACGCTTGGTAAGTCCAACTTCAAAACCTAGCAAGGAAGCATCCTCGATGTTTTTAGGTTGCGTCACCAGGTAGGCTGTTCCATTAATGACCTCTTGTGCTGTATTTCTGAAGATAAAGTTGCTGATTTGCTTGTTAAACACCCCAGCTGAAATCAATCCGATGTCCTTCAAGAATACTTCTGCCATCAAGTCCAAGTTGGTCGAGAAGGTAGGCTGCAACTCGATATTTCCTCTAGTTATACGAGGAATACCACCCGTGATATCAATATTTTCAGCTGGGTTAAGGTCTTGGAAGTTCGCTCTTGCTAGTGTTTGCGTATAAGCAGCTCTCAAGTTGACATTCTCCTTTGGTGAATACTTCAGGTGAAGCATCGGCAAGAAGGAATTGTATTCGTAGTTGCTTTTTATTGGGGTAAGAGTCTTCCTGATGTTATCATAGGTCTTACTTAGCATCTCCACTTGCGTGAATTCGTTTCTGAATCCTCCATACATTTGGAATTTAGAAGACAGTTGGTAAGTAGCCATTAGGTAGCCGGCCGTTACATCTTCTGAACCTTCGTATTTGGTCGTTCCTTTGTTCGCAGCGCTTCGGTCATTAATTGAGTTGGCTTTAAAGAAGTCTGGAGAGAAGATATCAAACATCTGGTCTTGCGTCATTGGCTTGATCGCCACAGCGTCAAATTGACCATTGAGCTCGGCAAAGAAAGTAGATGGGCCAGGGAAGTCACCTCGAGTAAATTCATTTAAGAAGCGAAGCGGTTTTGCACCTGGAATTCCCAAACGAGCATCTGGAAGGAATACAAGTGGAGTGATTTCACCGAAATTATTCTTTGAGCGGTATTTTCCTCCAGCCTTGATAGACAACTTGGGATTGGCTTCGAGCGTGAAATTAACTTGACCTACTTGGTCTTCGTCACGCTGGTCGATTTGGAAAATCACCAACTGCTCCAATCTCAATTTTGTTGGATCGATGGCATCTGCAGTAGGATTGGTCAAGAAATTAGAATAGTTGAACACATCAATTCCCTTACCATCTGGTGCGTCAAACTTGTTGTAAATCAAGCCATCGCTAGAGCGTCCTTGGAAATCACCTGTAAGTCTTTGGAAAAACTGGGCAATAGGCAACCCTTTTTGATTATCAGGCATTGCTGGAGGAGTTTCCAATCGATAGTACATCTCGTAATTGGAGTAAGACCAATCAGCCTTTAGCTTGCCTCCCAATTTGTGAAGACCGCCTACTTCATAGCCTTTTAAGTTGGTCTTGTAGTCCGACTCTCTATTACTGTAGCGATATCTTTTGTTGGTAAATTCATAAAAAGTTTCATATACCGGACGCGTATCTTCAAATCTGTCACTTACTATTCGCGTGTAGATTTTATTGGACGGATTGAATTCATATTCAACAGAAGCGTTGATGGCGGCGGTTAGTCTTGATCCAAAGTAACGCTTGGCATTCATGGAATTCAAAGAGTAACGCTCAGAAGCAGTAGCGCGAGTCAAGTTGTAGTCCATTACAATCTCATCTGCTGCAAAGTTTCTCTTCCAAACGGATCCGGCGACAATCACGCCAAGCTTGTTTTTGAAGAAACGATCACCATAAACTAGCGCTCCGTTATAGGTTCCATTTTCTGACTTTTCAGAATAACCACCACCGACGCTTAGGTTGAGCACTCGGTTGTCTGGTGCAGAACGGGTCACAAAGTTGATCGAGCCTCCAATCGCATCACCTTCCATATCAGGGGTAATGGCTTTCGATAGCTGTACGTACTGAATCATTTCCGCTGGGATGGCGTCAAGTACAGCACTTCTATTTCCAAATACGTTTGCACTTGGAAGTCTTGTACCATTATATAAGGTAGAAGACCAAGCATAAGGTGTGCCTCGCACACTCACTTGGTTGGCTTCTCCGTGATATCTATTAACACTTACTGCAGGCAAACGCTGTACTGCTTCTGCTGCGTTTCTATCTGGAAGCTTTCCGATTGCATCGGCAGCAATGACATCCATAATGGCCAAGGAAGATTTCTTGATACTCATCGCTTTTAGCTGAGAAGGCACCATTGTTCCTTGCACTACGTATTCCTGAAGTTCTCCAGCAGCTTCTTTCATCTTGATGTTTTCCACATAGTTGGATCCCGCCTTCAAGACGATTTCTTGTTCTACCGTTTCGTAACCCAAGTAGCTAAATCTAACTTTGATTGTGCCCAAAGGCAAGTTGGAAAGTTGAAACCTTCCATCCAAGTCAGTGGCAGCACCCAAGGTGGTGCCTACCAAAGACACGTTTACACCAGGCAAAAAGCCAGTGCCGTCAGAAATACGTCCAGCCAAAGTGGCTAGACTCTGTGCGAATGAGGAGACTCCTAAACAGAAAAATAGGAGCACGAGTAAAAGTTTTTTCATAGGGTTTAAATAATTTTCTCAAACCTATTTATAGGGAAAAACTATTGCGTCCGACTAAATTTATGCACACTTGAATCAAAATGAAATCAATTTATTAACCTGATTTTCAACTAGTTGATTTAAATTAAGTTTGCATTACTAAAAAGTGAACTGGCTTAACTTAGTGATTGATTCCGTTTAAAATCTCCTGGGCTTAGCCCAAATTCCTCTTTGAAATACTTGTAAAAAGTAGACTTACTCTTGAACCCACTTTCCAGGCCAATATCCAACAAGTCATACGCTTTCTCCTTTTGAAGAAGTAGCCTTGCCTCTGCTGCCCGAGCCGCATTGATCACTTGGTAAAAATTCTTGCCAAGCTTGAGATTGAGCGCTTGGGTAAGCTTTAACTTAGGCATGCCCAGATCTTGAGCCAGTGCATCCAAGGAATAGTCTGGATTCTTGAAGGGTTTTACCCGCTCGAGATGCTGGGTGATTAATGCAGACACATGGTCTAGGTCCATATCGTCAATCTGGTAATTTTTATACTTGATCACTTCCCTAGCAAGGGAGTCACCGGATTCGGAAAGCGAAAGCGATGGGGCTATCCAAGTCAAGCCATATTTCAAGCCAAGAATGCCAAAAAATAGTAGTAAGAAGATTCCATAGGCAAATTCCCGCATGGAAAAAGGGATAAAGGGAATGTCTCCAAAAAATAAGCGCCAGCCTATGCAAATCGAAAGGACAGAAAACAGGAGCGCAAGCCACCATCCCGAGAGTCGCTCAAAAGTGGGCAGCCCTTTTACACGCCTTAAAACGTATAAAGATCGTAGGGAGTAATAAGAAGAAGAAAGCCAGATGCCGAGCACAAAGTAAAATTCAACTCCTTCGAGAATTGGTAAAATGTCCCGTCCAAAACCGAGCAAAACTAATAGCACCAAGTTGAATAAAAAACTGATTGCGAAAGGAAGCAGATGCAATCCAATCCATAGAGGGCTACTTCGTTTACCCTGAATCGTGTGAATAAAAAACCATAGAATGGGCCCATAAAGAAAAGAAAAACCCCCATGTAATTTTTCGAAAAGCTGTTCCTCGGAAGAAATAAGGCTTAATCCCAATTTAAATAGCGTGTGAAAAAATATGGCTGTAAAAAGGAGTATCAAAAAAAAGTTACTCGAAGGTGTCTTCCTCCCTTGATAGAAAAATAAGATCAAGTTGAGTGCCTGAAAACATACCAAAAGGAGTAGAACTTTCATTTAACAGCGAAAAATTTTTACAAGGTACTGCGGGTTTATTACCTCGGGATTACCAGGATGTTAATCAATTTTCAGATGTGTAAAATGCTACAGCGAATACGCTCAAAAGAATTAGTATGAATCTTATTGCAACTTATAAATGAAAAATCTACCTGCGCCATATTGCAAACTCAAAATCAGCTTAATTCTAAAAATATCAACTACCGACATCCTTGCAAATTAGACCTAGAATTCATGCGACTACCCTCCTAGAATCCTCTTTTCATTTTCTTTCTAGGAACGGCCAATTCTTCTATCTTTGTGCCTTGTTTTGAGCAGGATGCCTAGTCAAATGGGCG
This sequence comes from Spirosoma fluviale, assembly GCA_945901615.1. Lineage (GTDB taxonomy): Bacteria > Bacteroidota > Bacteroidia > Cytophagales > Cyclobacteriaceae > Algoriphagus. The sequence goes on from CAMDLI010000055.1 coordinate 13,106, forward strand.
ATGTTGTCTCGAATCCTTTTTTCTAGAAAAAGGGGAAAAACATTCTTTTCTTCATTTCACCAGATTAGACGCAGTGAAAACGTACCAGGAATTTAAGCAGGTTGACTACCCCCATATCGGTGAGTCGGTCCTTCAGTATTGGAAAGAAAATCAGATTTTCGAAAAATCCATCTCCAACCGGGAAGGGGCCAAGACCTTTACTTTTTACGAAGGACCACCTTCTGCCAATGGTACCCCTGGTATCCACCACGTCATGGCTCGTACCCTCAAGGATATCTTTTGCCGGTACAAAACCCTTCGTGGATTTCAAGTGAAACGAAAAGGAGGATGGGATACACACGGCCTCCCTGTGGAACTTCAAGTCGAGAAAGAACTGGGCATCACCAAAGAAGATATTGGGAAGAAAATCACTGTAGCCGAGTACAACAAAAAGTGCCGCGAAACAGTGATGCGCTTCAAGGACGAATGGGACGAGCTCACCGAGAAAATCGGCTACTGGGTGGACTTGGAAGACCCCTACATCACCTTTGACTCCAACTACATCGAGTCGCTGTGGTACCTACTCAAGCAGCTTTACGACAAAGGCCTGCTCTACAAAGGCTACACCATACAGCCCTACTCTCCTGCAGCAGGTACGGGATTAAGTTCGCATGAACTCAACCAGCCAGGCTGCTACCGTGAGGTAAAGGACACTTCCATCACGGGTCAGTTTAAGCTAAAAAACGAGCCCAATACCTACATCCTAGCCTGGACTACCACGCCTTGGACCTTGCCTTCCAACTCGGCCCTAGCTATCGGTGAGAACCTAGACTACGTAAAGGTCCGCACCTTCAATCCCTACACCCACCTGGGGGTAGATGTGATTTTGGCGAAAGCTCGGGTAGCGTCCTACTTTTCTCCGAAAGCCGCCGAACTCCCTCTGGAAGACTATCGCGCTGGAGACAAACTGATCCCCTACCAAGTATTGGAAGAGTTTAAAGGCAAAAGCATGATCGGCTGGGAATACGAGCAGCTGCTCCCGATCCCCGGCTTGTCCCTTCCACACCCAGCCTTTACGGTAGTGGCGGGAGACTACGTGACCACCGAAGACGGAACAGGCATCGTGCACTTGGCCAAGGCCTTTGGTGCGGATGACTTTAGAACCTTGGTTCAACAAAAGGTGCCAGGCATCTTTGTGCAGGACGAGCTCGGCAACGAAGTGCCTGTGGTAGATCGTCA
>CAMDLI010000056.1 GCA_945901615.1 Spirosoma fluviale
TGCAAATCAGGCTGAAGAAAATCGCCAAGTAACCCACGTAATTGAAATTAGTCAGCTGCCCCAACTCATTCTCTCCAATCAAGAAGCCAGCTAGCAAGGAAGCGAATCCAGCTGCCAGCTGCTGCACGGCCGAATTGAAACTCAAAAAACTCCCTCGATTTTCAGGTTGCGCGGTGCCCGTAACCAAGGCTGCCGCTGGGACATAACGCCCGTTGGAGGTCACAAAAAACAAGGTGGTCACCACAAGTACCAAGGCAATTGGAGTCACACCAAGGTGGGTAATGATCGCGATCGGAATTAGATTGAGTAGCATAAAAATGGTGAAGATTTGCAGCTTCCCATGTTTGTCCGCCAGCTTTCCCACCCAAGGAGAGGTAAACATGGTGAAGGCTCCTCCTGCCATGTAGACATAGGTGAGCTGCAATTCCGTAAAGCCCACATTGGCCACATTGTAAGGACTTAGAAAAGGGATAATCATAAATTGCCCGAGCATCATCATGATGGAAAGGCTGATCGCTCGCATTTGATTTGGGTTGCTGGTAACCCGGCTGATCACGGCAAAGGGATGGGGACGCTTCACATCACTGTTCACGTGTCCTGTAATGGAAGGAATATACTTTACAATCATTCCCATGCTCACAATGGACAAAGCGGCTAAAATATAGAAAGGCGTATGCCAATCGGATAAGCTTGCCAAAAAGAGACCCAAAGGTACGCCCATCACTGAGGCGAAGGAAAAGGCAGACATCACCAAACCCATGGCCCTGCCGCGGCGCTCATCAGGCACCACATCCCCAATGATGGCTAAAATCAAAGCAGAGGTCAGACCTCCAAAAATTCCAGACACCACCCTCGCAAGCAGCAAAATTGGGTAACTTGGAGACAAGGCACAGGCAACCGTCCCTAAAGTGAAGCCCACATACACCCAAATTAAAATCTTTTTCCGGTCAAAACGATCCAAGATAAAGGCTCCAAAGAAACTGGAAGCTCCAGCACTGAAGGTGTAGGAAGAAACTAAAAAAGCAAACTCACTGGGACTGATTTCAAACAAACGCATCAGTTGCGGACCGAGTGGCATCAACATCATGAAATCCACGATATGGATAAAATTGATGGCTGCCAAGGTCCAGAGTAGGGCTTTCTCTTGTTTCATGGAAAATTTTGAAAGGGAAATTGGGTAGAAATACGATGGAAATAGATTGGAAATAAGGTAGAAATAGAGGAGAAATAGAAGGAGCTGTAACTAGTCTAGGCCGATGCGAAGATAGGTTTGTGGAATGGCTTCGATCAGATCATGAGCCATCGTACCACGTAAATAGTCCTCTCCAGCAAGTTCACCCGCCAAGCCATGGTGAAACACTCCGCAAAGAACCGCATTTTCTGGGGAATAACCTTGCCCCAAGTAGGAAGAAAGCATGCCAGTTAGGGCATCGCCCATCCCTGCTGTAGCCATGTACTTACTCCCAGAAGAGTTAAACACTTGTCTCCCATCTGCAAGACTGCAGAGGGAATTGGCCCCTTTGAGCACTAGGTTAATCCCGTAGTTAAAACAGCAGACTTTGGCCTTAGCCATTCGCTCTAGATGCGTAGTAGATCTTCCAAAGAGGCGATCAAATTCCTTCAAGTGAGGAGTAAGGATACTTCCCTTGGGAATCAGAGCCCAAATGCTCGGATCTTTTGCCAAGCAATTCAGCGCATCGGCATCCAATACAACTGGCTTGTGGATGTCGCCAAGAATCTTTTTCAGCAGTTCACCTTGGTCCAGACCCAATCCAGGCCCAATGCCAATCGCATCGAAAGCCGAGAACTCCTGCTGCTCTCCAAACACACACATGGCTTCAGGCACCGCTGCGGCAAGGGAACCGCGCTCCTCCTGAGGAATCAAGCAAGTCACCAAACCAGAGCCCGTACGGAAGGCGGCTTTGCCGGCCAAAATCGCGGCCCCAATTTTTCCTTTGCTACCCGCTACCAGAAGTACTTTGCCAAAATCTCCCTTGTGTGCAAAACGGTGAAACCTCCGATGAAGCGGCAGTACATCCTTCTCTTTCAAGAAAAAGGTGGTAGATGAGAATTCCTCCAGTTCGGCTTCAGTAAAGCCTATATCAAGCACTTCGAGCCTACCGGTGTATTCGGCATGCTCTGGGAGGAGTAGAGACAATTTTGGGAATCCCAAAGTGACAGTCATCTCCGCTTTTACCGCTACTCCAGATTGAATCGTATCGGCTGGCAAACCACTAGGAAGGTCTAATGAAATAATTGTTCCTCCGAAGGAATTTATGATTTGGATTCGCTCCTTCGCTTCCTCTCGGAGTAGACCTTTGCAACCAATCCCCAAATAAGCATCAATCAAGATGCCTCCATTCGGCAAGGCTGAGTGCCCCAAGGGGTAAGTAGGAATTTGTGAGGGAAGTAGCGAAAGGTTCTGTTTGCAGTCGGTGGATAAATTGGCATTCGCAAAAAAGCAGGTAGCTACCTCAACGGAGAATCCTAGTGAGTAGAGGATCCGAGCAATGGCAAGACCATCTCCACCGTTATTGCCTGCTCCAGCACAAACCACCACCGGAGTAGTAGAAGGAAAGCCCTGCGATTGAAACCAATCTACAAAGCGCTGGGCCACAAGCTCCATAAAAGCATGATTAGAAACCCCCAGCTTTTCCAAGTGGAGTTGATCCAGATTGGCAATCTCCGAAGCCGAAAGAATTTTCATCATAATTTAGACCGATGGCGAAAGCGATTTCCTCTCGGGTAATTTCAACCTACTCAAAAAGATCATTCCAAGTACAAAGAAAATGACTAGGAACAAGGCTGAATTCCGCATGCTTCCAGTCAACTGTTCAATAGCTCCATAGGTAGCGGTACCAAGAACGACAGCGACTTTTTCTGTGATGTCAAAGAAACTGAAAAAGGAAGCATGGTCTTTCGTTGTGGTTGGAATCAGCTTGGCATAAGTAGCACGGGAGAGCGACTGAATCCCACCCATCACTAGACCAACTACAAAAGCTAGCGTATAAAATTGGTAGATTGAATTGACAAAATAGGCAGCTACACAAATTCCCATCCAGATTAGGATCATGATCACCATACTCGTTTTATTTCCAAACTTCCGAGACACAAAAGCAAAAAAGTAACTGCCTGCTATGGCTACTAATTGAATAATCAATACCGTTAAGATCAGTTGGTCGCCTGGCATGCCGAGCTCCTTGTCTCCAAAGGATGCTGCCAAAAACATAACCGTTTGTACCCCCATCGAATAAAAGAAAAAAGAGGCTAAGAATCGATTCATTAAAGGCATAGCACGGACCTCCTTAAATACGGAATTTATTTCTCGGTATCCTTTCAAAAAATATCCGTTGGAAATAGATTGCTGATAGGGGTTATTGGGCAAAACTCGAAAAGGGATCTGGGCAAATACGATCCACCAGATGCCGGTAACTACAAAAGAAAAGCGAGCAGCAAAGCTTCCTTCAGGCATCCCAAACCATTCGGGATATTGAATGATCATCAAATTTAAGACTAAAAGAATCACACTTCCAATGTAACCAAATGCGAAACCTTTGGCACTAAGCATATCAAACTCTTCTTCCTTTGCAATTTCAGGCAAAAAGGAATTGTAAAATACGATACTCCCAGAAAAACCTATACTCCCTAGAACACTACAGATGATTCCAAATTCAAGGTTTTCGCCTGTAAAAAAGAATAAGGAAATACAGGATATTGACCCTAGGTACACAAAGAACTTCATAAAGTTCAATTTATTTCCAGCGGCATCTGCGATGCCAGAAAGTAAGGGAGCCAGCAAGGCAATCACTAAGTACGAAAACGAGATCGAATAGGAATACAACACCGTATTCACTACTTCCCAGCCGAAGAAGGACACGGTATCGGAACCATCTGAAGCTTGCGTGACACTGTTGTAATACACCGGAAATATCGTAGAGGAAATCACCAGACTGTATACCGAATTTGCCCAATCGTACATGACCCATGCACGTTGAACTTTCTTGTTGGAGGTTGGTTGGGTATTCATATAGGCAGAAATAAAAAAAGCCATTCGCTAGACGAATGGCTTTCAATATACGAGAAAGATAATTACTCTTGGTCTAATTTCTTAGTAGAAGCATACAAGACTTTACGTGCATCAGCATTTCTCAATTCAGTCTGCACATCAGAAATTGGACCCATCTTCACTTCTTTATCTACTTTCATAGAGATAGTGATGGAAGAACGATCTGCTTCAGGCAGTTTATCACGCTCCTGATTTACCCATTGTACAATCTCTGGAGAGCTAATCAACACATCATTGGCTTGAACTCTAGGCTCAGTACCGTAAAGACTCGTGTTTTTTGGCTTTCCAATGAAAATGTAGGAAATCAAGGTCTTGTTCTGCAACTTCTGAAGCTGAGAAGACTGAGGAATTTTCTGATCAACTAACACATCTTGTTCTCTCAAAACGGTGGTCACCATGAAGAAGAACAACAACATGAAAATGATGTCTGGAAGAGCAGAGGTATTGATTTGATCACTACCACCTAACTTTTTCTTTCTAAACTTTGCCATATCAGTTTCCTCCCGCTTTATCAGGTTCAGCAATAGAGATCGCCATAGGAATCCCTTCTTTACCCTTGTCTTGAAGTGCTTTAGAAGCCTCATCATCACCAGTTAGCGCTCTGTATTCGTCAGAAGTAAGACCTACTCTTTCTGAATACACATCGAAATATGCCTTTTTGGCTAAGTCGAAAACCTCAAGGAAAACAGCATAGCTGGTACCTCGGTTAGTCTTAATGGAGATTACTGCTTCACCAGGGTGATCAGATGATTCAGGTCTTCTTTGAGCTTGTGCTTGTAGAGAAGCTGGAAGAGAGTTGTACAAGGCAACTGCCTCCTCATCCGGTGCTCCAAAATTCATGATAAAATCTTTGAAATCTTTATCAAGACCTTCTGCTTTCCTTCTGTATTCCCCTTCAACCAACAAGTCATTGTTTGCATTGATCAAGACGTTGAAGATATTTCGCTCGTTTTTCTTGATGTCTGGGGGTGGAACATTAGGATCCTGCTTCGGAGGAAGAACATTTAGAATCCCCTTATCCGAAGCAATAGTAGTAGTCACGAGGAAGAAGATCAACAATAGGAAGGCGATATCCGCCATAGACCCTGCATTGATCTCATTACTCATTCTATTTTTACTTCTTGCCATTTTATTTGACAGCTTTAGTAAGTTCAGTGACTACGATAGAAACAATTGCAACAACAGTAAGTATGTAGGTCATGAACAACATACCACCGATGAATTGTGACAAACCGGGAGTCAAATTAAAAGGAGAACCTTCAAACTTTGGCAATACTTCGTTGCCAGAAAGGCTGTAGCAAATAAAGAAGAGTACAGCTAGTCCTAATACCCCTAAGCCTGACTTCATCAACCCTTTTGGATCATCTAAAGACTTAAGTAAGGGCATCACAATGGACAAGATGGTTCCAACCACTGCAAGCAGGTAGCTGGCGTAAAGCATTATATCGTAAGCATCCATAGTTTCAGTTGTTTATTACTTTAATAATTGAGCAAATAGATTGCGCTAGTAATTACTTACCAGTCAATTTGTGCTTAACCAAGATATCAACAAATGAAATGGAAGCATCTTCCATGTCGTTCACCAAAGAGTCAATTTTTGACACCAAGTAGTTGTAGAACAATTGAAGGATCATAGCCGCGATCAAACCTGCTACTGTGGTCAAAAGGGCGATTTTAATACCACCTGCTACGATAGAAGGAGAGATATCACCAGCTGCTTCGATTGTATCGAAGGCGAAGATCATACCAACTACAGTACCGAAAAAGCCCAACATTGGAGCAAGAGCGATGAACAAAGAAACCCAGATAAGGCCTTTTTCCAAACGTCCCATTTCAACAGAACCGTAAGAAACGATAGACTTCTCCACCATGTCAATACCTTCTGCGTAACGCATCAAGCCTTGAGTAAAGATAGAAGCTACTGGACCTTTAGTGTCTTTAGTAATTTCCTTAGCAGCTTCAACACCTCCAGAAGCCAAAGCCTCTTCCACTTTCAACAACAATTTCTTAGTGTTGGTAGTTGCAAGGTTAAGCGTAATGATACGCTCCAAAGCAATCGCAAGACCAATGATCAAGCAAAGCAATACTGGAGTCATGTACAAGGGATCTCCTTCAATGAATTTTTCTTTGATCAGCTGATGGAAGCTTTGCTCCTCAGCGACGATCTCGTCGTCAACTACTGTTGGTGACGCAGCAGTCTCTTCTGCTGCAGGTGTTGCTTCTGTGGCAGCTGCAGAATCTGCAGGTGCATCTTGAGCGTTAGCGAAAGCAGGAACGAATAGGATACCTGCAAGCATGAACAAAGCGATGAACTTTCTCATAGTTTTTTTTTTAATTGACTTGGATTAAGGTTAAATGGTTTCCAGAATAAATCGAGTTTTAAAGTTATCATTTTTTAATTTCAAAAAACAAGAGAGTCTTTTAACTTTTTTTTCACAACACCTCATTTAAACTGAAATGAAGGCAATTTTTACACGAATGGAGCTTTTTCAGCACTCTCCAATCTCCAGATTTACACCCCTTAGGCTTGATTAATCTGGCTAGGACAAATAATAAGCGACTGATTATCAAGATAAAGTCTCCTCGAGCAGAAGTTTTGCACCCTCTTCCACTCGATGAGCCAGTAAAGTTGATCCCATTTAAAAAAATTTTAGTTTGAGATTTTTTTTCCAGAAATGGAGCTTTAAATACCTTCTTGATCAAGGAGATACACCAGTGCAGCCATTCCCGCTGCTCCCAATTCCAGTTCCCGCTTATCCACGGCCTCAAACACATCTGCCTCCGTATGGTGGTAGATAAAGTATTTTTGGGAATCTGGCAGCAATCCAATCAGGAGGGTCCCTTGATCTCGAAGGGGACCAATGTCCGCCCCACCACCTGGTTTTTGAAGACTCCACAACTGGTAGGGTCGAAGTAGCTCAGCCCAAGAAGCGATTTTACCACGCTGCTCAGCAGTACCAGTAGAAGAAAATCCAATGGGTAAAAATCCACCCGAATCGGATTCAATGGCCGCAATGTGCTTCTCCCCTCTTTCCTTCGCCACACGTGCATATTCCTGACCCCCACGAAGGCCATTCTCCTCATTCATCCACATCACCGCGCGTAAGGTGCGCTTGGGCTTCCATCCCAACTGCTTGTACAAGCGCAGTACTTCAATGCCCTGCATGCATCCAGCCCCGTCGTCATGTGCTCCCTCACCTACATCCCAAGAATCGAGGTGACCACCAACAGCAATGATCTCCTCTGGCTTTTCAGTACCTCTAAGCTCCCCGATGACATTGTAAGAAAGCTTTTCAGTTTTCATCTCGCCATGGGACTCCAAATACAGCTGCAGATCAGACTGATCGGCAAGCAGGCTACTGAGCAGCTCCGCATCCTTGGTACTGATGGCCAAGGCAGGAATAGCGGTTACATTAGGAGCATAACGCTGATTTCCCGTGTGTGCATATTCGTCCACTCGATTGTTCATCGAGCGCACCACCGTGGCAATGGCACCGTACTTGGCAGCTTCTGCAGCACCCGAACTGCGTTGCCCCACTGCTCCTGAATAGGCTTCAAAAGCATCCACCTTGGTGGGATCCATGGGGCCATTGAAGAAAACGATCTTTCCCTTCACTTGGCTCCCCAGAGCTTGCAATGCAGCCAGACCCTTCACCTCCACCACCTGACCAAGCAAGCCCTTGGATCCAGTACCTTGGGTATTCCCTAATGCCAAACTGGCTAATTCTACAGTTCCTTGTTTTTTTGAATTCACTATGCGTACCACATCGGTACCTCCTCGCTCCCAGTGGGGTACCATCACGGGTTGCAAGTACACCGTATCGAAACCATAGCTTTCCATCAATTGCTTGGTCCACTCTACTGCGGCGGCAGCTCCGGGAGATCCCGATAAGCGGTTGCCAATTTCTTTACAGAGGTAGCGGAGATTTTCATAGGTATGACCGGAAGAGAGCTCCGTGTCGTAAATAGTTTTTAATCGAGCTTCATGGCCTTGCCCATAGGCGAGCATTGGCAAAAAGAAGAGGATCCAAAGCGTTTTTTTCATTGTGAGATCTATTTTTTCCTTAAGATAAAAAATGAAGCACAAAAAGTGTCAACTTTTTTACCATTGGGAAAATCCACTTTTCCCTTGATCTCTGATTTTTATTTAAAACACTTTTTTGTGAACTTCGTTAAAAGAAAAGCCTTCGTAAAGATTCCAATGGAGGTTAACCTATTTTCAATCCTTAAAACCAATTCTTATGAAACTAATTACCACACTAGTCTTAGGACTAAGTACGCTTTTTGCAGCAGCAGAATTTGTAGCTCCTGCCACAGTAAGCAAAACAGAAAGCCAAGTTCGCTGGGAAGCCTCCAAGGTGACTGGCACCCACTGGGGATATGTGCCTCTTAAAAATGCCACTTTGGATGTTTCTGGAGGTAAAATCACTGGCGGATCCTTTGACATGGACATGGTCAACCTAACCGTAGAAGACTTGACAGACGCTAAGTCGAAAAGTGGCCTGACCGGCCACTTGAAGTCAGATGACTTTTTCTCTGTAGAAAAATTCAACACTTCCTCTTTTAAAATCACGGAAGCCAAGTCCAGCAACGGTACAGACTACACCATCACAGGTAACTTGACCATCAAGGGTATCACGCAGAAAGTTTCTTTCCCTGCCAAGGTATCCGTAGCCGGCAAAAAAGTAACAGCAACTGGACAAATCAAGTTTGACCGCACCAAATTCGATATCAAATACCGCTCTGGTAGCTACTTCGAAGACCTTGCAGACAAAATGATCTACGACGAGGTGAAGTTGGATGTGAAATTGGTAGCAGCTATCTAAATTTAGAAAGCACCAAACGTGCAAATGCCCCCAATTGCTATTGGGAGCATTTTTTTTTTGATTTTTGAAGCACTACTTAGAAGTCCTAAAATCAAAGATCGTATTTAAAGGTGAGCAACGCATAGCGCGGTTGCACTAAATACGAATAGGTACTCACCACACTTTCACTGAAGCTATCCCTACGAATGGCTCGGGTATCGGCGATATTCCACACAGATAATTTGATCTCCCATGGGCTTTTTGCTCCTTGGTAACCTAAAAAGGCATTCAAGAAATCGAAATCACTTCGAGTACCCATCGCTTGATTCAGGTAGGCTGTGTAGGTGTAATCTGCCACCAGCTTCAAGCCCTTCACCAAATCCAAGTCCACTTCCAATTTGGGGCTATGCGTAGTGAAGGTATTGTCGATTCTTCCTGACACGTATTGGTTTGCAGTGAAGGAATAGCCAATCTTGGCTTCCAAGACTTTGAAGAAGGTACTGGTCAACTTCGTGTCGTAGGTTTGGGAAAACTGCTCGTTCTGGGTAAGCTGATCATCCAAAAACAAATTGGTTTGAAAGGCATTCCAATTTCCACCTAACTCAAACTTCATCTTGTTGAAGGATTTGTCAACCCGAAGATCTCCATTCAAGGTCTTGTTCACTGGCACCACGTTGAGCACCGAAAACAAGCGGTTGATTCCAATGAAGTCTGTGGTCGTCACCAAGTCGTTGCGCTTGCGCTGGTAGTTGGCGTTTCCAAAGACCATCAAGCCAGAAAACATATCAAAATGCGTGTAGGAAAGTGTATGGGTATTGAAAAGCCCATTATCGAGGGCCCGATTTCCACGAAACAAAGCATTGTAATCTTGCAAGAGCAGGCCTTGAGCTAACTTTTGGATATCCATAAAATTGGCCTCTGTACCCCAGCGGTAGGTCAGGGAGCGGTTAGAGGTAATCGCCCATTTCGCATACATGCCAGGCAAAACCAACAGATGGTCCTGCTCCAACTTCTCTCCAGCTTGGGTGTCGCTCCATTGGTAGCGGTGAAGATTTGCAGCTGGACTGAGGATCCAATCCTTCCATTTGGTCTTCCAGCTCATTCCAAGGTAGGTATCTTGGAAATCAAATTCGTTGTCATTCACAAACGCATCAAAACGCTGGCTGGAACCTACCTGGCTCAGACCAGTCACAAAATCCTGGTTGAGCTGCTGCATCCCCAAGGACCAATTGAGGTGATTGGTAGGATTTAGAATGTAATAGTAGTTGAATACCCCTTCCAAGGTCCCTGTATGCAGTTCTTGGTTCTGAAGGAGACGGTAGCTTTCCGCATTAGGAATCGCATACAATCCTACCAGAGGCTTGACCGAGGAGGTCAGGTCCAAGAAAGGATCTGAAAACTTCTTCTCCCAGTTCATCTCCATGCTGAATACCTGATCCTCGTTGGGAGCATGGTACCACTCCAGCTTTTGCTGCAGGGCAAAGGGATTGCGTGAGGACAGCGTGTTGATGTTTTGGGTAAAAGACCCGAAACTAGAATTGAGCAGGTTCCCATTCTGAATTTCAGAAAGCTTCCCAAAAAAGCTGTATTTTAGATAGGTCTCTTCTTTGGGGGTGTAGGTGATGGCATACTTGGCCAAACCAGACTTACTTTCGACATCAGAGGAAGACAAGAGTTCTTCTTTGTTGTTTTGTCCGGTATTCAAGTAGGTGCGCAGGGAAGAACTTCCCAAGCCGTTGTTTGACGTGGAACCGATAACAAAGCCCGTATGCCTCCACTTGGCGGATGGGGTATAATTGAGATTGAAGGCTGCTAAGTTTGTTTCTAGCGAATTGGCATTGGAGCGGGTAGCCATTGGAATTCCCAAATCCTCCCCATTGACCTGTACGCGGGATCCAGCACGAGTGGCAAGTCCTCCCATGCCTCCCGAAAATCGGAAATAATCCTGCAAGGTAAAGGGCTGCTCCCCTACATTATTCGTGCCGCCAATAAAGTTGACATTGAGTTTGGGCGCATAGTAAAACGTGTTAGCATGAGCTAAATACCGTTTCTGAGGACCTACACCTGCGGTCAGGTCGCCAAAGACCATGTTTTTCTTCCCGTCCTTCAGTTGGATATTGAGTGCCAGGGTTTCGTTGGTATCTAGGCCACGCATGGGGCCAACTTCATTGAAGTTTTTCAATACCTGCACCCGGTCCACCGCATTGGCGGGCAGGTTTTTGGTGGCCAATTTGGTGTCTCCATCCATAAACGGCTTTCCATCAATCAGCACCTTATCCACAGTTTTTCCTTGCACCTTCACACCACCCTCCTCATCCACCTGGAAGCCAGGGAGTTTTTCCAAGACATCTTCCAGCTTACGCTCCGTACCCGTAGTGAACGCATCTGTTTTGTAGGTGAGTGTGTCACCCTTCATGGTGACGGGCATTTCGGACACCACTTCTACCAGTCCAAGTTGGGTATCACTTTGCTTGAGGATGACCAGTTGTGGGGTATCGGAATCCCAGGTGTTGAGCGCTTGTTCATACTGCCGGTAACCCACAAAAGAAACGCGAATCAGATAGGAAGGGCCTTCGAGCAAGGTTACCTTAAACTTACCCTCATTATTGGAGATGCCGAATCCCGCAATCTTCTGCGTGCTTTGATTGATAGCCACCACATTGGCATAGGCAATGGGCCGATTGAGGCTGTCCAACACAAACCCCGTCAGCGGCTTGGTTTGGGCCATGGAGGCCCCAGTAAGCAAGCAGAAGCAAGCGAGTAAACTTATTCTTTTGATCAATAGCATCAACAAGAAGAAATGAGGTGAAGAGAGCCCGATTTTCGGCTCCCAAATAAAAAAGGCAGGAATCTAGGCCTTGGAATTAGTTTCCAATCCGTATTTGCATCTGAGCCCCAGATCCCGGCTTGCCTTGGTAGCGGTTCATCATCTGCTTCATGCCCTCTTCTTGTACTACTCGAAACTCGGCCTGGGTCATTTCTTTTCCTTTGGAAGGGCGCTCGATGACCACCGGATCGGCAGAAGGATTCAATTCAATTTTTTCACAGATGAGTGTTCTTCCTTGATTTTGAACTTCCAAAATCAAGCCAGGAAGGCCAAAATAGTATTCTGGTCCGTGGGAAACTGGAATTTCAGGGGTAAACCATACGGTCACTTGAATTGTATCCTTCACGTTTTCCATTTCCGTCATACCAGTTGAAAATTGCCTTGAATCTACAATTTTGGTGAAGTTTGCCTTTTGAACGGTGTAATTTCCTATTTTTTTGGTTTCTTCAGAAAGTTCCCATTCGAAAGGTTCCGACTTATCCTTAACCAAGTATTCCTTGCCCATCATCTCTTGTTCTTGGAGGTAATTTCCAGTAACATTTTTATATAATGTAGAACCTTCACCGCTGGAAGCTACCATAAATACAGCTCCACCGGCAGAAGCAGTAGCCGGACCACCTCCCAAACTTTCTTCTTTCTTCCAAGTAGATTCTGTCTGGGTAAAAGATAGTATATAGTTCTGCTCCATTTGCTTTTTAAGCGAAGCCTGAATCTGCGCCATTTGCTCCGGCGCCATCTTCGTAGAATCCATGGAGATAGAGATTTTGGAAGTAGACTTGTAATAGGCTCTGCCTGTAAATCCTTGGGCAAAAGAAGCCTGTAGGCCAAGACCTAAGCATAGAAAAATTGAAAGAATGGTGAACGTACGTTTCATAGTGATGTGATTTTTACAATACAAAAGAAGTGAAGAGAACCCAAACCATGCGTTAAGTACTGTTAACGTGTGTTAATAAGTACTGATAACGTGTGTTAAAATGAATGGTTGATTCAGTTGAGATAAGTTGAATGCATAAGGGAGGCTTCAGACCCTCCCTTTTCATTTAGCACTTCAAAAAAACGAATACCCGACCTACAGCTCTCAGTAGGTCAACTTTTTCAAATAGGCAATACTTTGCGGTAAGGTCTCCAGCTCTTTCTCACTCTCGTCCTCAACAAACATGTGCTTGATTCCAATCTTATTGGCTTCTTTCAAGATCGCCACAAAGTCGAGTTCACCCTGACCCAAGGGCACATCATTTTCAGGACCAGTCCCTCCGGTCATGTCTTTTGGAGCTCCTTTTCTAAAATCTTTGAGGTGTAGCGACACCCATCGCTTTCCATATTTCTTCAATAATCCCGCAGGATCCCCTCCGCCAAAATGCGTCCACATGACGTCCATTTGTAAGGATACATACTTTGGATCCGTGTTTTCTACCAGGTAGTCAAACAAGGTGCCTTGGCCATAGGGCTGGAATTCGAAGCCATGCACGTGGTACTTGAAGGTAATTCCATTTTCCTTCAAAACTTTTCCACCTGCATTAAAGACCTTAATCGCACGATCGGCATCTGCCTTGGAAAACTGCCCCCTTGCATGAGGAATCCAAGCACACATCACATAGGAAGCTCCCAATGCTTTGGCACGGTCAGCAACCCCCTGAGGATCGCTCTCCAACTCCTCAAATCCCGTACCCGTGGAAGGAATACTGATTCCACGATCTGACAACATTTTCTTGAACTCCACAGGATCAACACCTTTTGGAGCCCCTCCTTCATAGGTTTTAAATCCCATTTTTTGGATGATGTCCAGAGTTTCTGGCACCCCATTCTTCCATTGGTCACGAAAAGTATAGGAAGCAATTCCTAGCGGGACCTGGAAGAGTGGATCTCCCTTTTTCTGAGCAACCGTCTCTGTTGGGGTTATGATCCAAGTCAGCGCAAGGATCAGGAAAGCAAGTGTTTTTTTCATGGTATTTTGGGTTTTACTCCCTCCGAAAACCACTGACCTGGAAGCTAAGATCTGCGAATCCTTGAGGAAAATTGTTAAAGATTGCCCTTGGTCAACTCCTCCACGGCATGATTTGCCGCTCGAGCTGTCAAGGTCATAAAGGTTAAAGTCGGATTTTGGGTACTGCCGCTGGTCATGCAAGCGCCATCGGAAACGAATACGTTCTTGCAGGCATGGAGCTGGTTGAATTCGTTGAGCAGGGAGGTTTTGGGATCTCTTCCCATACGCACACCACCCATTTCGTGAATATCAGATCCTGGAGGCGCTCCAGTATCCTCCACCTTGATGTTTTTGAATCCCATACGCTCGTACATTTCAGTTTGCTGCTCCACAAAATCCCGAGTCATCTTGTTGTCATTCTCTTTCCACTCTACGGAAAGGATGAGTTTGGGAATGCCATA
>CAMDLI010000057.1 GCA_945901615.1 Spirosoma fluviale
GTCAAGTTTGTCCTCGATCCGAAGCGGGAAACCGCCGACATCGACGAAAGCAGCAACTACTGGCCTAGACAATACCAGCCTACCCGATTTGAATTGTTCAAGGGTGGTTGGTACGGACAATTTGCCGATCCAGGTGACAGTCCGATGAAGAAGGCAAGTAAAAAATAAAAGGCACGAAATACGATGGAAATAAGGTGGAAATACCCGCCGCGGCGGGCCGCTCCGTGAAATAGTTTGAATTACGGATTTGAAAGTACATTGTACTTGGTAATGAATTTTGGTCTACGGCAGATTGAAACGGACTACAGGCCTTGTTCCTAATTGGAACAAAATCATTTAGAAAATACTAGTAAAAGAAGAGGCTGTCTCGAATGAGACAGCCTCTTTTCAATTCCAGCCTGAGTTAGTTGACTATCCACTTTAATCCTGGTTAGTCTAGAAAGAAAAGTTTGAAGTTCGATTGAATGAGCCGTGGACCGTGGACCGTCGTCTGTTGACAAAAATTATTTTCCAGCTCCAAATTGGTATCCCATCCATCCCCCAGCAAGCATCAGGACGAGGGTTACCGCAAGAACAAGGACCAGGGTAGAAAAGGGCATTTCCCAGTCTACGTCTCCTAGTTTAAATTTGACAGGCTTATTCCAGTTCATTTGAATGGGATAGTAATTTATTTCTTCAGGGCGCCTTTCCAGCCCTTTTCTTCCAACTGAGCAGCAGACTCCTCCACCTTCTCACGAAGTCCTTTTTTAAATTCGTCTAGCTGCTTACCCACGGCAGCATCGTAAGCGCCAAGGATGGAAGCGGCCAAAATTCCTGCATTTTTTCCCCCATTCAAGGCTACCGTAGCCACGGGAATACCGGAAGGCATCTGCAAAATGGATAGAATGCTATCCCAGCCATCAATCGAGTTGGAACTGTGTACCGGCACCCCAATCACCGGAAGGCTCGTCAAGGAAGCCACCATCCCCGGGAGGTGAGCGGCTCCGCCAGCACCAGCAATGATTACTTTGATGCCCCGCTCGCGAGCAGATTCGGCATAGTCGATCATTCGCTTGGGCGTCCGGTGCGCACTGACCACGGTCAATTCAAAGGCAATGCCCAAGTCTTCCAAAAACTGAGCCGCTTCGGCCATGACAGGAAGATCCGATTGACTTCCCATGATAATTCCTACCTGTGGATTCATTGCTGTGATTTGATTTTGATGAGTGCTTTGATTCGGTTGGCTTTGTCTTTTACTTCTTCAATATCCTCTCCCAAAAGGGTTACGTGGCCCATCTTGCGGAAAGGCTTGGTGTGTTTTTTCCCATAGAGGTGGATGTAAACCCCTTTTTCGGACATGGCCTCGTCCAATCCCTCCACCACCACAGGTCCTTCATATCCCGGTTCGCCGAGCAGGTTGATCATGGCTGCCGGGCACCGCAGCGCGGTATTGCCTAGGGGCCAGTTCATCACGGCACGGAGGTGCTGCTCAAACTGGGAGGTAAAGTTGGCCTCGATGGTATGGTGTCCGCTATTGTGCGGGCGGGGAGCAATTTCATTGACGAGTACCTCGCCAGTACGGGTTACAAAAAGTTCGACGGCTAGAATGCCTACCAAGTCCAACTTCAAGATGAGGTCTTTGGCGATGGCTTGCGCCTTTTGTTCGATTTCTGGGGAAATGCCTGCTGGCGCAAAAAGAAATTCTACCAGGTTAGCGGTAGGGTGAAAGGCACATTCCACGGCGGGATAGGCTACGACTTCCCCTTGCTCGTTGCGGGCCACGGTGACGGCAATTTCTTTGTCAAAGTCAATCAACTTTTCAAGTAGCCCCGGTGCATCAAAGGCAAGATCCAAATCGGCAGCCGTTCGTAATACTTGTACTCCTCTTCCATCGTAACCTTCCTTTCCAAGTTTGTTGACCGCTGGTAAAAAGGCGGCATTCGCGATGACCTCGTCCTTATTTTCCGTCAGGATAAATTCAGCGGTAGGGATGCCGTGCTCCAAGTAAAACTGCTTTTGGGTACGCTTGTCTTGAATCAAGGCAAGGAGATGGGGCTGGGGGTAAACTTTTTTGCCTTCATCGGTCAGTTTTTGAAGAGCCTCAGTATTGACCGCCTCAATCTCTACAGTAATCACATCACAGTGCTGTCCAAAGGCATAGACGGCAGCAAAATCTTTTAGGGAGCCGACCGTAAACTGCAGGGCAATATCCTTGCAGGGCGCATTGGGATCAGGGTCAAGGATGTGAATGTCCTGATTGTAGTTGATGGCAGACTGAATCAGCATGCGGCCAAGTTGGCCTCCCCCGAGTACGCCTAATGTTGGATGTGGATGCATGGAACCCATAGATGGGTCAAAATTAACAGATTAAACCTGAATTCGGAGCAATCCCATTCTAGAAAGCAGCGGAGTTTTCAAAATAGGGGTTGAGCAGACTTAAATTGCTACTTGGGTACAAACTTAATCCCCATCAACTCCATCAGTTTGTGCGCATTGAAACTAGGGCAGGCCCCTTCTTTCAAGCGGTAGTCAAATAGGATCTCTTGATCCTGGATTTCGGAGTGAAAGGAATAATTCTGAACTCGCGCTTCTTTTTCACCCAAGGCAGCCAATTCAATGTCGTGCGTACTGATCAGTCCAATTCCTTGGGAAGGCAAAAGTTGGGCCACCAAGGCCTCGGATCCGGAAATTCGATCCTGGGTATTGGTCCCTTTCAAAATCTCGTCGAGGAGAAAAAAGATGGGCTCACCCTGTTCCAAACGCTGCAGGAGCGTACGGATGCGGGAAAGCTCGGCATAGAAAGAACTCACGCTTTCCCCGAGGTTGTCGGTATTCCGCATACTGGTAAATAGCTGCAGGGATCCTAAGGTCATGTGGTCCGCAAAGGGGCGAAGACCTAGGTTGAGCAGGACAGCATTTATGCCAAGGGTACGCATAAAGGTGGTTTTCCCACTCATGTTGGATCCGGTGAGCAGCACCAGTTTCCGGTTCGGATTCAAGGTCAGGGAATTCCCCACTGCCTTGGTGGGAAGTAGGAGGGGATGGGAGACATTTTCGGCTTCCAAAATGGGTTCTTGACTCCAGGCAGCGATTCCAGGATGACCGACCTCCCCTTCAAAACTTCCAAGGGATACCCAGACTTCCCAGTTTTCGAGGGTTTCTGGAAGTTGGACGAGGGAATTGCTCACCCTTTTTTTCCAAGCGGCAAGCCAGAGAAAAAGGATAAAATCAGTCCAAAAGAGCAGGTTGATGGGAAGGTAAAGCAGGTTGAGCCTGTTTTGGGTCCAAAGACCCAGCCGATCCAATTCCTGCAGTTGCTTGGAGGCAGGGCTGCTGCCTGCTTGAAGACGAGCTTGCTCTGCTTTTAGGAGATCCGATTGGAAGGAATTGCCCTCAATTTGAACCGAACGCAAGCGCAAGGAATTGAGGTGAGAAGCTACTGGGATGGCTTCGGAAGCACTTTTGAGGGGCACAAACACCATCGAGAGCAAGAGAATTCCCACTAAAAACCAAAGGCCCAGAATGGCTTGGGGGAGAATCCCCTGTATTGTCAATATGAGGACGAGTACCCCACCTACCGGTCCTAGAACAGCAAGGAGCCAATGCAGGAAATTAGGTTGAGTTTCTTTTTGCTCCAGCCACTGCTTCCAAGGACCCACCTTTCCTTGGGGGAAAGCGATTCCAATGGCCTCCATGGCGCGCAAGAAATCGGGCTTTTGTTGGAGTTCATCCGCTGCTTCCCTGCGTTGCTGGGCTGCTTTCGGGTCAACTGCAGACTTCAGGAGGGTGGCAAGTTGCTCTTTCCCCCCAGCCGAAGTGCAGTGATTGAGGAGTTGAAAAAGGGAGTGCGGGCCAAACAAATCCAAATCGCCTGCGAAGGGGTGTTCCTTATCCGCAAATTCAATTCCTGCGTCCAAGTCGCCCAGTTTCCGTTCCTGGCGCGCCTGTTTTTGAGTTTGGAGTTGCTGCAGGGCCAGATAAATGCACTCCTGATCTTTGAGGTGGTTGAACCGGTTGATGAGTCGAACAAAGAGGAAAAAACAAATGAGGCCAGGAAAGACCCATCCCCAGTGCTCGGAGAGGGTCAAAATCACCGTAGCCCCCAATGCAAAAAAGGAAAAAATACGAAGGATGCTCTGTTGAGTCACGCTTCGCTTGTTTGTCTTTTGCTTGAGTTCCAGTTGCTCTGGAGAAAAATCAAATGGATTCATACGCTCCAAAGATAGGCATTCCCAGAAGTGGTTGATGCTTCGGGCTTCTTTTTGCCTTAGTTTTTGTAGCTTTAGTTATCCAAGCCTTAGAATTAAGGTTTTACTAAATTTTTGAACAGACCTGATGAAATCCAAGTCTACCAAACCACTTCCTCCAGAGCCTATCGAATGGGATCTCAGCGAACCGTTTGGAGTGCTTCCTCAGGATCTCTCCTTAACGCATAACATGGGCTGCGTTCGCTCGCCTTTAGCTAAAAAAGAGCCCAAGTCAAACCATTCGGATACTCCGAGTTCAAAAAAGTAAGTTCTCAGACATAGACACAAATCTGCCAGCGGAACGCCCATCGCCAGCGAATGTGTACTTCAGTCAAGCCGGCCTGTTTGAAAATTGACTCCCAATCGTTTCTCCTAAAACTTCGAAGTACCGACAAGGCTGCATCGTTTTGCACCATGGGGGACTTGCTAAACCAGCGCGTCAGCCACTTGATGGAATAGTAGGCAAGCGGATGGCGGTGTAGGTCGTTGATGACAATGGCGAGCCGCACCTTTTGCTTCAAACCTTGAAAGAGGGCGACGAGTTCCTCGTCCGTAAAATGGTGGGTAAAGAGCGTACAAGTAGCAATATCCACCTGCTCCTCAAAGAATGCCAGGTCAAAGACATTGGCCACTTGCCAACGGATACCTTGGAGTTGCTGCTGTCTTTCCTTGGCTAGTGCAATGGTATTCGCATTTGCATCCGCCCCGATCAACTGCATCGAAACCTGCTCCTGCTGGGCCCAGTCCTGCATCACGGCGAGCATATCTCCCCCTCCACAGCCTAGGTCTACCACACTGTATTGTTTTTGGGGGAAGCGTTGTACCACCTCGCTCAATCCCTGCGTAGTTACTTTATTTCCTCCCAACCAGCGGTTGATGGTCTTCAATTCCCGGAGGGTTTGCTCCAAGACGGGACCTGAGCAGTCCAGGTCGTCCATGATTTCCTTTTCGCGGGAACGTTGTGAAAATAGGCTCATCGCTTCTCGTAGTGCGTGGTTTCCAAAGTCAGCCCAGGACCAAAGCCCAAGGCAAGAATATCCCCCTGAATGTTGGAATCCTTCAGCATCCGCTCCAAGACAAATAAGATGCTGGCTGAGGACATGTTGCCACAGGTGCGCAACACTTCCAAAGCATGTTGATTCACTTCTGGTGAAAGTCCAAAAGCTTCCTGCACCTGGATCAAAATCTGCTTTCCACCCGGATGTATGGCAAAATGCTGTACCTGGGAAAAATTAAACTTTTCTTCAAACAGGTTGCGCAGCTTTCGTATGCCTTGGTTGAGCAGCGAGGGGATGTATTGGCTCAATCGCATTTCAAATCCAAAATCTCCAATTTTCCAGGCCATGTCCTTTTCCCCTTCCCAAAGGACCTCACTGAGGTAATTTTTGATCAGCAGGCCTTTTTCGGACTGCATCACGAGCGCGGCCGCCGCCCCATCCCCAAATAAGGAATTGGCCAGGAGATTGTCCTCGGTATATTCTTTTTGAAAATGCAGCGTGCATAGTTCTACGGATACGACCAACACTCGGGCTTGTGGATTGGCTTTTACCAGTTGATCAGCAAGCCTCAAACCCGTAAATGCTGCGTAGCAACCCATAAAATGAATGCAGTAGCGCTCCACCGAACTCGGAATGCCTAGTCGACGCATCAGGTCCAGCTCAAGCCCTGGGGCTACCATACCGGTACAAGAAACCAAAATCAGGTGGGTAAGGGAGGATGCCTCTAGCTCGGCTTGATCTAGCGCATTTCGAACTGCCTGCTCTGCCAGTCCCCCTGCCTCCGCTTCAAATACATTCATCCGCGCCGAGGTGCTTGGAAAAGGATTCAATTCTTTATTCTTCGCAAAAAAGCTGAAGTCATCGACCTCCTCTTTTTGAAAATCATCCAAAACACTGTGGCGGAAATCTATCCCGGACTTTCGATACAAAAAATCAAGCTTTCTCCGCTCTTGCCCATCCAGATGGTGAGCCAACTGCATGAAGCGAGCGATTTCCGCTTGTGGTATGGGCGCTCCTGGGTTGGAAAGGCCGATACTGACGATACTGGAATTCATAGATCCAAGTTACCAAAATAGTTCTAATTTAGATGGTCGAAGGACCTTTTTCGAAATAGCTGTACCTTGGCACTCAAGAACCACATCCCATGATCACTCGCTCCACACTACTGCACCTCCGCATCCCCTTTTCATTTTTTCTGTTGCCGGTATTCTTATTTGCCTTGGCCTTGACGCCCAACCACAATGGGGAACGCATGCTGCTAGTTTTTTTGAGTTTGCACCTGTTTCTCTATCCCAGCAGCAATGGCTACAACAGCTTCTATGACAAAGACGAGGAAAGTATCGGAGGCCTAAAGCGTCCACCCAAGGTAACCAAAGACCTACTCGTCTGGTCTCTTGTCTTTTTTGGAATTGCTTTGGCCCTGGGGGCATATATCAACTGGGAGTTTGCCAGCATGCTTGGCCTCTATGGATTGGTAAGCATGGCCTACAGTCATCCAACGATACGCTTGAAAAAATACGCCTGGATCAGCTGGGTGATTGCCGGCCTCTTCCAAGGCTATTTCACCTTTGCCATGGCCTACGCCGGGCTGAGCAACCTGGGTTGGGAGGTCCTATTTAAGCCGCATGTCCTCCTTCCAGGATTCCTGACCAGCCTGATGCTTTGGGGCAATTATCCCCTGACCCAGGTATACCAGCACGGAGAAGATGCCCGTAGAGGGGACCGCACGCTAAGCCTACTTCTTGGGATCAAGGGCACCTTTGCTTTTTCTGCGCTATTTTTTGCGCTGACTGCCTCCGCTTTTGTCTGGTATTTTGTGGACAAAGGCCAAACGCCTATCGTCGGATACTACTTGGCCGCTATGGCACCCATTGCACTCTTCTTTCTGATTTGGATGATGCTGATCCTTCGTGAACCTACAAAATACGCGACCTATAGCTGGGCCATGGGCATGAATTTTCTCTCAGCAATCTCCTTGAATGCCTTTTTCATTTACTATTTTCTGGAAAACACCCAGATTCTGCAGGTGTTTAATTGAGCATTAGAAAGCCTTTCCGTGCGTGTTCTTGAGTAGGGTACGGGCCACAAAAGGAACATGTTCAATCAGATTTCTAGCGATAACAGATCCACGGCCTGAACCAAAAAGCCGCTGAATGGCCCTGCCTGCACCGAGTCGCTTGTAAAACTGTTCATTCCAGCTAGAGGCATAATACTCCTCCACCTCTTGGCGTGTTGCTCCTTTTTGGAGGGCCTCAGCAGCAAGTTTGGCCGAGTGGATTGCCATGGCCATTCCATTGCCACAGAGTGGAGTGATCAGTCCAGCGGCGTCTCCCAATAGGAGCAGGTGATTTTCGACAGGTAGCTTTCGCTCAAAATTAATTTCTGTAATCACCTCGGGCTTTTCCCACAAAAAGTCACTCTCTTGAAAAATCCGATGGAGGATGGGGTTTTTCCAAAGCACGTTTTTTTCCATCTCTGGGATGGAGCCGTGCTCCCGAAGCTGTTCACGGCTACCAAGGTAGCACAAGTTGAAGGTGTCCCCTTCAATCGCATTGATGCCGCAGTAGCCTCCATCAAAATTATGTAGCGCTACCGTATTTCTTGAGCCCTGAGTTTTGATGTGGTATTTGACCCCGATGTAGGGACTACGCTTGGAGAAAAAAGGGCGCTCCAACACCTGATCTAGCTTGCTACGCTTGCCAAAGGCCCCAAGCACAAAATAGGCTTCCCGGAACGAAAAATCAGAGAGCTCCACCCTAAAGCGATCCTCCACGGGATCAAAATGAAGATCCGTCACTTGTATGCCCGTGATCACCTCTACTCCTCTCTCACAGGCTAGGCGGTAGAGCCAGTCGTCCAGCAAGTACCTGCTGATGCCAAAGCCTCCCAAATCTAATGGAAGTCGTACGGCCTTACCTTGGGTATCCGAAAATTCAAATGTCTCCATGAGTGGCAAATCCAAAAAATCAGGAAAAAGCTGGTGACGCTTCAAAAATCCGAGGACCTCGTTGGAAACATATTCACCACATACCCGATGAAAGGGGTACACTTTTTTTTCAATAAGGGTAACTGGGTGTCCCTGCTCTACCAAAAGTAACGCGGCAACCAAGCCTCCAAGCCCTCCTCCAACAATTACAACGTCCTGTTTACTAGTTTTCAAGGCCTCTAATTTTATCATGAAACCGCCTATCAAAAAATAAGTTTTTTTCAAGACTTAACATCATCCTTTGGAAGTTAGTATATTTTCGAAAAATTATAATCAAGCTATGAATACACCCTTCCCCAAGTTGCTGAGGAGAACCGCATTTGTGCTAGGCCTAATGGGCGCTATGCTTCAAGCGGAGGACTCCTTTGCCCAGCGAAAAAAGAAAAAAGATGCAGAAACTCCTGCTCCTGCAGCACCAGCACCGGCTAGACCTGCTGGTCCAGGCGCTCCAGGTGCTCCTGCCAATGGACCCAAACCCTATAAAGAAGTCATTACTGCCAAGGCAAAAACCAAGGCAGGACTATTTAAGGTACACCAAGTAGAAGACAAATACTTCTACGAAATCCCTGATTCACTCCTCGGCAGAGACATGCTAATGGTCGTGCGTATTGCAAAAACTGCAGAAGGCATTGGCTATGGTGGAGAAAACACCACCAACATGATGGTGCGTTGGGAAAAAAACCAGGATGACATTTTGCTCAAGGTGGTTTCCTTAAACAATTATGCTGCTGATTCCTTGCCGATTTCAAAGGCGGTAGAGGCTTCTAACTTGGAGCCTATCCTTCAGAAATTTCCAATCAAATCCAGAAGAACTGATTCTACCGGAACAGTTGTTGACGCGACGGATTTGTTTATCAAGGACAACCAAGCCTTAGGTCTAGATCGCAACAGAAGAACGCAGTACCGTGTCACCCGTTTGGACAACGAGCGCTCTTACATCCAACACATCCATACCTATCCTATCAACGTGGAGTCACGGTATGTACTTACTTATGCTGCTGCTGAGCCACCTTCCAACAGCGTAACGGGTTTGATCACTTTGGAGATGAATTCCTCCATGATCCTCCTTCCTAAAGTGCCGATGCAGCAGCGACTTGCTGATCAGCGTGTAGGCTGGTTTGCCCGTTCGTATGTAGACTACGGTGCGGATGAGCAGCGCGCTACTTCTAGAAGATACCTAGACCGTTGGAGATTGGAAGTGAAGCCAGAAGATCGCGAGAAGTTTGCTCGTGGTGAATTGGTGGAGCCAGTGAAGCCTATCGTCTACTACATCGACCCTGCTACCCCTACCAAGTGGGTGCCTTACTTGAAGCAAGGTGTGGAAGATTGGCAGAAAGGTTTTGAAGCCGCTGGCTTTAAGAATGCGATTATCGCCAAAGAAGCCCCTACCGCTGCTGAGGATCCAACCTGGAGCCCTGAAGATGCCCGCTATTCTGTGATCCGCTACTTTGCCTCTGACATTCAAAATGCTTATGGCCCTCACGTATCCGATCCCCGTTCAGGAGAAATCTTGGAATCCGATATCGGATGGTACCACAACGTGATGAACCTGTTGAGAAACTGGTTCTTTATCCAAACTGCTGCGATCAACCCAGACGCAAGATCCGTCAAGTTTGACGATGAGGTGATGGGTCGATTGATTCGATTTGTATCTGCCCACGAGGTTGGACACACACTTGGATTGCCGCACAACTTTGCTTCCTCTGTGGCTTACCCAGTTGAAAAGTTAAGAGATGCTGCCTTCACCAAGGAATTTGGAACGGCTCCATCCATCATGGACTATGCTCGATTCAACTATGTGGCTCAGCCGGAAGACAAGGGTGTGAGCTTGATGCCTGATGTGGGACCTTACGATAAGTATGCGATCATGTGGGGTTACAGACCTATTCTTGATGCTAAGAGCCCTGAAGCTGAACTCCCTACCTTGAACCAGTGGATTCTGGACAAGAAGGGTGATCCTGTGTACCGTTACGGTCGTCAGGGCAATAACTACGACCCAACTACCCAATCTGAAGATTTGGGAGACAATTCAGTAACTGCTTCCGAGTATGGAATCAAGAACTTGAAGCGTATCCTTCCCAACTTGATGGAGTGGACGGCTGAGAAAGAAAAGCCTTACAAAAATTACGAAGACCTCGAAGAAATGTATGGACAGGTAATTGGCCAATTTAACCGCTACATGGGTCACGTACGCAACCATGTAGGTGGAGTGACGGAAGTCTACAAGTCTGCAGGTCAGGGCGAGGCGGTGTACACGCACCAAACCAAAGAAATGCAGAAAGCTGCGGTTGCTTTTGTAAACCAGCAGCTATTCAGCACCCCAAGCTGGTTGATGGACGAAACCATCATCGCCAGAACAGAAGACTTCGGTGCGCTAGAGCGTATTCGTGGAATCCAGGTAAGTACCCTCAATGGAATTTTGGAGTGGGGAAGACTAGGTAGAATGATCGAAAACGAAGCCTTGAATGGTGCACAAGCCTATAAAATGACCGAATTGTTCGATGACTTGAGAAAAGGCATTTGGACTGAGCTTGGAGCTGGAAAAACCATCGACGTGCACCGCAGAGCCTTGCAGCGTGCGCACATCGAGCGATTGGAGCTTCTCTTGACTGGAAGTGTGGCTGCGCTACCTGCCCAGTTTAGAGCCTTTGCAGGTACCCAGATCAATGCGGCTCAATCGGACATTCGTCCAATGGCTAGAGGGGAATTGAAAACGCTTCAAAGCCAAATTCGATCCGCAATCGGCAGAACATCGGACCGCATGAGCAAACTTCACTTGGAAGATGCTGCAGAACGAATCAATAAAGTTCTGAAGGAATCTTCAGGAGAATAAAAGAAAAGGGGGTCAAAATTTGACCCCCTTTTTTTACCCCTCCTCATTTTTTTGTTACTTTGAATCCATCTATTGCGATCATGTCTTCTACTCAGTCTATTTTACAAGCACACCACTTACGGATTACGGACTGCCGCCTGGCCATCATTCGTGAGTTTTTGGACAAAAGCGTTGCCCTTTCCCATTCGGATTTGGAGGAGACGTTAAACAAAGAGTTTGACCGCGTTACCATCTACCGAACTTTAAAAACTTTTTTGGAGAAGGACCTTATTCACAAGGTACTTGACGATAGTGGGGCTACGAAGTATGCATTTTGTACCCATGGAGAGGAAGCGCATGCGCACAATCACGAGCATGTCCATTTCAAATGCGAAAAATGTGAAGAAACCATCTGCCTGGAAGATATCTCCTTGCCTGCAATCCCTCTTCCTAAAGGCTTTGTGAAAAAAGAGATGAACTTACTTGTGCAGGGGATTTGCGAAAAATGTCATTGAAGAAATTCTGAATCTACTGCTTCTTCTTCAGGCCAACTGATCCCAGGAGGCAAATCAAGTACTGGAGGTTGCTGCTCAAATTCCCCTCCGGCAGAATCATCTGAATTCCAAGATTGTCCAGGACGAGACTTGGTCCATACCCCTAAGAAATAACTGATCACGATGTAGGCTAGTCCGCAAAGAAGAAGATCAATTAGGGTCGGGCTCATGCTATATTTTTTGAAAAGATACGAGATACTCCAAAAAAATCAAGGCCCCTATCAGGGAAGAATCGAGTTTGAGCGGGATGTATTTGCTTAATCAACGGGATAGGTGGATATTTGCTCGCGAAACATTCAATGCCATGATTATCAAAACCAAAAAATACCAACTCCCCACTGGAACCTATATCAAAATGGGATTAGTATCCATCCTCAAAGAACAGTGGTGGGTCATTTTGATTGCCTTGGCCATTTGCTGTGGCTATTTCTGGATTGCTTCTTTCTGGTGGTTTGTTGGGGCACTGATCGCTTATGCCTTGTACGTGTTGTTTTGGGCAATCCAGTTTACGGGTGTTACCCAAATGGAACAAAATAAGCCCATCTTTCAAAAGATGTCATATGAGATCGACAGCCGACAAATTTTGATGAAGATAAATGTCAAGGAAGGCATGCCAGTACAATGGAACATGATCAAGCGTGTGGAGGTGTCCAAAGATGCGTATATTCTCTACCTTTCAAAGGCACAGTTTATTCATCTTCCCTACAAAATCTTTAACTCCGACAACGATAAAAAATTCCTCGAGGCAATCCTAAAACGAAAAGAACTCCTCAAGTAATCGAAAGCTGGCCCGTATGAGCCAGCTTTTTTTTCCACCATTTTTTAATTTCCCACATTCAACCACCCACATGCTATGCAAATCAAACTTCTGGCGCTAGGAAAAACAGACAACAAAGCAATTCAAGACTTGATTGAAGATTACAGCAGTCGGCTCGGGCATTACATTCGCTTTGAATTGGAGGTAATTCCAGACCTGAAGCAGAGTAAGTCCCTCTCTGAAGCACTCCAAAAAGAAAAAGAAGGGGAGTTGATTCTCAAAAAGCTAAGTTCCTCCGACGAGCTCATCCTCCTCGATGAGCGCGGGAAAACTTACTCCTCCCTCGAATTCGCTGATTTTTTACAAAAGAAAATGAACAGTGGCCTTAAGCAACTCGTGCTAGTCATTGGAGGGCCTTATGGCTTCTCAGAGGATGTCTATGCCAGATCAAATGGAAAGATCTCGCTTTCCAAAATGACCTTTTCTCACCAAATGATTCGCCCTTTTGTGGTCGAACAGCTGTACCGCGCAATGACCATTTTGCGCAACGAACCCTACCATCACGAGTAGCATTACATTACCCCAATATTAATTTTTTCAATCTTTTATTGTCTAATGTTACCAAATTGTTAACTTTCGTCTATTCAGTTAACATTAGCTTGATGGACTATGAAAAAAATACTCCCTTTCTTGCTCTTCTTTGTAGGAATTGCTACCCTTGGCATTTGCCAAGAAAACGAGGTTAACGCGGCTAATTCTAACTTTTCCGAATCAGAAAAGGCTTCCTATTCTCTATTTTTGGATGAATCTAAGGTAAATACTCCAGCAGCAAACTGGCATGCACTCCAGCAAGAGTTGGATGAAAAAGCTGCCAAAAAAATGGATTCCCTAGCGCTTCTTCGTATTATTTTCCAAAAAACACACCAGCGCCTCTTAAAAAATTACATTCAACATTCCACCTTTAGCAACCTATTAGACCAGGGCTCCTATGACTGTGTGAGTGGTTCCGCAGCACTTGGACTTCTATTAGAACGCTATGGATATTCATTTGATGTGGTAGAAACCGATTACCATGTTTTTATTCAAGTTTACCTTGCTGGAAAAACGTTGATCCTAGAAAGCACGCTTCCCGTAGGAGGCATGATCACATCCACTTTGGGAGTAAGAAATTACCTAGCCGCCTACCACTACGAGGG
The DNA here is from genome assembly GCA_945901615.1 of Spirosoma fluviale. Taxonomy (GTDB): domain Bacteria; phylum Bacteroidota; class Bacteroidia; order Cytophagales; family Cyclobacteriaceae; genus Algoriphagus. The sequence continues at coordinate 13,530 of CAMDLI010000057.1, forward strand.
TGTACCAGTGGCACGAGATATTAGCGAAGGCTTGGCAGGCACAAAAGTGGATTTTACAGACAATTCCATTTTCCGAAAAGTTACCCTAAACGAGTTGGCTGGCTTGCAGTACTACAACGAGGCGATTGTGCACTTCAATAATCAAAATTACAAGCAGGCTATTGACTTACTTTCCAAGGCTTATACGTATTATCCTTCGGAGCGTATCGAAGGTTTAAAAGAGCTAAGCATCGACCTAGCCTACCATAGCTATGGCGTTGACATCCGAAAATAGGTTCAAATTAGAGCGCTTAGTGATGGTGGTGGTGGCCTTCAGGCCCATGGGCGTGGCCATGCTCTAGTTCTACAGGTAACGCTTCTCGGATAGTTACAATTTTTCCTTCAAACTGCAGGTCCAAACCTGCAAGTGGGGAGTTGAAGTCCAAGTGTACGCCCATGTAATCCACCTTGAGCACTTCGCCACGCATTTGGTTGCCCTT
>CAMDLI010000058.1 GCA_945901615.1 Spirosoma fluviale
CGTTTGGTTATTTAGATTTATTATTGCGTGAAAATAACAGGCAGCCGTTAATTAAAAAAACTATTCATGCGCAATTTGGAGCGAATCAAACTTCTGAAAGACTACTGTGCCGAGGAACCACAAAATCCTTTCAACTATTATGCCCTGGCCTTAGAATATCGGGAATCTGAGAAATCGGAAGCGGCCCATTTATTTGATTTTGTAGTGCTTAATTTTCCAAATTATCTCCCAGTATATTTTCCAGCTGCCCAATTTTTCTTCGAAAATGACGATCTCACAAAAGCCAAAAATCTATTCGAGGCTGGAATTGAACTTGCGCATGTGTTACAAGACGAAAAAGCAAAGAAGGAGTTGAGCAATGCCTACCAAAACTTTTTGTTTGAAACAGATTTGGAGTAAGCCAAGTAATCAAAAATCTGGTCAGCTAAATAATCAGGAAATAAGTACAATTTTACCAAACTGTACACCCTCTTTCATTCGATCAAGGGCCAATGCTGCATCTTTTAACGGGAAAACTGCATCTATCCGTGGCCTAAGCTGCAGCCTATCCACCAATGCAAGCATTTCCGCAAAATCCTGGTCCGTTCCCATGGTAGTTCCGATCAACTGAAGTTGATTCCAAAAAAGCTTCCTTGCCTCCAGCTGCGGAGGATTGCCCCGAGTGGCCCCATAGAATACCAACCTCCCACCTGGTTTGGCAATATTCATCAATTGGGATAGCGTATCTCCTGACGCGCCATCCACAATTAAGTCCATTCCCCCAGAGGATTCAAGTGCCGCAGCACTCCAGTTGTTCACCCCGTAATCAAAGGCATCTGTAGCACCTAATGCTAGCGCTGCGGCTCTTTTTTCAGGACTACTGCTACTCACAAAAAGTTTGGCGCCTAAGGCAAGTACAAACTGAGCCGCAAATTGGGCTACTCCTCCCCCAATCCCAGAGACGAGTACTTGTTCCCCCGCTTTCAGTTTGCCTTGAACTGCCACAGCCCGGTAAGCAGTGAGCCCCGCTAAGGGCAAAGCAGCCGCTTCCTCCCAGCTCAGGTGACTGGGCTTTGGAAAAACGCGATCTGCAGGTACGACCACATACTCCGCAAAGGTGCCATTTCTTGGCATCCCGATGATTTCGAAATTTTTCCCTTGCGCCCTTTCATTGTCTCCCCAATGAAGCGCAGGATTAAGCATGACCTCCTGTCCCAGCAACGCTCGATCTACCTCTGTGCCTACTTCTTCTACAATTCCTGCTCCATCAGAACCCAGGACTATTCCATCCTGAATGTTGGGATACAATCCCTTTCTGCACCATTCGTCTCGATGATTTAAGGCTGCTGCCTTGATTCGAATGAGAACCTCATTGGGCTGACAAATAGGCTTGGGTATCTCTACAAGTTGAATTTTCGATTCCAAAGACCGCTGAAGTACAATCGCTTTCATAGAAACTTAGAAGGGTGCTGGATCATCTCCACCTAAAAATGCATTTTCAATGTCTCCCTCATTTGCTTTACTCGAGCGCATCAAAGTTTGATCTGAATCAAAAGTATTGACCCCTGAAGCACCAGAAGTAAACTTGCGAGAATAGCCGATCTCGGAAGCCTGGGAGCTTTGAAAGCCCATGCCCCCATCCAAATCTGTAAACTTGGTGTATCGCCCGATAAATCGGAGTTTGATGTTTTCCAAGGAACCATTTCTGTGCTTGGCGATAATCACCTCTCCTACACCAGCAGTGGAAGCTCCTCCCTCATCTTCCGTAATCCCATAGTATTCAGGACGGTAGAGGAACATAACCATATCAGCATCCTGTTCAATGGCCCCAGATTCACGAAGATCGGATAGCTGTGGTCGTTTATCTCCACCGCGGGTTTCTACCGCTCTAGAAAGCTGGGAAAGTGCTATCACTGGAATGCTCAATTCCTTGGCAATCTTCTTCAATGCTCGGGAAATACTGGCAATTTCTTGTTCTCGGTTTCCTCCAAATCCACCTTTGGAATCTCCAGACATCAATTGGAGGTAATCCACTACCACCATTTGGATATCGTGCTGCGCCTTCAACTTTCGACACTTCGCTCGCAATTCCAAAATGGACAATGCAGGGGTATCATCCACAAAAAGTGGGGCTTTTGAAAGTTTGGCGGTCTTGTGTACGAGCTGCGCCCATTCATGATCGGCCAAAGTACCCTTCTTAATCTTATCAGAATCCAGCTCTGCTTCGGAAGAAATCAAACGATTTACCAGCTGCACGGAAGACATCTCCAAGGAAAAAATCGCGACAGGTCGGTTGTGATCCACTGCAGCATTGCGCAATACGGAAAGCACAAATGCCGTCTTTCCCATCGCCGGACGGGCAGCAATGATGACCAGATCAGATTTCTGCCATCCGGAGGTAACCCGATCCAAGGCGGTAAACCCAGAAGGAACCCCAGTTAAACCATCCTTTTGGTTCTTTCTAACTTCAAGCTCCGCTATTGCATCCCGCATGATGGAACTCATCGTTGCGTAATTTTTACGAATATTTTTTTCTGATATCTCAAAAAGCGACTGCTCCATCGCGTCCAAAAGCTCAAATACATCTGTGGTATCTTCAAACGCATCTTTTTGAATGGTCGAGGAGATTCGGATCAACTCACGTTTGATGGATTGCTCGGTAATGATGCGGGCATGAAATTCAATGTTGGCAGCAGAGGCTACTTTGGAGGTCAACTCAGTGATGTAAAACGCTCCTCCTGCTACCTCCAAGGCTCCATTTTTACGGAGCTGGGTGGTCACTGTCAACAAGTCAATGGGTTGACTTTCGGTAAACAGATCCAAAATAGCCTGAAAAATAACCTTGTGCGCTTCCTTGTAAAAGCTCTCCACCTTCAAAATATCAATAACCGAAGTCAAGGCATCTTTTTCCAACATCAAAGCACCCAATACCGCTTCCTCTAGTTCAATCGCCTGAGGGGGAACTTTTCCTAAATAGTTTGTAGGATTCTCAAAAGAAGGCTTTTTACGGTATCGGCCAGTGGGCAGGGTATTTTCAGTCATGATTCAAATTTACCTGCTACAAGTCAAGAGTTTTAAACAATTTTTCCCAAAGTTATCAACAAGAGTTTGAGGCCAGTCTAAGCCCATTTAAATCATCAATTTAGGGATTTTTACAGACTTAAATTAAGTTTTTTCAGCCGAAAAAACAGAAAAACTTATTGTTTAGGGGCTCCTGCTGCAAGATTTTATCCCTAAGTTTGAGTACAGAACTAAATCTCTATTTATCCCCTATGAAACACTACCATTTCATTGCTATAGGAGGCGCGGTCATGCACAATCTTGCGCTTGCCCTTTTAGAAAAAGGCTATAAAGTCACCGGTAGCGACGATGAAATTTACGAACCATCCAAAACTCGGCTTCAGAAAGCGGGCATCCTCCCGGCCGAACAAGGTTGGTTTCCAGCTAAAATAGATGCCAATATTGATGGAATCATTTTGGGGATGCATGCTCGAATCGATAACCCAGAGCTACTCCGCGCCCAGGAATTGGGAGTTCCAGTTTACTCCTTCCCTGAGTTTATCTACAATCAAAGTCAAACAAAGAAACGGGTAGTGATCGCCGGTTCCCATGGCAAAACCTCCATCACTTCCATGATTCTACATGTACTCAAGGATCAAGGAGTTGATTTTGACTACTTGGTAGGCGCACAAATCGAAGGCTTTGACCTGATGGTTCGCCTCTCCGATGCCCCCATCATCGTGATTGAAGGCGATGAATACCTCACCTCTCCCATCGACCGTACGCCGAAGTTTTTTCATTACAAGCACGACATCCTCCTCGTAAGTGGCATTGCTTGGGATCATTTCAATGTTTTCCCAGATTTTGAGGACTACAAAAGGCAATTTTCACTACTCATAGATCGAACCCCTGCCGGAGGAACACTAATTTACTGCAGTGCAGACCCCTTGGTAAATGAAGCTGCAGAAAATTCACAGGGTCAAGGTCAAAAAATAGGCTACCAAGCCCATCCCTCCCGAATTGACTCGGGTAAAACGACCTTGATTACAAGCACAGGGGAAGTTGAAATTGGAGTTTTTGGAGAGCACAACCTTCAGAATCTACAAGGTGCACTTCACCTTTGCGAAGCGCTAGGACTACCTCGGGAAAAGTTCTATGCCTCCATTCAAAGTTTCAAAGGAGCCGCCAAACGCCAGGAGATTATCGTTCAGCACACTACAGGTATCTTGTTCCGAGATTTTGCGCATGCCCCTTCCAAATTGAAGGCAACCGTGAATGCCGTGAAAAACCAATTTCCAAAGCGTAGGCTGCTAGCTGTGCAGGAGTTGCATACCTACTCCTCCCTCAACCCGAAATTTCTTCCCAACTATGCCCATAGCATGGATCTCGCCGATGTTGCGATTATCTACCTCAACCCACATGCTGTAGCACTTAAAAAATTGGAGTTGATGACCGAAGACATGCTTCGGGAAGGATTTAAACGACAAGATCTAATTCTATTTACCGAAAGTGCTGCCTTGAGTGACTACTTGCTCACGCAAAACTATTCGGATACCAATCTTCTTCTCATGAGTTCGGGCAATTACGACAACCTGGACCTTGAACCACTCAAACAAAAATTTCTAGCCCATGCATCTTAACCTAAAGAATTCCATCGCATTTTTTGATCTGGAGGCTACGGGCACCAACGTCTCCACAGATCGTATCGTGGAGATATCGATCGTCAAATTGAACCCGGATGGAGGGCAGCAAATCTATACCCGACGGGTAAATCCTGGTGTTCCTATTCCTTTGGAAGCTTCCTTAATCCATGGCTTGTACGACAAAGACCTCAAAAATGAGCCCTACTTCAAAGATCTGGCACAAGAAGTTTTTCAATTTATAGGTCTGAGTGATTTGGCTGGATTCAATGTGCTTAAGTACGATATTCCCTTGCTGGTGGAAGAGTTTCTACGGTCTGGAATAGACTTTGACCTGGACAAGCGGAACTTGCTGGATGCGCAAAAGATCTTTCACCTGATGGAAAAGAGAAACTTGAGTGCAGCCTACAAATTCTACTGCGGCAAGAAACTGGAAAATGCGCATAGTGCCGAAGCGGATACTTTGGCCACTGTGGATGTTTTTAGTGCACAAGTGGAGCGCTACCTTGGCGAAACGGCCATGGACCTTCAGGGAAATACCCTCGGCGTATTTGAAAATGACATGAAAAAAATCCACGCCCTTGTCAACGAACGGATGGTGGATCTCGCGGGTCGCTTTGTTTTCAATTCGCAAGGAGAAGAAGTATTCAACTTTGGTAAGCACAAAGGAAAAACCATTGAGCAGGCACTCAAAGAAGAGCCCGGTTACTACGAATGGATGATGAAGGGGGATTTTCCGCTTGACACCAAAAGAAAGCTCACCCAAATCAAATTGCGTGGCTTCAATGCCCGTTAAGGTTTGATTAAAAAAAACTTAGTCTATTCAGGCTAAGTTTTTTTTTGTTCAAATTTTATTTCGATCACTTTCTTTGCTCGTAGATCGCTATCGCTTCAGGTAGCAATGAATTTAGTCGTTCCATCCGTTTGGAATGTCCTGGGTGGGTAGACAAAAATAGCAAACCTTCGTCTTCAGAATCTTCGGCCATTCTGCCCCAAAACAACGGAGCCTCTCGAGGATCATAACCTGCCATTGCCATAAAAATCAAACCCATTCGATCTGCTTCTAACTCATGTTTTCTAGAAAAACTAAGCAACTTTAATTCAGAGGCTACTCCAACCGAAAGAAGTAATAATTCCTGGGTGAGCGTTGGATCTTGACCCATTGCTAGGTCAATAGAACCTACACCAAGTTCAAAAAGTATTTCTTGTGACATTCTTTCTCCCGCATGATTGGCCACGGCATGAGCCAATTCATGCCCCATAATTACTGCAATCCCCGTTTCATCCCTCGTAAATGGCAAAATCCCTGTGTAAAAAGCTACCTTTCCACCGGGCATACACCAGGCATTCACTTCCTCATTCTCAAGTAAATTAAACTCCCATTCAAGTTCGTTCACTAACGAATCATAGCCTTGCTCTTTTAAATACGTTTCCACTGCCTCGGCCATTTTATTGCCTACTTTCACTATTTCTTGGCCTTCTTTGGTGGACGTCACTAACTCACTTTCCGTCAAGGATTCTTTGTATTCGTCTTTGACTAAAGGCATCAAATCTTGGGTGGTAAATATGGTTAGTTGACTTCTTCCAGTCAGTGGCACAATCGAACAAGCGGATAAGGCATATACAAGGCAAAAAAGAGCTGCTAACTTTTTCATAGGAAGGTTTTTCTAAGGCTGGTTATTCTAAAAGTATTGAAAGAATTTGATTATTCTTAAAACCTATAATAAAATTGGAAGAATCTTCTTTTATTCGCCTAAATGGAAACTAAAATGACGCTACCAGCCACTGCTTTAGCTTATCAAAAAAAAATGATGAACCCATTTATTTTTTGGTGGGCCATGCTTTTCAAATTGCCAACAGCTGTTTTTTGGAGGTTGAAGATGGTTCACCTGGATGGAGAAAAATGCCTAGTGAGCATTCCCTATTTCTGGAGAAGTCAAAACCCTTTCAAATCGATTTATTTTGCTGCGCTGGCAGGAGCAGCCGAACTCAGTACCGGTGCCTTATGTCAACTTGCCCTAGCAGGAAAAGGGTCTTTCAGCATGCTTGTGGTAGATTTTCGGGCAGAATTCAGCAAAAAATCAACCACTAAAATTCTATTTTCTTGCGAGCAAGGAGAAGAACTTTTTAGCTTAATCGACTCCCTAAAGCCTGGGGAAACAAATCAACTGACGATGCTTTCCATCGGTAAAAACACCTCAGGAGAAGAGGTTGCACGATTTTTTATCACCTGGTCCTTCAAGCGAAAAAGCTAATCTTCCATTATAAACTCCAATCGGAAAAACTCTTTTAAAGCGGCCAAGACACGTTCTTTAGACCAGCCTAGAAACTCGTGCGCGGCATGAAAGGTGTTGAAGCGCAAGATCAGCTCGTCCCATTTTTTCCGATCCAGCCTGTATTGCTGCATCAATTCAGTACGTACCGAATCAGCATCGATCACCTCCAGGTAGCCAACGCGCTGTCGCTCCCAATCCAATCGCTTTTCATAGGCTCGGAGCTCTCGGTTTCTCTTGGTGAAATAGCTTATAGGGCCATATATTCCAAAATTAGGCAGAGGAGAATTGGGATCCACCGCGCCGAAACCTACCTGCTGACTAAGTGGCTTTTCTACGACTGGCTCGTCTTCGGAGAGGTATAATTTCCCATCCTTAAATCGAAAACGATAAGGCTCAGCTTTAACCTGAAAGGTCGGTAGAAGTCTCGCCAAGTCCTGAAGTTCCACAAACAAAAAAGCATCCGCAGTCAGTATCATTTTCTTTTCAAGAAAACCAGGAAACTGAAAGGTTAAGGTATCTCCTTGCGAGGCTGGAATCGAAAAATAGCCACGGGAATTCGTGATTACCTTCTCACCTGAAGCCTGACTTACCACTACCCCTTCCAAGTATTTTTTGTCCCAAGCATCAATGACATTGCCAGAATACCGGCGTTGCGCAGAGAGGGAATCCACACAAAAAAAGAAGAAAAGTAAAAGAGAAATTCGCTTCATCGATTGCCAAAAGTAGACACTGTGGCCCAGCAAGAAAATTTAGGCATGTTAAAGAAGTTTAATTCCCCTATTTTTTGTTTAAGACAAGCTTTCAGAAAAAAGTATCTTTGAGCCATGAATTTTGAGCTCACCCGAATTGCTCCGACACCCAGTGGCTATTTACACCTAGGAAATGCCTACTCTTTTTTACTTACCAAGGCATTGGCCAAAAAGCATGGTGCTAAAATCTTGCTTCGCATCGACGACCTAGACCGTGATCGCTACAGACCAGAATATGTACAGGATATCTTTGATACCCTAGACTTCCTTGAAATTCAAATTGACCAAGGTCCAAAAAATCTTTTTGAGATGGAATCCACCTGGTCTCAGGTACATCGACTGCCATTGTATTCAGAAGCTTTGGAGCAACTCCAACAAAATAGGCTCACCTTTGCCTGCACCTGTACCCGAAGTCAAATCTTACAAATTGACCCCAGAGGCATGTATTTAGGGCAATGCTTAGATAGGCGAATTCCGCTAACTAGAGAACAAGTTGCCTGGCGAATCAACACCCTCGATACTGACTTTTTACAATTTCAGGAGTATCCAAAACAGGCTAAATCCTCAATTTTACCCGAAGAAGCAACCTGTTATGTGGTGCGAAAAAAGGATGGACTCCCTGCCTACCAACTTTGTTCCTTAATCGATGACCTCTATTATGGGGTAGATTTGATTGTCCGAGGGCAAGATTTGTATCCCTCTACCCTGGCACAACTTGACCTAGCTCGCTTGCTTGGCAAGGATACCTTCGCCCAAACGACCTTCTACCACCACCCCTTGTTAAAAAGTCTAGATCAGAAAAAACTCTCCAAATCTGCAGGTTCCAGTTCCATCAAAACCTTAAGAGAGGATGGGAAGAACTTGGCAGACCTATTTTTACTCCTTGGCAAAAGCCTAGGACTAACAGAAGAGCTGAGATCTTTTGACGATTTCAACAAAAATTTATTTCTATAAAAAAAGGGTTCTGAATGATCAGAACCCTTTTTTACTTTTTATTCGCTCAAAAGATTACTTGTATTTAGCTGCCTGCCCAGGTGCTACCGAAGATTTTTGGATAAACTTACGGATGTCCTCATTGGAAGTGGCAAGGTCCTCCGCTCTAAGGTACATCATGTGACCGGAACGATAACCTTTAAAATCGATTCTATTTTTAAGTTTGCCATTTGGGTCGATATGCCAGGTGCTGTACTTCGCATTGAAGTAGTCGGTACCCCCATCAAAATAGCCCGACTGAACCATCAAGTGTAGGTAGGGATTTTGTCTCATCGCGGTACCCAAATCGTTGGCCGTGTTCTCATTGCTACGATCCCAAGGATTGACAGGGCCAAAAAGATTGTAAGTAAGGTCGGTGTTGTACTTCAGTACATTCTTGGCATACAAGTTAAATGCAGGCGCAAAGGCATGATTCCAGCTTGTGAGTGCAGGATCGAAATCGTAACGGTCACCCGCTTCCATTCGGTCAAATCCCTTGTAACGGCTATCCAATCGACCTACGGTCATGCCATCTCTCGCTCTAAGCAACTCCTTCCAGAAGAAACTAGTCGGTACCATCAAATTGTGTTGAAGGATCGATTCCTTGCTCAATCCAGAGTAATAGGCCATTTTGGTGGCGATAGCATCACGGTCGGATTCGCTAAGCAATCCTCCCTTAGCCATGGCAGGAAGAATTTCATTGACAGCCATGGGTTCCACGATAGCCAAAATTTCATCCAAATCCTTAGCCTGCAACTCCGCAGGTAATGCTTTGTGGTACCAAGCAGTAGCTGCATAGTATGGCCAATAGTTTGCCATTTTCACAGGTCCATCTCGCAAGATGCCCATGTCTGTAGGAGATACCAAGATCACCCCATTGAAGTACATCCAATGGGAGTTTTGCAACTGAGACACCAAGCCAGCTACACGGGTGGTTCCGTAACTCTCACCAATCAAATACTTCGGGGAAGCCCAACGATTCTGACGGGTCACAAAGGTGTTGACCCAATCAGCCAAATACTTGATGTCTGAGTTGATCCCGAAAAAGGTGCTGCGAGGCGTATCTTCCTTTACAATTCGGGAGTAGCCAGTATTTACTGGATCGATGTAAACGATATCTGCCACATCCAAAATGGAATGAGGATTGGACTTGGTGCCATAAGGCTGAACAGGGTACCCTTCGTCATCAATATTGAGAACCACAGGACCAGTGTAGGCCAAGTGCATCCAAATAGAAGCAGATCCAGGTCCTCCATTGAAACTCACCACCAAAGGTCTTTTGGCACGATCTACCACATCGGTACGCTCGTAATAGGTGTAAAATAGAGAAGCAATGGGCTCTCCCTTCTCATCCCAAACAGGCTGCGTGCCTGCTGTGGCTTTGTAAGGCACTCGCTTGCCTTTGATCATCACTTCGGAGGTAGATTCCACCTTGGATTCAACCTCAATTTTACGGCTAGTCTGCGCTACCGTTAGGGTAACCATACAGAGAAGCAAAAGGCTTAAAGATAGTTTTCTCATGGGTTTGACTTGTTTTTTAAAGTAGAGTAAGTACGTTTTTATTTAAATAGCTCGAAGTGAAAATTACAGAAGCGGTAGGACAACACTTTTTTTGATATACCCTGTAAATCACATGCGGTTAAGGATCGATCAGCAACTTAAGGTACCTACCAAAACCTGAACTGCCTTGCCTTGGATAAGCACACGGTCACCTCTAATTTCTAGAAATAGCTCCCCTCCTCGAGTACTTGCTTGGTAAGCTTTGAAGCTTTTTTTTCCAGTTTTCTTTTGCCAATAGTCCACCAATGCGCAGTGGGCAAAACCCGTTACTGGATCTTCGGGTACGCCTACATTAGGACCAAAAAACCGGCTAACCATGTCGTAGCCATTACCTCCAGCTGCGGTAATGATAAATCCTTCTTCACTTGTCTCTGCAATTCGTGCAAAGTTGGGCTGAAAAGCACGCACTGCCTGCTCATCGGCCAACTCAAAAATCCAGTTTTTACGAAGTTGAGCCGCTTGGATGATCTTGCTCCCAAAAATTTCGCCATCATAAGCAGGATGCTGAGCTACCTCAGTTGGAATTAAGGGGAAATCCATTCGGATCATGTCCTCTTGCTTGTTCACCCGTAGTTCACCACTTAAGGTTTGAAAACGAATCCCATTCCCTTCCTTCACCCAGCCTGCAGTGTACATCCTGTGTGCCGCGGCAAGTGTGGCATGTCCACACAAATCAATTTCTAATGTGGGCGTAAACCAGCGAAGCGAGAAGCTTCCCTCCTCCTTAGTTTTCTCCACAAAGGCCGTTTCGCTCAGGTTCATCTCCATGGCGATGGCCTGCATCTCCGTTGTTTGCAATGGACTTTCTAAAAGGCAAACCGCTGCTGGGTTACCTGAGAATGGCTTCTCCGAAAAAGAATCTAGAACTGCAATTGCTATGTTTCTCATCAATACGCGTGTTGAAGTACCTGAAAATGATGCATAAAATGGCCCGGAATAATCCAGAGTAGGGCTCGCGTGCTCATGGGATTTCCATTTGCTGACCCAACTTCCTGAAAAGCGGCTTCTGGAAAAGTTCGTACCATAGTGAGTATTGCCTGCCGTTGGATTTCAAAATCGGAAAGTAAATCATCCAAAGAAACGTCATTAAACTGTCCTTGAACAACATAAGGATCTTGGTCAAAACCAGGTAGAAGTTTTTTCTCACCTCTAGCAATGCACAGCGCACGAAAAGTCATAATACGCTCGGTATCGTTGCAATGCCCAATCACTTCCTTGGGAGTCCATTTACCTGGGGCATAGGGTACATTGGCCCAACCTTCAGGTTTGGAAGCAACAAAAGCCTTCAATTCTTGGGTTTGAGATTGGACAAGCGTCGAAAAATTTTGATCCCCAAGCTTTGAAATATAGGTTTCATAGTAGACAGGATATTCGCCTTTGCTAGGAAGGGAAAATGTGTTCATGTAAAATTGACTAGGTTGTTTTAAAATCTGAACTAAATTTAAGCTGAACTTAAGATAGGATCTCCACCATGCGTCACATTTTATTCATACTTACCGCCCTCATCCTCACTTTCCCTGTATTTGGACAGCAGGTTGTCATTCGCAATCCAGAAATTCAACAGCTCGTGCAGCAGGTAAATGCCGACAGTTTAAAAAAATATACTGAGAAACTGGCTTCCTTCCACAGCAGACATACCCTCAACAGAGATGATAAAAATGGCATGCTTGCCGCTCAAAACTATGTGAAGGCTAAATTTTTGGAGTTTGCAGGAAAATCGAAAGGAAGGATGACTGCAAACATCGAGGAATTTGTAGTGCCTGGTGATGGAAGAAGAATCGTGGCCGATGCCACTGTTGGCAATGTCATCGCCAAACTGCCTGGAACCAATCCCAATGATCCCCGGATAATTATCGTTTCAGGTCATTTGGACTCCAGAAATAAGGATGTCATGGATGCTGCCGGTGCTGCGCCAGGTGCCAATGACGATGGCAGTGGTGTAGCTTTGGTGATGGAGCTGGCCCGGATTCTAGCGCAAACTGAATTTTCAGCAACCCTTCTTTTTGTGGCTTTTACAGGTGAGGAACAAGGACTCAAAGGAGCGACTTATCTTGCGGACAAGGCAAAAGCTGAATCCTGGAAGATTGAGGCGGTGCTCAACAATGACATTGTCGGAAATAGCAACTCTTCCGAAACCAATATCAGTAACAACACGGTCATGCGTGTATTTTCAGAAACAATCCCATTGGCAGAAGATGAGCGCGGCACAGGTATCCGCCGCTCCATCAATTCGGATAACGACAGCCACTCTCGACAGCTGGCACGCTACATCAAGGAACTTGGAGAGCGCTATGTAGATCAGATGGAAGTAAAGTTAATCTATAGAAACGACCGATTTCTAAGAGGTGGAGACCAAACTCCTTTTATGAAAAATGGGTTTACGGCAGTGCGCATGTCCGAAATGAATGAGAACTTTCTGTACCAACACGAAAACGTTCGGGTAGAAAATGGAATTCAGTACGGGGATTTACCCGAGTTTATGGATTTTGAATACCTCCGGAAAGTGGCTGCCGTCAATCTTGCTGCAGCTGCTTCTCTCGGTCAGTCCGCTGGAATGCCCCAAGAGGTAAAGATTGATGTGCGCGGGTTGAGCAACTCATCGTCTTTGACTTGGAAAGCCCCAATCCATGGCATAGCAAAGGGATACTATGTGCTCATGCGTGAGACTTCTTCTTCCATGTGGGAAAAGAAGTTCTACACCGAAAACACCCAAATGAATCTGCCTTACAGCAAGGATAACTACTTCTTTGCAGTTCAGTCTGTTTCCGCCCATGGAACTGAAAGTTTGCCGGTCATCCCTTCCCCACTCTCACGTTAGTAGCAGATTTTTTAAGGATTCGATCACTTAGTCCATTCTGGTAAATCCAGATTGGAGGCAATTATTTATGCCATTTTTTTAGACCCTAATTATTTTTTTAAATTAATTATTTCATTGTATTTTTATATTATTTAAAATAAATAGCGGTTTATTTAATTTTATTTAATTTATTTAGCTAAAATATTTTTTTGATTCACTTTTTTTAATCGCTGCCTATTTTTATGAACACACAAGAGCAATTTTTCAGAAGATTAAAACCGATTGTTTCGCCTTATTCCTCCTTGGCCGCTGAAGTAGCCATCACCCTCAATGTGAGTTTGGATAGCGCCTACCGAAGGATCCGGGGAGAAAAACTATTAGACTTCGATGAAATAAGTTTACTCTGTCAAGGGTTCAACATTTCCATTGACGAATTTTTCTGTTTGAACAGCAGTACGATCTTATTTCAGACAGGCACCAAAGCCTCCCAGAAGGATGCCTTAAAACAATGGATGGAGGATGTGTACAAGCAATTGTACTACATCAATAGCTACCCCAATCGGCATCTGTATCATCTAATTAAGGATCTGCCTCCCTTTCACCATTTTTTCCATCCCCTTCTTGCCCGCTTCAAATTCTTTTTCTGGACTAAATCTATTTTACCTCCTGGTCAGGCCCAACTCGAAAAATTCTGTCTCAACCAGAAGCAGCTATTCAATTACGAAGAATTATCGCAACGAATCATTCGAGCTTATGCGAAGGTTCCGAGTACAGAAATCTGGAACATGGATGCCCTAAATACCACCTTACGGCAGATTGAAACCTACCATGAGATGGGTTGGATTGAGAATAGAGAAACAACCAAGTTGATTTATTTAAGTGTATTGGATGTGATTGGACACCTTGAAAAAATGGCTATTCAGGGCAAAAAGTCTCTTTTGGGCCAAAGTACTACTTCTGA
>CAMDLI010000059.1 GCA_945901615.1 Spirosoma fluviale
AGTGATTCCAATATTTGTGAAGCTTGCTCAGGGGATAAATTCATTCCTTTCAACTTTTCGCGCATCGCTTCCATTTTTTTCTGGCGATCGGCCAAGTCGGCATCCATCTGATCGTTTCCGTTTTGGCCTGCTTCCTCGCTTTTCTGGGATGGATTTTCCCCCTTTTGCCCTTCCTTTGCCTTATCTTCGTTGGTCTGCTCCCCGTCTTTTTGATCCGACTTTGAATCTTCCTTTTGTGAGGGATCTTTTTGCTCCTGATTTTGTTGGTTTTGCTGCTGCTGTTCTTGGTTTTGTTCCTGCTGCTCTTCCTCCTGTTCTTGATTCAACTTTTCTTTTAAGGCCTTCAGCTTTGCATCGTTTGGATACTTCGCTAGTCCATCATTTACCTCTTTAAGGGCTTGCTCTTTGGCTGTTTTTACATAGGAGCGAGCCGCACGATTGAAAAACTCTCCTGCGCTCTGTGCCTGCGTCTTTCCTGCGAAAAGCAGCAAAAAAGCCAATGCAAAGAAAATGTGATGCTTAGTTTTCATTTATTTCGACTACGTCTTTTAAACTTGTCATAAATTCTTGGTAGGCGGCTACCGTCTCGTCCTGAGCAAGAGCTGCCTCCAAAAGTGTTAACGCTTCTTTGAACCGGAATTGTTCCACCAAACGATCTGCCTCCGCTTTTTTCCGTTTGGCAAACTCCGAAGGTTCAGGTGTATTTTCATCTTTATTCTTCCGCTCCTCATCTCTCTTTAGCCATCGAGCAAGCAATTCGTAGTTGTATCTAGCCTCCTCATTCAATGGATTTTGAATCAAGGCCGATTGAAATTTACTTAAAGCAGCTTGGTAGTCCTTTTTTTCTCCCAAGACCACTCCGCCTTGGTTGAAAGCAAAAGAGGTCAAGCGGTCATCTGTACTTTGGCTGGCTTTATCAAAGTTTGCAGCGGCTTCCTCAGGTTGATTTGCGTATTTGTAGCTGAGTCCCAAGTTAAAATCTAAGTACTCGGACACCAATTGAAACTCTTCGACAAGCACTCGGTGATCTTTGATGGCTTGGGCGTATTCTGTAGCGGCATAGCTTGCAGCAGCTTGATCTATTGCTGCATTCAAGCGGCTTACCCTAGTCCAAGAGGAGGGCAGAAATACTAAAACCAGGAAGATTCCCTTGATCCAGCTCATCAGAGTTTGATTGTTTTAATGGGTAAAATCATATCCACCAAGGCCAATGCAAGGGCGGCCAAGAGGAAGTAAAAATACTTGTTTGAACTAGCTTCTACCATTCGAGTAGTGGAAATACCGCCTTCCAAGGTCTCAATTGCTGAAATTAGCCCTCCCATTTCTTGTACCTGATCCGAGATTTCAAAGTATTGACCACCTGTTTCTGCTGCGATAAATTGCAAGGGCTCACGGTTTAACTTAGTTAATGCTGGTTTTCCTGTGTCAGGGTCCATTACAAGTCCATTGCCACGAGCCATTTCACCGCCTCTGTCTGTTCCAATACCTACAGCAAAGACTTTGATCCCTTGGTCAACCAATTCCTCAGCAATCCCATCCAAGTCTTCGCCAAAATGTTCTCCATCCGAAATCAAGACCACGGAACGAGATTTTTTTTCCGGACTCTGATCATTTTGGAAACGTTCCAGGGCCATCCGAAGTGGCGTACTAAGGTCAGTACCCAAATTGGGCACCAATCCTATGGAAAGACCATCAATGTAAAGATTGGCTACGGCTTGGTCGTAGGTAAGTGGTAACTGAAGAAAAGATTCAGTGGAAAAAATAATCAATCCCACTCGGTCGGAGGGAAAGGATTTAAGCAATTCCTTTAATTCAAATTGAATGCGTTGCAGCCTAGTTGGAGCGATGTCTGTTGCAATCATGGATTGCGAAAGATCAACAGCGATGAAAATGTCTTTGCCTTCTTCCTTCACTTCCTTGAAAGAATCTCCAATGGAAGGGCCAGCAAAGGCGATTAAAAGCAAGATAAAGTAGATGGTTCGAATGATCAGCTTGGTAAAAAGTCGCTGCTTTTCCACCTTCAGCTTTCGGTTGATGGACCAAAAACGGCTCAGGTAGAACAGATACAGCAGGATGAAAATTCCAGCTAGAAGGAGCGTAAGTTTGATATCCGGATATGCCCAAATCATGGCCTGAAATTAGGAAATAAAGCTAACTTTGAATGCAGAAATGGCCGAAATAGGGATTCCTTTTTAAAAAGAACTGTCAGAATTAACAAACATTAATGTCCCTAACTCGTTCAGGCAGTAGATCCCAAGAATGTATCCACGAATGTTTTTAGTAAAATTTACAGGTTTCTGCTTCTGCTTTTTCTTGGCCTTCTCGGCAATTTCCCAAGAAAAAAGCCTTTTGCAAGGCCTAGTGTTGGATGCAAATACTTCTGAACCTCTTGTGGGAGCCAATATTTTTTGGGAAGGTCAGGCTTCCTCAGGAACAATTACCGATACAGAAGGTAGATTTTCACTACCTGTCTCCAAAATCCCTACGCAATTGCTTGTTTCCTATTTGGGTTATGAGCGATCTACCCGACTGATCCAAGGTCGTGACTTAGACAAGTTGCAACGCTTTTATTTGAAGCCAGAGGATTTTTCGTTGGAAGAGGTTCTCATTCAGGAACGGAGAGGAGATGAGCAAGTCAAGAATTTAGAGCTCGGCAAATCCACTCTTTCTATGGAAACCCTCCAATCACTTCCTGCGCTTTTTGGAGAGGTGGATCTGTTGCGAAGTTTACAATTGCTACCTGGGGTAAAATCAGCCGGGGAAGGCACAGCGGGGCTATTTGTACGAGGAGGATCCGCAGACCAAAATTTGGTTCAAGTGGATGGAGCTCCTGTTTACAATGCCTCTCATTTTTTTGGTATTTTCTCTGTATTTAACCCGGATGGAATCAAAAAAGTAGACTTGTACAAAGGCAACATGCCTGCAAGTTATGGAGGAAGAGCCTCCGCTTTGATTGATGTCAGTCTGAGGGAAGGCGAAACGAATCGCTTGAGTGGAGAAGGGGGAATTGGGACTATTTCTTCTCGTTTGACACTACAAGGTCCTATTTTTGGAGAAAAATCAAACTTTTTGATCAGTGGCCGTCGAACTTATGCGGACCTTTTTTTGAAACTTTCCTCCAATCCAGATATCAAAAACAATCAGCTTAATTTTTACGATTTAAATGGGAAGGCTGCCTTTATTCTGAGTGATAAAGACAAACTGTCCTTCAGTAGCTATCAAGGAAGTGATTTTTTAGGGCTTAGTGGTCAATTCGGCTTGGGTTGGAAAAATTGGGTTTCTGCAATCAACTGGAATCGAGTCAACTCGGATAGTTCCTTTTTTGATCTTCAAGGCTACCACTCTAGATACAGCTACCAAGTCAAATTTGACAATGAGGATAATGGGTTTGATTGGACCAATTCTCTCTCTGAGACGGGGATTAAGGCCACTTGGACACGATTTCTAGCCTCAAAGAGCACCTTGTTCTGGGGTGTTCATGGCCAATTGTACCATTTTGCACCGTCCGATCTCAAACCATCCCCCAATAATCCGATCAATAGAAGGCAAACCCAAGGCGCACAAGGTGCACTGGGAAATGCTTTTGTAGGGCTTACTCGAGAGTTTACAGACAAGCTTAGCGGCGAACTGGGACTTCGGCAAGGGGTTTATGCACAGCTGGGTGAAGGAAAGGTGTATCAGTACCCTGGAAACGCACCAAATCCAGACGTAGATCCTTCAGATTCGCTGTTTTATGGCCCTGCTGAGGTGATGCAGCGGTACCAGGGATTGGAACCGCGAATTGCGCTTCGATACATGCTGCGCCCAGATTTTTCGGTGAAGCTTTCCTACAATCGGAATTTTCAATACGTTCAAATCGCTTCCAATAGTTCTGCAGGACTACCTATTGATCGTTGGGTGTTGGCCGATCAATACATTAGACCGATTCAAAGTGATCAATTTTCAGTAGGAGTATTTCATAATTTTGATCAAAATCGATGGGAACTATCCGTCGAAGGGTATTACAAAAACTTGGAAAATGTAATTGACCTTCGAAATGGTGCCAGAATCTTGCTTTCTGATCAGGTGGAAACTGAGCTTTTGAGTGGTCGAGGTTGGGCTTATGGTGCGGAATTTTTGTTCCGAAAAAATAAAGGTAAAACGACGGGATGGCTTGGATATACCTGGTCTCGTGCTTGGAGACAGATAGATGGAATAAGCAGAAACGAAGCCTATAATCCTCGTTTTGATCGTCCTCATGATGTTTCTTTGGTCGTAAACCATCAATTTTCCTCCGCCTGGTCAGCCGGTTTTACCTTCGTTTATACTTCGGGACAGGCAGTTTCCTTCCCGGTAGGCTCCTATGTACTGGATAATCAGCCAGTTCCTCTCTACTCTGATTACCGAAATGAAAACAGGTTTCCAGATTACCATCGACTCGATGCCTCAGTTACCTGGAAAAACCCCGATCGCGGTAGAAAGTGGAAAGGGAGTTGGAATTTTGGGGTTTACAACCTCTATGGCCGAAAAAATCCATTTTCCTACGACTTTAGAGTTCTTTACAATAACCAAGTGAACTATTCTCCTGAAGACGGTGAGATTGTCTCTGCTCGTCCAGGGGTGGTGATGACTTACCTCTTTACCTTTCTTCCTTCCATTACCTACAACGTTCAATTCTGATGAAAAAAACGTGGATACTCCTGTTGATCTCTAGTGTATTCTTCTCTTGCCAAGAAGAGGTGATTTTGGATTTGGACCAAAAAGAAGGAAGGATTCCTGTAATTGAAGGCTATTGGACCGACCAAGCCATCTCCAATGAAGTAAAGATTTCCCTAGCCAAGAACTACTACGACTCGCTTGACCAAGAGTCGGTAAGAGATGCAGAAGTCTTTGTTAAGGAATTGAAGACAGGAAGAAAAATTGCTTTTCGCTATTTGGAAGCTACACGATCCTATCGGCCTAATCCATTGGAGCGAGCCATTGTAGGTGAATCCTATCAACTTAATGTAAACTGGAAGGGGCAAACCTATCAATCTGAGGGACTTATGCTAGCTCCACCAATCTTGGATTCGGTGGTTTGGAATTATGAAAAGGATCGGCCTTTTCGCGGTGAGGGGTACTTCATTAAAGTTTACGGGAAGATCCCTTTTCTAGATAATAACCAGTACCGAATCCGTGTCATTGAAAACGATACTTTAAAGAATCAGCGGGAAGATTACCTCTTGTTTGACGATACCTTTGGACTTCAGGTCTTCGAGAAAGGATTGGAATTGGGCTATGCCTTTCAGAAAAATGACCGTGTGAGGATGGAGTTGTATCGTTTGAATAAAGATGCTTTCGTCTATTTAAGCCAGCTGGTAAATCTTCTTTTCAGCGATGGAGGCCTTTTTAGTCCTCCTCCACAAAATCCCACTTCCAACATCCGGGTGGTCAGCGGAAAAGGGGAGGTGCTGGGCTATTTTGTCGTTTCCCCCGTACTTACTCGTACGGTGGTGATTGCACCCAAATGATTTTTTAAAATTTAATAAGTTTATCAAAAACCTTTTTTTAAATTTATCGTAATATTACGATTGATATGGGTGTTACCAAAACAGCATTGTTTGATGTGGAGCAGAACGAACTGGCAGTACTAGCCAAAGCATTGGCTCATCCCGCTCGCATCGCCATCCTGCAGCACTTAGCCGCCACCACTTCCTGCATCAACGGTACACTCGTGCAGGAATTAGGCTTGGCCCAAGCCACCATTTCTCAACATTTGCGGGAACTTAAGGAACTGGGATTGATTTGTGGGAGTATTGAGGGTACCACAGTGAATTATTGCTTGGATAGGAAGCGCTGGGAAGAAGTTCGTCTTCAATTTCAAGACTTCTTTGCGCTTCTTGCTGATAATTCTGAGGACACCTTATGTTGTTGATCAATAGATACTTGTATTTTATACCTAAGCCTTAGCTGTTATGAAACTTTCTGCAATCAAATCCGAACTCGCAAGCATGGATGAGCTATCTTTTACTTTGCCTGACGGAACTCAGGTTCCTGCGCACTTTCACGTGACGGAAGTAGGTCAGGTATCTAAGCGCTACATTGACTGTGGAGGAACCATCCGCCAAGAGTCAGCGATCAACTTCCAGCTCTGGGAAGATGGGGACGTAGATCACCGCCTCGCCGCCTCCAAGCTGATGGATATTATTTCGCTCGCGGAGCGAAAGCTTGCCTTGGAAGACCTAGAAGTGGATGTGGAATACCAAGGAGATACGCTAGGTCGTTACGGGTTAGAAGTGCATGCTGGGGCTTTTCACCTGGTAGCAAAGCAGACCGATTGCTTAGCAAAAGACAAATGTGGCATCCCTACCGAAAAGCCAAAAATAAGACTATCCACCGTAGCTGGAGGAGGCGTGTGTACCCCCAACTCCGGTTGCTGCTAAGCCCAAACCCCTTTGCAAATGTCCCCTTTGTTTTACCCGAATCTTGCCGAAACGATTGCAAACCTTCCTTTTACCGCCATTTCAAGCGAGCGTCTGCAACTCTTGGACGAAATTTCTACCTACCTGCGCTCCAAAATGAAGCAAGGAGAGGAGATTCGGCTCAACTTTATCTGTACGCACAATAGCCGAAGAAGTCAATTTTCTCAAATTTGGGCACAAACCGCCGCTGCTTATTATGGAATAGATGCCAACTGCTATTCCGGTGGAGTAGAGGTAACCGCCTTCAATACCCGTGCTGTGGCCGCCATACAGCGGGATGGATTTAAGGTGGTGAAAAAGGAAGGAGAGAATCCAGTATATTTTGTTTTTTACAGTGAGGACGAACAGCCCATTGTTGCCTTTTCAAAGCTTTATGACGATGCCATCAATGCCCCTAAAGACTTTGCAGCAGTGATGACTTGCGATCATGCCGATGAGAACTGTCCGGTAATTCCTGGGGCTGAAAGGCGTTTTCCCCTTCGTTTTGAAGATCCAAAGGCCTTTGACGATAGTCTCCTAGAAGAAAAGATGTACAGCGAGCGCTCTCGTCAAATAGCAGCAGAATTATTTTACCTTTTTGAAAAAGTAGGCAATCCTTCCGCTTAAGGCATTTCATTTTGAAAAGAGGGTGTAATTTTTATTCTTTGGATGAATTAACCTTTTTGTAAAAATGAAAACTCTACTTCGTATTGCCTTTTTCTCGCTAGTGCTAGGAATATCCTTATCATTTAATGCTACTGTTCAGGCCCAGGAAACTGTGAATTCTACCGTAGATGAAATGCCCGTTCCTCCAGGGGGAATCGCTGGGCTTACCAACTACATGATTCAAAATTTAAAATATCCTACTGCTGCCAAAGAAGCCAAGGTGCAAGGCATGGTAGTGATATCTTTTATTGTTACTGCAGAAGGAAAGGTTGAGAATGTAGAAGTGCTTCGTGGAATAGGTTCAGGCTGTGATGAAGAGGCTGTTCGGGTAATTTCGCAATCAGGTACTTGGACACCAGCAAAAAAGGAAGGAAAGACCGTAGCCAGCAAGATGACCTTGCCGGTTCAATTTAAACTTTAAGTTTTTCAGACCTAAAAAAAGCCTCAAAATCACTGATTTTGAGGCTTTTTTTAGTTGTAGCAGTTGTGCTTAATCCATGGCATTGCCGTGGAAGAGTGCGTTGAAGAAGAGTTTGTTGGTTCCGTACCAAGCCCCTCTAAAGTTTGGGCTATCGAAGAAGTGAATCACACGCCCCTGACCAGATGGAGAAATGACTACGCTCGCGCTTTGCTTCAGACTTTCCAAGTTGGCCTTGGAAATGTACCCTCCAAGGTGAGGATTGGCCGTGTAGCGGATGGGTGTGAGGTACTTATCCGCCGATGGCTTAATGAAGATTTCTGAATTGCGGTATACAGGCAAGGTCTTGCGTGTGTAGCCATAGGCAATGGGATGCGTCAGGTCAAGCTCGGCTAGGTAAATGCTGCCGCCCACTTCCTTGGCACCTTCGGTATCACTTCGCGTGGCAAAAGGAAGAATAGCAGGACCTTTTCCCTCATTTCCAGCCACAGCCTCCTCTTTGGTGATGCCCTTCTGGTTGAGCCAAAGAGAAGCATTTTTCATGGAAATGATGGTACCACCTCGGCTTACCCAATCCTTCAGGTGGTTTACCTGGCTTTCACCAAGCGCACCATAACTTCCAGATGGAAGAATAAGCGTGTTGTAGCCATGCAGGTTGAGTCTGCCAAACTGCTCCATGTTCACCTTGGTAATCGGCATACCGATTTGGTGATCCAATAGGTTCCAGATTTCTCCTGCCTCAGAAGCATTGATTCCAGTGCCTACCACAAGGATTACTTTAGGATGCTGCACGGCAGATACACTATTTGACCCAAGGTCAATTCCGCTAAGATTCAAGCCAGTTTGTACCGCATAAACTTTCTGCCCATTCTTTTGGGCCAAGGTTTTGAGTTGCTGTACTACTTCGGATTTGGCAAGGGATTGAAAGCCCATAGGAATCATCAAAGTTCCTCTACCAAAATCCACTTTACCATCTTGGGTTTGAGAAGAGAAGTTTTGTTGAAGCGCTTCCACATGTACTCCTGCCTTCTGCAGTTCAAATAGGAGTTTGGGTGCATAGTAATCTCTCCAATCAATCAAGTAGGCATAAGCATCGCCTTGAGGGAAGGTATGGAAAGCAAGGGTTACTTCCTTTAATTCTGTTCCAACTTTGGCCGTAGGCGCAGCTGAAAAAGGCATGCCGTAAGCAGCAGCCATGGTCCAAGCAGAAGCATCGTAGAACACGGAATCTGCAAAGGTGGTCACGTATTCAAACATGGTTCGTACCATTCGGTACTGAGGCTGCTTGGTAGGTATTACCCAAGAAGATCCTTTTTTGAAGGTTTGTCCTGCAGCGCTAAGGTCCGCAGTATTTTCATACACCTTGATTTTGTGGTCGAGTAAGAACTGGAGGAAAAGTCGGTTCCTGCTTGGGTCGGTTTCATCTCCAAACACGTAGTTTTTTGCTAGGTCTTTGCTTCCTTCAGCCACGGCTCCTTCAAAAAACTCGCGAAGGTAGCTGTGCATGTATTCGCGATTGGCCAATGCAGCATCCATGGTGGCTAGTGAGTTGACCACATGGTTGCGGATGGTGAAGGCAAAAGTCAGATCTCCACGCTGGCTACTTTGGATGTGTCCTCTGGAGCTGGCCGTTTCAAATACCAAACCCAATCCTCCGTGCATGTCGGGGTAGGAGGAACCATAGCCTGGGTAACTGTTGTCAAATACCTCTTTGCTCCAGTACAAGCTACCAATCTTGTCCATGTACTTGGCAAAGTACTTGGCAAACTTGGGGTTGATGTCGTCGTAGTTTTTACGAGGTACGACTGGGTTTTCCGAGCCATAAGGTTTGGTAGGCTCGAAGAAATAGGTGCTATTTGGACCCATTTCGTGAAAATCAGTGGTCACGTTGGGATACCATTGGTGGTACCAGGATATTTTTACTTTTGATTCAGGATGAGCTAGTGGTAGCCAGTCGCGGTTGAGGTCAAACCAATAATGGTTGGTCCGTCCTCCAGGCCAGGTCTCGTTGTGCTCCCTGTCCAGTGGATCTGCTACAGCGGGGAAGCCTTTATTGGAATTGGCCCAAAGGCTATGTCGATCTCTTCCATCTGGATTGAGGGTTGGGTCAATGTGGACTACTGAATTTTCTCTCAGGCTTTTTGCCAGGTCAGACTGAGAAGCAAGCAACCAGTAGGCGGTAAGCATGGCTGCTTCAGCAGAGGAAGGTTCGTTGCCGTGCACTCCATACCCTTGGTGGATGATGGAAGGCATACTGCTTACCTCAGGCATGGGCTGGCTTGGATCTGCAAGTTGCAACTGCTTTTGCCGTATCTGTTCCAAATTACCCATGTGCTTAGCCGAAGTAATGGTCAAGATGATCTTGGGCCGATGCTCGTGGGTGTAGCCGATGGTTTGAAGCTTTGCAAGCTCACTGATTTGATCTAATTTCTCAAAGTACTTCACGATCAGATCGTAGCGAGTGTGCCAATCTCCAATCTTGTATCCTAAAAATTGAGAAGGAGAGGGAATGCTGGGGTCAAATTTTTCATCCGGGAAGAAGTAGTCTTCCTGCCCAAATACTGGCATGCTTACTACTAGTGCGAAAATGACTCCGAGAAATGACTTTTTCATAGTGGTTCAAAATTTTAAGTAAAGTAGGAAAGGTAGGATTCATTTCCACTAAAAATCCATCAGCGGTATTCCAATTCTCCAAAATTTTACTGTATTTTAAGACTTTAGTTCGCAATTCAAACCCAACTTATCCTATGAAACAAATTAATTCAATCGTTGCAGTCCTCTTGGCTAGCCTAGGAACAGCATCACTGGCTTTTGCGCAGCAGACGCCAACTCCACCACCCATGCCTCCTCAAGCAACGGAGTTTTACACTCCCGTACCTCCTAAGGTAACTCCTGGAGCGATGAACCATCAGGCACCTTCCGATGCGATTGTCCTGTTTGATGGCAGCAGCCTTTCCAACTTTGTCTCTGCCAAGGATGGATCAAGTCCTGCAGCTTGGAAGATTGAGAATGGAGAGTTGGTGGTACAAAAGGGTACAGGAGACATTCAATCCAAACTTCCATTTGGCGATGCTCAATACCATATCGAATGGTCTGCACCTACCGAAATCGTTGGAGAAGGTCAGGGAAGAGGCAATTCAGGCTTCTTTTTGATGGGGGTATATGAAGTCCAAGTTTTGGATAGCTATGTAAGTAAAACCTACACCAATGGGCAAGCAGGAAGTATTTACAAGCAATTTCCTCCTTTGGTAAACCCGTTGAGAGGACCAGGTGACTGGAATTACTACGACATCATTTTCAAGGCTCCTCGTTTTGATAAAAATGGCATACTTACCTCACCTGCCACTGTTACGGTGTTGATTAATGGGGTCTTGGTGCAAAATAACGTGATCCTCAAAGGTCCAACCGAATACATTGGAATCCCGAATTACAAAGCGCATGCGGATGCCTTGCCAATCAAACTTCAGGATCACGGCAATCCCGTTCGCTTCCGAAATATTTGGGTAAGACCTTTGTGAGGTACGAAATACCTGCCTCCGGCAGGCAGGCGATTTACGAAATACGACATCTTTACAAGAGTTAATCCCTTTGATACTTGTTAATTAATTAATTCAAAAAAATTAAAGCTTGATTAAAATGGAGGACTTACCTCACCCTCTCGTATTTCGGACTTCGTAGATCGTATTTAATCTTTCATTTTATCCATCATTTACCTTGCTAAAAAAATGACCTCAAGAAGAAAATTTATTCAAAACACCATGCTCCTCGGAGCGGGCCTATCGATGCCCTCCATAATGACTGCTGCTGACTTTGGTACCTTTACCCGCAGCATTGGACCCAATGACCAAATCAACTACGGCCTAATCGGCTGTAAGGGGATGGGCTGGTCCAACATGAATGCACACCTAAAAATCCCACAGGTAAACTGTGTGGCACTTTGTGATGTAGATCAAAGCGTACTAGACCAGCGTACCGAAGATGTATTCAAACTTCGAGGAAAGCGACCTACGCAATACAAGGACTACCGCAAGATGCTTGAAAACAAGGATATTGATGTGGTGATCATTGGTACTCCAGACCACTGGCATTGCCTCAACATGGTGGATGCCGTTTCAGCTGGCAAGCACGTGTATGTTGAAAAGCCAATTGCCAACACTATCGAAGAATGCCAAATCATGGTGAAAGCGCAAGAGCGCTACGGCAAGATTGTTCAGGTAGGACAGTGGCAGCGCTCTGGTTCACAGTACGACCAAGCCATTCAATACGTGAAGTCGGGCAAGCTTGGCCAAATTCGTTTGGTGAAATGCTGGGCCTATCAAGGATGGATGAAGCCAGTACCAGTTGTTCCAAATAGTGCAGTACCTGCTGGGGTGGATTACAACATGTGGCTTGGACCTGCTCCAAAGCGAGACTTCAATGCCAACCGCTTCCATTTCAGTTTTCGCTGGTTCTGGGATTATGCAGGTGGTTTGATGACAGACTGGGGCGTACACGAGATTGATATTGCGCTTTTTGCAATGGGAGTATCTGCTCCTAAATCCGTGATGGCTTCTGGAGGTAAATTTGCTTATCCAGATGATGCTTCCGAAACTCCAGATACGCTACAGACAGTGTATGAATACGAGGGCTTCAACATGCTCTGGGAACATGCTACTGGTATCGATGGTGGAAACTATGGTACAACTGAAGGTATCGCGTTTATTGGCAACAATGCCACGCTTGTCGTGAATCGAGGTGGATGGAAGGTGATTCCAGAAACAGAGATGGTGGATGGACAGCGCAAAAATAAGATCGAGGAAGTACCACAGACGAGACCGTCTGGACCTTCTGCACTGGATCTTCATGCGGTCAACTTTGTGGAGGCCATGACTGCCAACGATGCCAAGCTATTGAAGTGTGGAATTCAAACCGGTTCGGTAGCTGCAATCAATGCGCAGATGGGCAATATTGCCTACAAAACAGGTAAGAAAGTTTATTGGGATGCCGCCAAGAATATGTTTACCGATGCGGATGCGAATCAGCTAATGAAGGCCAAATACAACAATGGTTGGGTAGTGCCTAAGGTGTAAACACTACAGTATTTCAACCAAAAGCCCTTCCTAATTCAATTTAGGAAGGGCTTTTTCATGTTTTTTTGGGTTACCAAAGCCAGGTTCCGGTGGCTCCAGCGGGAAGGGAAGCTTTGAAATGCTGGTTACCTGAACGAATTTCAAACTGTTTGTTAGCCTTGCTGTCGTTGTGTACGATCAGCACTTGTTTGCCATCTGCTCGGAGAAAGGCCACATTTGATAGCCCTTCAGGCGTTGAGGAGCCAATTCGATAGGAGCCTGGATCCACTAATTTGCTGGCATGGGCTATGACGTAGTAAGCCGGATTTCTGGTCACTTCATCGCCGTCGATGGTGATGGCTCCCAAGCAGCGATCACAGCCTCCACGATCAGTATGTGGCTTTAGGCTTGGATTGGAACTGATATTCCATTCCAACACCGTTTTTGCCCAATTCCGAGGGGCTCCAATAAGTAGATTTTTGATGTGCCAGGCGATGTCTCCTTCCATATTACCTGGAGATCCTACCCATTGTTCGGTAAAGTAGAGATGCTTGTCAGGAAATGCGCGATGCACTTCTGAAAGGGCTTCGATTTGACCTCCATAGAGGTGAAAAGCCGAGCCATCGATGAAGGGATTAGCCTTTGGATCGGATAAAACCGTAATCGGATAATCTGGTCGATCGGCATTGTGGTCGTAGACAATTATTTTGGTTTTTATCCCTGCCTGTCGAAAAGCAGGTCCCAAATGCTGGCCAATAAATCGTGCCTGCTGCTCGGGAAGCATGAG
>CAMDLI010000060.1 GCA_945901615.1 Spirosoma fluviale
TTAGTCCCTATGCGCTCTCCTATCCAAAAAATTCCGGTACTGGAGAAGGTAGAAATGCCTTCAGGAACTTCTAGTTGGGTCAGGTAGCACACTGGAAAAAGTAAGGATCCCTCGGCATTGGATACCTCCACCGGTTGATTCTCGGAAGCCAAAAGGCGGATTTCA
Organism: Spirosoma fluviale; assembly: GCA_945901615.1. Lineage (GTDB taxonomy): Bacteria > Bacteroidota > Bacteroidia > Cytophagales > Cyclobacteriaceae > Algoriphagus. The sequence continues at coordinate 166 of CAMDLI010000060.1, forward strand.
GCAGGGACAAACCACTTGGAAAACTTCCCTCCTTTCACCGGGTAATATTTCCAATCCCCATCTACGAGTGTTAGGTCCAGATGAAAAATATTTTCTTCCAATTCCTGGTGTTTTTGGTGATCAAAACCCACCAGATGCACTCCTTTGTGTTGGGAGGCTAGGAGGTAATGGATTCCTTCCTCCAAAGTACTTCCGGTCGAAACTGTCAAAAACCGGAGCGGATACTGCTCTTCAAGTAAGTGCCTATTTTCCTTTTGGAATTCTAAAGTGCCCAAAACCACATCGATTTTTATCCCCCAGCTGAGTACTACCTCCACCGCTTCTTGAGCGACCAGAAGGGTTGGAGACCATTCCAAAAGTGGGGCAACCGTCTCAAAGGAGATTCCCTCCACCTCCAAAATAAATACGGCAGGCTCCTGCTGCTCCTTGACAAAGTGGTGGCTAGACATCAGCTCCAGAGATTTTGGTAAAAGCGAAACACATTTTCATAGGCCAATTTCCGAAGCTGCCCTTCCGATAGATCCTTACTCAGGTGAGCTAGGATGCTGGGGTACTTGCTTGCATTTTCGGCCAAGGGAAAATAAATCGGGTGACGGCTTGGGTCTGGGAAATCTTGGGTATAGAAAAAGTCTGCCCCAAAGGCGATGGCATCTTCATTTAGTTTGGATCCATAGATGATGTGTTCAAATAGTCTTTCTGGCTGCTCACTATCCAAAAAGGCCCGAAGAAAATTGACTCCAATAATCCCTCCACGATGAATGATCTCTTGGGCAAATTCATCTGTTAAATTCCGCTTATGGTCCCAAATTGTCCGGAAATTAGAGTGGCTGGCTAGAATGGGAATGGGCAAATGATGCCGGTCAATGTGATTCAAAATCCCCTCAGCCAACAGGTCGGAAGTATGGGAAAGGTCTACCGGAATTCGCTTGCCTGCTAGGTAGTCAAGCAGGCGTTTGCCATCGGCTTTCAATCCAATTCCTTCCGTATAGTTGCCTCCTCCAAAACGATTTTCAGTATGGTGCGTGAGGCTGATGTAGGCTAGGGAACCCACCTTGTCGAGCAAAGTATCAAACTGGGAATAGATTTCAGACCAAGTAGCCGTTGGAGTACCAATCCCGGCGGCATTCTCAATGGAAGCAATGATTCCCAGTTGCTCGGTAGCCTCCAACTTCTGCTGAAAGGCCGCATCCCAGCGGCAAACCGTCTCGGGTTGGTCTTCAAGAAGCTTCACAAAAAGGTCTGCCTGCCGACTCGCCAGCTCCATGCTTTCGGGATGCACATCCGTGTAGATTGCAAGCACTTGGGCTCGTACCCCACCAGCTTTTAACCAAGGAAAAGCACAAGCAATTTGATCCGGATCAAAGGGATCTGCCTTTGGAACCTTCGCCATAAAGGAAAGTAAATCACAATGAAGGTCCGCGAAGGGAAAGTGCATAGTCGATGGGGGCTTGATGCAAATTAAGCCAAAAAAAGGACAGCATGGCTGCTCCGCTTAGGACTTTGAAACAGTTTGTAGGTATCTTTCGAAAAAACTAGAAGCCGAGAATAGTCCTTAGAATTTCATTCAGCTTGCAATTCTGTACTGATTGAGTCCAGCTTCCCAAACAAAACTCGAGTAGCATTGATTGTAAGAATAGACACCCAATACACTTTTCCAAAATGACCCCATCCCCCAACTACCAATACAGCGAATCTTTTGCCAAAGACCAGGATGCATTGGACCCCTTGGCCCAATTTAGATCCCGCTTTCACTTCCCTAAGATCGAAGGAAAAGATGCCCTTTACTTTTGTGGCAATTCGCTAGGTCTACAGCCAAAGACCGCAGCAGCCTACTTAGAGAAGGAGTTGGCCGCTTGGGCAAACATGGGAGTGGACGGGTATTTTCATGGGGAAGATCCTTGGTATTCCGTAAGGAAGAAATCAAAACCAATTTTGGCTCAAATCCTAGGCGCCTTGCCCGAGGAGGTGGTAGCCATGAATTACCTATCGGTCAATTTGCACCTCTTGATGGTGTCCTTTTACCAGCCTAGCCCTACTCGATTTAAAATCATCGTGGAAGGCGGAGCTTTTCCATCGGATCAATACATGCTGGAAACCCAAATCAAGTTTCATGGACTAGATCCCAAAGAGGTTTTGGTAGAGTTACAGCCTAGGTCTGGTGAACACACCTTGCGGACCGAGGATATCATAGCAGAAATCAAAAAGCAAGGCAGCGCATTGGCTATGGTCAACATGGCTGGAATCCAATATTACACGGGGCAACTTTTCGACATCCAAGCCATCACCCAAGCGGCTCATGAGGTGGGCGCGTTGGCAGGATTTGATTTGGCCCATGCGGCAGGTAATGCCCCCCTCCAACTTCATGACTGGAAGGTGGACTTTGCCACCTGGTGCAGCTACAAGTACCTAAATTCTGGACCGGGCAATGTCTCCGGGATCTTTGTGCACGAGACCTATGCCGACCGAGCAGACCTTCCTCGATTTGCAGGATGGTGGGGACATCAGGAAGACGAGCGCTTCAAAATGAAAAAGGGGTTTCAACCCATGCATGGAGCCGACGGTTGGCAACTCGCTTGTTCCAACGTCCTAGCTTTGGCAGTGCACCAAGCTTCTTTGGAACTATTTCAAGAAGCAGGCATGCCTGCCATTCGTGAAAAAAGCATTCAGCTAACCGGCTACTTGGAATATTTGATTGAAGAGATTAGTGGCGATTCTGGCGTATTGGAGATCATCACCCCAAAAAATCCAGCCGAGCGAGGATGCCAATTGTCCTTGTTGATCCACAAAGGAGGCAAAGCCGTCTTTGACGAATGGTACGGGCAGGGAGTGGTGGGCGATTGGAGAAATCCAAACGTGATTCGCTTGGCTCCACCACCACTCTACACCAGCTTTCAGGATGTGTATCGCTTTGCACGCGTGTTGGAGCAATCGCTTCAAAAGTTCGCCTAAAAAAGTCCATCCGCTAGCCTTAACTTATTCCAGCAAAAAGCCCTAGTTCAATACATGAACTAGGGCTTCTTTTTTTACATGTCAAACAGGGTTCCGCTTGCCCCTGTTGGTTTTATTTTGAGGTGCTTGTAGGCGAGTTCGGTGGCCATTCGCCCCCGAGAGGTACGCTTAAGGTAGCCTTCCTGAATTAGAAAGGGCTCGTACACCTCTTCGATGGTTTCCGCTTCTTCCCCGCAAGCGGTAGCAATGGTTCCCAATCCTACAGGTCCTCCTTTGAATTTTTCAATGATGGTCATCAGGATGCGGTTGTCCATTTCGTCCAAACCGTTTTCGTCCACATCCAGTGCATTTAGCGCTATTTTGGCAATCTCCAATGTGATCGTTCCGTTGCCTTTGATTTCGGCAAAATCCCGCGTTCTCCGTAGGAGCATGTTGGCGATACGAGGCGTACCCCGACTTCGGCGGGCCAGTTCATAGGCGGCTACTTCATCAATAGGAGTTTGCAAGATGCCCCCTGAGCGCAGCACAATATCGGTGAGCAACTTGGCATCGTAGTATTCCAAACGGGAGTTGATCCCAAAACGTGAGCGAAGTGGGGAGGTGAGCAGACCGGAGCGAGTCGTGGCCCCGATGAGGGTAAAGGGACTGAGTGAGATTTGAACCGAACGAGCATTGGGCCCACTGTCTAGCATGATGTCGATTCGGTAATCCTCCATTGCAGAATAGAGGTATTCCTCTACAATAGGATTGAGTCGGTGAATTTCGTCAATGAATAAGACATCCCCTTCTTCCAAATTGGTCAGAAGACCTGCCAAGTCTGAGGGCTTGTCCAACACTGGGCCAGAGGTGATTTTGATCCCTGCTTGAAGCTCGTTGGCGATAATATGACTGAGCGTGGTCTTTCCCAATCCGGGAGGTCCATGCAGGAGCACATGATCTAGGGGTTCATTTCTTTTTTTGGCAGCGTGAACAAATACGCGAAGATTTTCGATGATTTTGGCTTGCCCAGTAAAGTCTTCAAAGCTTAGGGGGCGTAAAGCACGCTCAAAATCCCGATCCTTGGGCCCTAACTGTTCTTCGTCTCCTGTCAAATAATCTTCTCTCATGTGGTGTGCGCTAGCTACAAATATAGATAAAAACCGGAAGCTGAGGGGATCTGAATCTTTCGGAAAAGGTTAAAGAAAAAGGTACTAATTTTGTTTGAAATTTCCATCCCAGATGAGTCCGAACGCAAAGAAAAACATCCTCTATTCCTTAGTCCTGTTGAGCTTGGTGCTGATTGTCTATTTGTATAGAAATAGCACCGGGAGTACAGCTTCTAGCGAGGAAGCGGCTCGGAAAAATGGATTGATCAGCTTGCAAGGAGAGTTTTTGGAACAGCCCTATCTTTTTTTGTACCATCCGGAGCGGGCAACTGTAAAGGCCAAACTTGACTCCCTACTTACCCATCAAAGCAAGTTGTATGAGATGGATTCCCCAGGTTCAGCGCTGTACCTACTCAATCGTCAAGATACAATCCCCAAGCCTTCCAAAGATCTCCTGGCGCTACTCCGAATGGTAAGCCAAGATTCCAAAAATTCTGAAAATTCCTGGGACCCCAGCTCTGGAATGCTCTACGAAGGATGGAATTTTTCTTCCTCAAGAGCAACGATTAAGGATAGTGTAGACATTTCTACCCTTTTGGGGAATGTAGGAATGTCCAATTTTATTTTGAGCGACACCCTCATTCGAAAAGCAAAATCTGGACTTAAAGTCAACCTCTCAGATTACGGCCAAACCCTCGCTCTGGCTCAGGTAGCACTCCTTCTTCAAAAGCTAGGCATTCAAAACTTCTTTTTACAAGTTGGAAAATACACCCTAGCAAAAGGGGTCAATGAGCGGCAAGAACTGTGGAAGCTAAAAACAAAGTACCCTGACAGCCTGGGTGTAGCTCAGGAAGGATGGGTTGCTTTACAAAACCGAGGGGCGGCCACGGCTGGAGATTTTACACAATCCTACAAACAGGATTCGTTGCGAAAAGCATGGGTATTGGATCCACGAACAGGCTATCCCGTCAACCATGGGCTTCTCCAAACCACTGTGTTTGCAAAAACCCCAAAAGAAGCTGCTATTCTTGCGCAATCGCTACTGGTTCGTGGTTGGCAAGATGCAATCCGGATCGACTCAGCACGCAAGGACATCGAGATGATTTTGATCTACAATGAAAAAGGAAAGGACCTTACGTTGTACGTAAGCCCTGAACTTAAATCTTTCCTCTCCTTCCCAATTCAATAAATTGGTTTATGCAATATTGTTGCGCTACATAGTGCAACATTGTTGAATTTTTATACCTTTGTAAAAAATTCCTTCGCTGAGTTCACAGAAAGGTTTTACCTATGGCGCTAAATTTTATTCTTCTATTTTTCACGGCGCTGCTAGCTGGACTCTTAGTTTTTATCACCCCAGTACTCAAAGAAAAATACTTCAAGCTGGTGCTTGTATTTGCGGGTTCTTACCTTTTCTCCATCACCATCTTGCATATTTTGCCCGAATTATTTTCGGGTTCCTACAATCCCAGCCGCATGGGAGTGTACATCCTGGTCGGCTTTCTATTGCAGCAGCTTTTAGAGTTTTGGTCTGCAGGAATCGAGCATGGCCACATTCACAAGCACGAGTCTGCTACCTACAAAGGCGTATTTACGTTGATGATAGGCTTATTTATCCATGCTTTTTTGGAAGGCACGCTCTTGTCACATGGTGATTCATCCACGCAACAAGGCCTTGCTTTGGCTCAGGAGCACAGCGATAAAACAGTCCTTCTCGGTATTCTGATGCACAAAGGACCTGCAGCATTTGCGCTAGCGGCTGTTCTCGGTGCCTCACTTTCTAAAAAATGGACCCTTATCCTGCTCACCATTTTTGCACTTGCATCCCCTCTAGGCATGCTTTCCAGCGCCTTCTTTATCAATCAGGGCATTCTTTCTACCGAAGGAATCGGCATTTTGTATGGACTAGTTACAGGGGGCTTTCTGCATATTTCTACGACCATATTTTTTGAAAGTAGCCCACACCACAAATTTCAGCTCAACAAGCTGGCCATTACCTTTTTGGCAGCAGCCTTAGCCTTCGCATCGGAATACTTGATTTGATTTTTTCTTCTTGAATTGGCACCCGTTCCGCTCATCTGAACGCATCCCCTGTTTTACAAGACTTATTTTCAAGGACTTGACTGGATCAACGAAGAGGCGAGGCTTCAAAAATTAAACCGACTTATGGCCTATGAGTGATGCCACCTTTGGAAAAAAGGTCTTTTCCTTCTAATTTTTAGGTTATATTTCTTCCATCAAAAAATCGGCATTACTTTTTTTGATGAGCCCAAAATTAAACCTAGACTAACCGTCACCACCATGTCACCCTCTCCCACAAAAATGGAGCAGTATTGGAAAAAAAACCTCCAAACGCTCGCAATCTTACTTTTTATTTGGTTTATCGTCTCCTTTGGATGTGGAATTCTATGGGTAGAAGAGCTCAACACCATCCGAATTGGAGGCTTCAAATTAGGATTTTGGTTTGCACAGCAAGGAGCGATTTACGCTTTTCTAGTGTTGATATTTGTTTATGTAGTTCGGATGAATAAGCTGGACAAGGAATTTAATGTGAACGAAGACTGATATGGATTTACTTGCCTGGACCTACTTACTCGTTGGACTTAGCTTTGCGCTTTACCTTGGCATTGCCATTTGGAGTCGTGCGGGATCTACCGAAGAATTTTACATTGCCGGTGGAGGAGTTTCTCCTCTCGCCAACGGCTTGGCCACGGCTGCAGACTGGATGTCTGCCGCTTCTTTCATGTCAATGGCAGGCATCATTTCCTTTTCAGGCTACGATGGCTCTGTCTACCTGATGGGCTGGACTGGAGGCTATGTATTGCTTGCGCTACTGCTCGCCCCTTACCTTCGAAAATTTGGAAAATTCACGGTTCCTGACTTTGTCGGCGATCGCTATTACTCCAACAAGGCCCGTGTTGTGGCCGTAATTTGTGCCCTATTCATCTCCTTTACCTATGTAGCAGGGCAGATGCGCGGCGTAGGAATCGTCTTCTCCCGCTACCTCGAACTCCCCATCGAATGGGGGGTAGTGATTGGCATGGCAATCGTGTTTTTCTATGCCGTGTTGGGCGGAATGAAAGGCATCACCTACACCCAAGTTGCCCAATACTGTGTGTTGATTTTTGCCTACATGGTTCCGGCCATTTTTATTTCCATGCAACTCACAGGAAATCCTATTCCACAACTTGGACTAGGCGGTGATGTAGCAGAGGGAGTCCCACTTTTGGACAAGCTAGATGGAGTGTTGGGTGACCTAGGTTTTTCTGACTACACCTCTGGCAAAAAAAGTATTCCTGATTTATTCATGATCACCTTGGCCTTGATGGTGGGAACAGCGGGCCTTCCTCATGTGATTGTTCGCTTTTTTACCGTTCCCAAGGTAAAAGATGCCCGCCTTTCTGCTGGCTACGCCTTGGCATTTATCGCTATCCTGTATACTACTGCTCCTGCAGTGGCAGCATTTGGAATGTACAATATCATCCAGTCTACCTCTGAAAAACCCATCGACCAGCTCCCAGAATGGGTTCAAAACTGGCAACAAACGAAGCTGATCCAAATCGAAGATAAAAATGGAGATGGGCTGGTTCAATACCTCCCAGACCCTGCTTCCAACGAGCTAAAGATAGACAAGGACATCATGGTTTTGGCGGGACCAGAAATAGCACAGCTCCCCGATTGGGTGGTGGGCTTGGTAGCCGCCGGAGCGATGGCTGCAGCCTTATCGACAGCAGCAGGCCTTTTGCTTGTTATTTCTACTTCCATATCGCGGGATCTATTCAAAACATTTCGCCCCGATATTTCGGATAAAAAAGAACTCCGAATTGCTAGGATCTCCGCAGCTGGTGCCGTGATTCTTGCCGGCTACTTTGGCATCAACCCTCCTGGCTTCGTAGCCGAAGTAGTTGCTTTTGCATTTGGACTCGCCGCCTCCTCCTTCTTCCCAGTCATCTTGCTAGGAATATTTTCTACCCGTGTCAACAAGGAAGGAGCCATCGCAGGCATGCTAACTGGACTTGTTTTCACCATCAGCTACATTAGCTACTTCAAGTTTGTCCATCCCGAACTGAACACAGCCGAGCACTGGTGGTGGGGAATTTCCCCAGAAGGAATTGGCTCCCTAGGAATGGCGCTTAACTTCTTGGTTTGCTTTGGCGTATCTTGGTTGACACCGCCTCCACCCAAAAATGTGCAGGAACTGATCCAAGAAATTAGAATTCCAAAAGGAGCAGGACAGGCATCCAACCATTGATTTTCACCGCAACCTAATCAGAAGCATGAGCGACAGATTGCATACCCTAAGTGGGTACTTTCACGAATACCAAAAAAGTGTGGCACAGCCTGAAGAATTCTGGGCTCGAATTGCCGACTCCTTTCATTGGAAAAAACGCTGGTCCAAGGTCTTGGAGTGGAACTTCGAAACTCCCGATGTGCGCTGGTTTGTGGATGGTAAACTCAACCTCACTGAAAATATCTTTGAAAAAAACCTGTACACCCTAGGCGATCGACCTGCCATCATCTGGGAACCAAACGAGCCTGGAGAAGCAGGACGTACGCTTACCTACCGCCAACTTTTTGAAGAAGTCTGCCGCTTTGCCAACACCCTACTGTCCAAGGGCATCGGCAAAGGAGATCGCGTAATCATCTACATGCCAATGGTACCCGAGGCGGCCATCGCCATGCTTGCCTGTGCACGCATCGGCGCGATTCACTCTGTGGTGTTTGCTGGTTTCTCCAGCACCTCCCTAGCCGACCGCATTCTGGACTGCAAAGCCAAGGCCGTGCTCACTGCAGATGGCAACTACCGGGGCAACAAAAAAATTGGTATCAAAGAAATCGTAGACGAAGCCCTCGAAAAAGCACCCGTAGAAACGGTGATTGTCTACAAGCGTACCGGACAAGAAACTGCCATGCTTGCAGGGAGGGATTATTGGTGGCATGAAGCACTAGAGGGGCAGTCGGCCGTCAACCAAGCCGCTGAAATGGATAGCGAGGACATGCTCTTTATCCTCTACACCTCTGGCTCTACGGGCAAGCCCAAAGGGGTGGTCCACACCACCGGAGGCTACATGGTCTACACCAAGTACTCCTTCGAAAATGTATTTCAATACATCCCAGGAGACGTGTACTGGTGTACCGCTGACATTGGCTGGATCACAGGACACTCCTATATCGTGTATGGCCCCCTACTCTCTGGCGCTACGACGGTGATGTTTGAAGGCGTGCCCACCTATCCCCATCCTGGACGATTCTGGGAGATTATTGAAAAGTACAAAGTCAATGTTTTTTACACTGCCCCAACAGCTATCCGAGCCCTTCAGGCCTTTGGAACCGAGCCCATTGAAGGGCACGACCTGAGCTCCCTCAAAGTCCTCGGCTCTGTCGGCGAACCCATCAACGAGGAAGCTTGGCACTGGTACCACAACCATATCGGCAAGGGCAAGTGCCCGATTGTAGACACCTGGTGGCAAACCGAAACCGGCGGAATTATGATCTCCCCACTCGCGGGCATCACCCCCACCAAGCCAGCCTATGCTACCCTGCCACTGCCCGGCATCCAACTCAGCATTGTGGATGCAGAAGGCAAGGAGCTTCGCGGCAACTCAGTAGAGGGCAACCTTTGCATCGATTTTCCATGGCCATCCATGATCCGGACAACCTATGGAGATCACGAGCGCTGCAAGCAAACCTACTTTTCAACTTACAAAAACAAGTACTTTACCGGCGATGGAGTCAAGCGAGACCACGATGGCTACTATCGAATCCTGGGTCGAGTAGACGATGTCATGAATGTGTCCGGCCATAGATTGGGTACTGCTGAGGTGGAGAATGCGATCAACGAGCACCCAAAAGTGATTGAGTCAGCCGTGGTAGGCTTCCCACACGAAGTCAAAGGACAAGGCATCTATGCCTTTGTAATCTGTGATTTGAGCAACCGCAGCGAAGACAACCTGATTCAAGAAATCAAGGAAACCGTTTCGAAAATCATTGGGCCAATTGCTAAGCCAGACAAAATCCAAATTGTGCCTGGACTTCCTAAAACCCGGTCTGGCAAAATCATGCGGCGCATTCTACGAAAAATCGCCGAGGGAAGCCTAGACGGTATGGGAGATATCTCCACCCTCTTGGACCCAGATGTAGTCGAAAAAATCAAAGCCGGTAGAAAATAAAAAAGGGAGTTTAACTCCCTTTTTTATTTTCATTTAGCCTTTCAGGGTCACTTCCATTGAATGGCAGTCGTGGCTATCGCCTTGAGTGGAATTGCCAGTCCGGTGGCTGTTGGGTAAAAACCCAGTGGCACGATTTGTAAACCCTGAATCGATAGGTTGGCCACGGAAGTCTGCAAGGAAAGTCTCCCTTGAAGCCCTTTCAAACTCTCCCCAATGGTCTCCCCCAAAGGCATCTTCATCCGTTGGCTGAGTTGTCGGTGGATTTTCCCCTTTTTGATCATCGTGCCCAACATCGCTTTGGCACTGCCGCTCTTCATGACAAAATCCAGGTTATCCACGCGCAGCACTTGCGTCGCTGGATCATAGACTGGTTGACCTACTAGGAATAGTTCCCCAGTCAACTCCCCTCCTTTCGTGCTTACTGCCGTAAAGGCAACTGTGATTCCTATTCGATCCCCATAGGCTTGCGTACGGAATTGGGTAGCATTGAAACGGTAGGTTTTATTCATTGGGATGGACTGCCCACCAAACGATTGTTGAATCAGCGCATCCAGCTCTGCATAAGTCAACTCCAAAGGCAATTGTAGCTCAATTCGATTGCTTGCATCCGTGTTGGCTGAGATTTTGGGCAGCGGAAAAGCACGGCTAGGGAGGGCTGTAGCAGGGTGTACTTGAACCTGCCCTTGGAAACCCAAATCCAGGTGTAAGCCCTTGTTCGGCTGAAAGTACTCCCGAAGTTTGACCGAATCAGGACGGATAGATAGCCCTGTTTTCTTTCCTTCCACCTCCACTACCATCGGCTTGCCCACTTGATTCCAGACGGTCTCCATCAGGGGTTTGAGCGCAAGCAAATTCGGCTTAGAGGTGAGTTCCTGCTTTGCAAATCGGCGAATTTCTTGGCGAACCAGCGGGCTTAAATCCAGCTCAATCCCAAGCACAGAAAGCGCCATTTTACCACCCAAGTCCAAAAGTTCAAACTCAGAAATCCCCAAATACCAGTTGGACTGAACTTGAGGATTAATCACAAAAACTGGAGCCAAGCTCTGGTTGATCGCCACCTTAGACTGCAGGAGATTTCGGAGCCCCCCTGGCTTTAAGCCTACTTCTCCTTGAATTTTAAGTGGGAACACCACCTCCAAACGCTGTTGATCTAATGCACGAAGCTGTATTTTACCGTTTCTTGAAAAGTCAAAATCTCCAACCAACCCATTCCCTAAATCCATGCCCCGCTGTCGAAAAATCAGCGTTGGAGTTTCACGATTGGCCACTGCAGTAAGCGTCGAAAAAGGAATCTCTAGGGGTATATTCAAGGAAGATTTGGTGCTGGGAACTGTCGGCAGCGGTAAGCTCGCGGCAGGATCCAAAGACTTGCAGGAAACGGCTAGGATCCCTGTCCCAATCCAAAAAATTAAAGCTCTTTTAATTGTACTAGGGAAATTTGGCGCGGTCATTGTACTTGAGAGTTCAGGAGATCTAGGTTACCTTTGTCAGGTGAACTACAAAAGTAGCGAAAAGAGTACATGAACTGGAACAAACTCACCTCAGAAGAGCAAATTGATCAAGTGATCACAGAAAGTGCTGATAAGCCTGTGCTACTTTTCAAGCACAGTACCAGCTGCTCCATTAGCAGCATGGCCTTGGATCGTCTTTTGCGAAACTGGAAAACCGAGGACTCTGACAAAATCACCCCATATTACTTGGACCTTCTCGCTTACCGAAACCTATCCAATCTAGTTGCGGAGCGCTTTGGCATCCCTCATGAATCTCCTCAAGTCCTGCTTATCCAAAAAGGCAAAGTGACCTACCACGAAAGCCATTACGGAATTTCTTATACGGAGATCATGAAACAAAGTTCTTGATTATCCGACTTTTAGACTGAAAATAAACCACTTATCCCCCAGAATTCCCACTCTAATTTTACTCCTCACCTCTATTAAACCTTTTACTCCCTATTGGAGTCAAAGAAGATGTACTACAACCAATTTATGAAAACTTACCAATTCCTTTTTCTTTTAATTTTTTCATTTCTTGTTGCCCTTCCATCCTTTGGGCAGCGCCCAACCGACCAAGTCCGCCCCGAACGAAAGTTTACAGGACAGGTGATGGATGGAACTGCAAAGAGACCCATGATCGGTGCCAATGTATTGATCAAAACCGTCACCGACTCCTTACTCCGCGGTACCGTAACGGGTGCTGATGGGAAATTTGAACTAGCGAGACCATTTATCCCAGAGGTCAAACTTGAAATCACCTTCTTAGGCTACAAAACCATCACCAAAATTCACAGCATGCGTGAGCCGGTGGAGCTTGGCGAACTGGTATTACTCGAGGACACCAAAGTTCTTGGAGAAGTTCTCGTGCAAGGAGTAAGTGTGGTAGGTGAGCAAAAAGGAGACACAACTTCCTTCAATGCCAATGCCTTCAAAACACAAACCAACGCCCAGGCAGAGGATTTGATCAAAAAAATGCCCGGCATCACGATGCAGGGAGGACAAATTCAAGCCCAGGGAGAGCAGGTTCAAAAAATCCTGGTCGACGGAAGAGAATTCTTTGGCAGCGATCCTAGCATTGCACTTCGCAACCTACCTGCAGATGCGATCGACCGCGTAGAAGTGCTAGATCAGCGCTCCGATCAAAGCCGACTTACAGGCTTTGACGATGGCAACTATACCAAAACCATCAACATTATCCTCCGCTCGGATCGCAAAAATGGTTCCTTCGG
>CAMDLI010000061.1 GCA_945901615.1 Spirosoma fluviale
CAGGCTGAAGCGGCTTGGAGCATCTGGAATAGCCCAGCTTAACTTCCATTTTTTTTACGAGTACTTAAATAAGGAATCGAAGATCGGTTCAACTTGCTTGTTGTGTCTAAATTATAGAGGTTTGGTCCATGGATGTTTTGCAAAAATCACGTTGCCCTTGGTGCTTGGGCTTTCCGGAATACATTGCGTATCACGATCAGGAGTGGGGAGTTCCGGTCTATGAGGACCGAACACACTTTGAATTTTTGATATTGGAAAGTGCACAAGCAGGTTTGAGCTGGGCGACTATTCTCAAAAAACGGGAAGGCTACCGAAGGGCTTTTGCAGACTTTGACTACCTGCAGGTAGCCCAATTCCCCGAATCTTATGTGGAAGAGTTGCTTCAAGATAAAGGCATCGTCCGGAATGCATTGAAGATTCGTGCTGCGATCAACAATGCGCAACGCTTTCAGGAGATTCAAGCAGAGTTTGGCACCTTCACTGCCTACATCTGGGGCTTTGTGGGAGGGCAGCCGATTCAAAATAAGATCTCTCCAGGAGATCCCTATCCCGCCACCTCTCCTGAGTCGGATCGCCTAGCCAAAGACATGAAAAAACGGGGATTCAAATTTTTGGGGAGCACAGTGCTCTATGCCCATATGCAGGCCACAGGTTTGGTCAATGATCACCTAGAGACCTGTTTTCGAAATCTGGAAGTAGCAGGGAAATAAAAAAAGGGAGGCTAGCTGACTAACCTCCCTTTTTTGAATGAATTGATTGCGAAGCTTACAGCTGTGACATAAGCAAGTAAACCCCTGCTCCAGCAAAGTAACCTAGTGCAGCAAGTAAAGAGATGCGCTTCAAGTACCAGCCAAATTCGATTTTCTCCATACCCATGGCCGCTACTCCAGCAGCAGATCCAATGATTAGGATACTTCCTCCTGTACCAGCACAGTAGGCAAGGTAGATCCAGATGAAGTCATCCATTGGATACATTTCCAAGCTATACATACCCATACTGGCAGCCACCAAAGGTACGTTATCTACGATAGCAGACAAGAGACCGATAAGGGTGATGATGATTCGATTGTCGCCAAAGGTTGTATTGAGGTAGCCAGCAAAGTTGGCCAAGGTACCCATAGACTGAAGTGCGCCTACCGCAAGCAAAATGCCCAAGAAGAATAAAACGCTTGGCATATCGATTTTAGCAAGGGCATGACTTGCAGTATAATTCTTTCGTTCCGCTTCATCCAAGTCTGGATTGATCAATTCAGATATCACCCATAGGACACCTAGGCCGAGCAACATGCCCATGTATGGAGGCAGGTGGGTTACGGTCTTGAAGATGGGAACAGAAATTAAGGCGCCTATACCAAGAGCCAACATCAAGTTGCCGCTTTTAATGCTAGAAGCAGTTGCGTTGGTATCTTCTTTGAATTCTCCTAAAGTCCCTTTCATCGTAAATGTCAGGAACAACAAAGGAACTACCGCACAAACAATACTAGGAATGAATAAGCTCTTCATGATGGCAGCAGCAGAGATCTGTCCACCGATCCAAAGCATGGTCGTCGTCACGTCACCAATTGGAGACCAGGCTCCACCCGCATTGGCAGCAATCACGATCATTCCTGCAAAGAAGAGACGCATTTCCTTATCTGGAATCAATTTCCGTATCAAGGATACCATCACGATGGTGGTGGTCAAGTTGTCCAAAACGGAAGAGAGGAAAAAGGCCACAAAACAAACTACCCATAGTAATACAATTGGATTTTTGGTTTTGATGCGGTCGGTGATGAATTTGAATCCTTGGTGCGCATCCACCAATTCTACAATCGTCATGGCTCCCATCAAGAAGAAGAGGATCTGCGCGATTTCATTGAGGTGGTGTCCCAATTGCTCTACCACAAATTCCAAGTGAAGTTCACTTGCGCTAAGGGTGGCCGCTTTTTCTCCCAACTCTTGGATAAAGTGGAGGTAGCGATCGCTGTTCAAAAGTGTCTCAGAAGCTCCTGAAACGGTAAAAATGGTCCAGCAAATTACTGCAGTCAGTAAAGCGGAAGCTGTTTTGTTGATCTTGATGGGGTGCTCCAGCGCGATGGCAAGGTAGCCAACCACAAAGATTACGATAATTATTAACTCCATTTTTCTGGGGTTTTGGTGATGAAATAGGTTTAATCTACTTGTTAATGACTTCGAATAAGCGATTCTAGTCCCTTTATGCTAATTTTCCTAACTAATTCGGAAGAATTTGACTTCCCTTCGTTAAAAAAACGTGCATATAGTAGTAAAATGGCACATTCTTAACAACTCGTTAATATTCCCTCAAATTATCGCTAGGACATTACTTCCCCGCTCTTTTTTACATGAGCTGCGCTAAAGCTATTTCGTAGGAAGTTTGGGATAGTTTTGTTCTCCCTTGATTTTGGGCATGCGACCGCTGAAGAGCTTTCAAGATGGTATGACTCACGTCTGTAAAAATCGCTTGGTCGGTGACTTCAGCTCCATCACTCATTAAGTAAGCAAATACCCGAGCCATGCCACAGTTGGCGATGAAGTCAGGAATAAGCGCCACATGCTCATCTGCCCACAGGCCTGTAGGACCGACAAAAATTTCTGGATCTGCAAAAGGAACATTTGCGCCGCAAGAGATGACCTCCAGGCCAGCCGCAACCATGCGCTCCACCTGATCTTGGGTTAGGAGGCGTGAGGCCGCTGCTGGGATGAAAATCTCACTTTTCAAATCCCAAATTTTCTCATTCACTTCTTCAAAGGGAAGCAAGTTGGCGGCAATCAGTTGGTTTCCCTCGCGCTTCAAAAAGAGTTCGCGGATTTCATCTAGGTTGAAGCCTTCCTCCCGAATGAGTCCTCCTGCGCGATCAATGACGCCGACGATACGTACCCCTTCCACTGCCAAAAAGCAAGCTGCAGCGGCGCCTACATTTCCCCAGCCTTGGATCACCGCCCGCTTTCCCTTTAGCTCACCTCCCCATAAGGAGTAGTAGTGCTTCACTGCTTCTGCGACGCCATAGCCTGTAATCATGTCGGCTACCGTATATTTTTTAGCCCCATTTGGAGTAAAGTTTGGGTCTTCCAATACCTTGGAAACACCCTGCCTCAATTGGCCAATTTTTCTGATTTTTTGTGGTTCATTCGCTTGAAAATGGCCATTCACAATTCCTTCTTGGGGATGCCAAAGGCCATAGGATTCGGTAATGGGGATCACTTCGTGAATTTCATCCACATTCAGATCTCCGCCAGTTCCGTAATAGTTTTTGAGCAGCGGCATGACTGCCTTGTACCAGCGCTCGAGCACCCCTTCTTTGCGAGGATCTGCTGGGTCAAAATTGATTCCTGATTTGGCACCTCCAATGGCAGGGCCTGAGACGGTAAACTTTACCTCCATGGTTTTGGCTAGAGACTCCACTTCGCGTTTGTCCAAGCCTTTGCGCATGCGGGTTCCCCCTCCAGCAGCTCCCCCACGCAGGGAGTTGATCACTACCCATCCTTCAGCCTCTGTTTCAGAATCTCTCCATTCAAAAACGATTTCAGGGGATTTATTCTCAAATTTTTTGAGTAAGTCAAGCATTGTTTCCTTGGGTTTATAATTCAGCCTAAAAATAGAGAAATATTTTCCAGTCTCTCTTGACTTTTACGGCCTAGGTCTAACTTTTACCCATAAATGGCAGCTCCCGAAGAATCACGACTTGCTCCGGTCACTGAAGACAGCGCATTCGCCTCTCCGCGGAGTTTTAGCACCCCAAGAAATGCAAAAATCATAGCCTCCTTAAATTCAATAAGTTCTTTAGTCGCTTCTACTTGAATCCATTGTTGATTCAACTGATGGTCCAATCGCTCCACAAAGTAGCGGTTGTAGGCTCCGCCTCCGGTAAGCAACACGCTTGGAGTAGCCTTTGTGGCATGGGTTTGGATCAATGCAGCGATTTGGATGGCAAAATGCTCCACCAAGGTGCACAAAAGATCTTTGGGCGAAAGCCCGCTTTGATCCAATAGGGGGATGAAGATCTGATCGATCGATTCACGGCCTAGCGATTTTGCACCTGATACCGCATAAAAAGGTAGGGCATTTAATTGTGCGAGGAGGGCCTGATTTAGATTTCCGGCTCTTGCCCAGGCACCATCTTGGTCAAATGAGCTTCCAAGCTTCATAGCCTCTCGATTGAGCAAAAGATTAAAGGGGCTGCAATCAAAGGCAATTCGCTGCCCATTTTTTTTTAGGGAAAGGTTGGAGATTCCGCCCAAGTTGATGCAAAAATCAAGCTGTGGGAAAAGAAGCCGATCTCCAATGGGCACAAGGGGAGCGCCCTGACCTCCAAGCTGCACGTCAAGCATCCGAAAGTCGGCGAGCACCTTTTCTCCGGAAGCTTGGTGCAAAGCCCAGCCATTCCCAATCTGCAAGCTTAGCCCTTTTTCAGGTTGGTGGAAAACGGTATGTCCATGGGAGGCCACAGCCATGGGCTTGACCTGGTTTTCGAGACAGAAATTTTGCACCTGCTCTCCCATCCATCTTCCAAAGTTCACATCCAGTAAGGCCAGGTCCAAACCTGAAAGGAGGTGACTGGTAGCCAACGCTTGGCCCAGTTCCATCGGAAAAGGACGTGTTTCTGCTTGGATGATTTCATAGCTCCACATCCCCTTTTGGTACTCAAAATGGCAATGGGCTAGGTCCAATCCATCTCCGGAGGTGCCCGACATGAGTCCAATCAAGGTATAGCGTTCTGCGTGCATGGCTTAATTAAGTTAGATCTGAATTGAATCAGAAATTTGATTAGTACCCTAAATGTCGGGTTTTTATTCATTCCTATTTTACCTGCTAAATGAAAAACCAATCTTGGGTTTGACGGTTCGGCAAGTCTTCCAGATCGCCAAATTCATCCAATCTTCAGCCCTTCGTCGTATGCAACCTTAATTGCGCAGTTTAGGGTTGGCGGGAATATTTGATGCCTACCGCGTTAATTTTCCTGAAATATCTAGCTAATATCTGTGGGGATGACGCAGAATCTTTTGAATCATTAGTAAAAGACCACATATTTGTAGTCCAAAATTTAGTTCTCCTTGAGCTAAATTGTATTCTAAACCACCATGTTGCGTAAACTTGCCTTGGGCGTGCTGAGCACCCTTTTACTAATTTCAGAAGGCTTCGGTCAAAATAGTTCCTCAACCTACAGTGCCTTGGGCATTGGGGAATTTAACTATGCTGGCCAGGTTCAGAACCAAGGCATGGGTGGCATGGGCATCAGTTTTGGTACAGGCTGGGGTGCCAATGTTGTCAATCCTGCTCTTTCTACGCGAAATACCATTTTTAATTTTCAAGCTTCCCTTAACTACAAGCGAATAGCCGTATCCAATGCTACCGAAAAATCATTGGTGGATGGAGGAGGCCTTTCCTATGTTGCGCTTTCGCTACCTGTAAAGTCAGGCAAGCTCACTGCTGGAATGGGTCTTGGACAAATTTCAAGTATCAATTACCGGTTGAAAGTAGACAGCCCAGTGAATAATTCGGATTTAAGGGCGAACAATAACCTGGAAGGGGATGGGGGAATCTCGGAGGCGTATGTGAATTTTGGTTACTTGCTTGCCAAAAATCTGAGTATCGGAGTGCATGGATCCTATCTTTTTGGATCTTCTATTCGCTCCAATCAGCTGTTGATTTTTAATCAAAACGATGTGGAAGTGGGGAGAGCTTCTGAATATTACGAACGAATTTCTGTCTCCGATGTAGCCTTAAAGTTGGGAGCTCATTACTTTTTTAAGATTTCTGAAAAAAGTAACCTCCACCTAGGAGCCATTTATCAGACATTTGGGGACGTTAATGGAACAGCGTTTGCAAAATTGGCTCCGATTGGTCAAGCTAGCAGCCCGAAGTCTGATGGTGATCTGATTGCCAACAATGAAAAGGGAGCAATTTATCTTCCAAGCCGCTATGGGTTTGGGGTAACCTATGAAAAAAATAATAAATTTGTGATTGGCTTAGAGGGGCAGTACCAAGATTTTTCGAAGTATAGAAACTTTTTTGGTGAGCCGTTAAGCCTGCAAGCGGCCCAAAAAGTAGGGCTTGGATTTCAGATAGTACCTGATTTCACGGATTTTGACAAGCTATTAAATCGCGCTACCTACCGAATGGGTTTGGAATTCATGCGCACACCTTATTTTATCAACGAGACCACTATCAATGATTTTGGCATCAACTTTGGTACATCTATTCCTGTAAACAACCTTTCATTGGTCAACATGGCGATGAAAGTTGGAAGAAGAGGGACACCAGACAATGGATTGATTCGTGAAGCCTATTTTAATTTCACCCTTGGCTTTTCACTCAATGACAATAGCTGGTTCTACAAACGAGTTTTCGAATAATTAAATTATAAACAATTAACCCCGAAAAGGGATTCACCTAAAGTCAACAACTGATTAATTCTGGACGATTATGAAAATTAAATCAACCTTTCTTGTCCTCGGAGCTATGCTCCTTGCTGGAATATCCCACGCGCAAGATGGCTGGAACTGGCCTACAGATCCTGCTCAGGAAGCAAAGGCTAGAGAGTTCAATGCCGCCTATTTTGACTACATGAAAGCAGAGCAATTTGTGGAGGCAACAAAGCCTTTGAGCTGGCTTTTGGTGAATGTGCCAAACTTGAATGAATCCATTTACATTCAAGGAGTGACTGTATACAAAGGTGCAGCGGATAAAACGACCGATGCGGCACAAAAGAGAATATACCAAGACAGTGTGATGTCGATCTACGATAAAAGGGGTGAATTGTACAACAACCCTGTTAAGTGGATTGAGACCAAAGCCTACTATGGCTACTTGTTCTTCAAATCTGACAAGGCCAAAATCCCTGCAGTAGTTGCAGATTTTGATAAAGCCATCGCTTTGAAAGGAAGTATCAATTACCAGTTTGTTCCCATGTATTTTGACATGGTGGAGAAAAACTATACGCTAAATCAGGCATATGCGCCAGAGCAGGTATTGGCTATTTTCGACAAGTCCAACAAGCTTTTGGATGCTGCTGCTGCAACTGGTAAGGATGTAACAGACTCCAAAACAACGCTTGAGACCCTTTTGGTAAAAATGAAGTTGATTGATTGTGACTTTATTGAAAACAAATTGGGACCAAAGCTTGCTGCTGATCCAACTAACGCGGAGCTAGCTGAGCAGATTTTCACCTATTCCTTGCAATACAAGTGTATCTCCACCAAAGCCTTCTTGGCTGCCCTAGAGTTTAAAGATTCCAAGGAGCCAACTTTCAAGACTTCACAAGTGAGAGGAATGTTATACATGTCTGCAAATGACTTTGCAAAGGCAGAGCCTGTTTTTGAGAAAGCAATGACTTTGGCTACTACTAACAAGGAAAAAGGCGAAACCCAAATGGAATTGGCTAAAATCTATGCAAGATCAGGTAAGAAATCTCAAGCAAGAACTGCAGCTCGTGAGGCGGCAGGCCTTGATCCAGAATTGTCTTCTTCTGCCTATGGCTTGATTGGCGATCTATACATGTCTGCTTACAACGATTGTAGAGCAGGTGAAAGTAGAGTTAAAGATTACGCGGTATTCATCGCTGCTTACAATGCTTTTCAAAGAGCAGGAGACTCCAAAGGAATGGGTAGTGCTCGAGCACGTTTCCCATCCAAGGAAGAACTCTTCACTGAAGGATTTCAATTAGGTTCTTCTGTAAGTACTGGATGCTGGGTTGGGGAAACTGTTGCCCTTTCTACAAGAGACTAATTTTTCTTACATAACTTTAACTAAAGGCAGCCCTAGGGCTGCCTTTATTCTTTTCATTCCCTCCAACTTTCCTACTATCTTTGCAGGTGATGATCCGTGGACTTCCCTACTATTTTTCATTCCTTGCCCTGATTGCCTTTTTTTCTTGTCGTGAAGAGGCAGACCCAAATGATTTGGCAACCTATGATGGCCCTGTAAATTCTGCCCAAAATATTCATATTTTCCACAGTGACTCCGCAGTACTTCGGTCTGAGATTACAGCTGCAAAGCAGCTAGAGTATGCCAATGGAAATTTAGAATTTCCTGAAGGCATCACGATTCAGTTTTTTAATTTGCAGGGACAGCTGGAGACCACCATGCGTGCGAATAAAGGATACTTCCTCAGAGATCAAAATCTCTACAAGGGAGAAGGCAATGTGCAAGTAAAAAATCTACCCAAAGATCAGCGTCTGCAAACCGAGGAATTGTTTTGGAATCAAGCAGAACGGAAGATATATACTGAAAAATTTGTGACGATACAAGAGCGGCAAACACTCTTCAATGGAACGGGCATGGAAGCAGACGATGGTTTTTCGACCTACAAATTAAAGCAAGTGCGAGACAGTAGAACACTTTTACCAGGAGAAGGACTATGAAATTACTGGATGCGATTATCTTTTCTGTAGCCCTTGCGCTTGTCGTGGTGGGCATCCACCAAACGATGGTCCTTGGCATTGGATTTTCCTACTCCCTATTCATGTTTGCTGTGGGCCTTTTGTTCTGGTTTCAACTGCGAAGAAATAAGGCGCGGGAAATCAGCGAATCCCAGGCAAAAAAGCCAGTGAAAAGCAATAAACCCAACAGAAAACGGTAATCATGGACAACTACGTCGTATATGTCGTGATTGCGTTGATTTTTTCAGCGTTTTTTTCAGGAGTAGAAATCGCCTACATCTCCGCCAATAAACTTCAGATTGAGCTTCAAAAAAAGCAAGGGATGTGGAGCGGGAAGGTGCTTAGTAAATTTTTTGCTAGCCCAGGCCAATTCATCGGGACTACGTTGATTGGCAATACGATTATGCTGGTGCTGTATGGTACCTTTATGGCCTATTTGTTGGATGAGCCGCTGCGAAATTTGTTTCCTGAATCCTTCAACAACGAAGCGGTAATTTTGATTTCTCAAACCGTCTTGTCCACCCTTTTGGTATTGATCACTGGGGAGTTTTTGCCAAAAAGTCTATTCATGCTGGATCCCAACCGCATGCTTAACTTTTTTGCGCTGCCCATCTTGATCATTTATTCGGTGATGTATCCCATCGTATGGTTGATCGTAGCCTTATCCAAGGGATTTATTACCCAGGTGCTTCGATTGGAATACAATGAGGAAAAGCCTGTGTTCACCATTACAGACCTTAATTCTTTTATCAAGGATCAAATGGGACAGAAAAGGACCGCTGGCAATGTAGAGGTAGACTCCAAGATTTTTGATAATGCGATTGAATTTAAAACAGTACGGATACGGGATTGCATGATCCCCAGAACAGATATTGTGGCGGCAGAAGTATCCGATTCGATCGAGGAGCTAAAAAAGGTGTTCCAAGAAAGTGGGCACTCCAAAGTAGTGATTTTCAGAGAATCAATAGATGAGGTGATTGGCTATTGCCATCAGCTGGAGCTGTTTAAAAAGCCCAAAACAATTGAGGACATTCTCACGCCCATCATCATTGCACCCGAATCAGCACTTGCAAATGAAATCCTTATCCAATTTATCCAAGAGCGAAAAAGCCTTGCCTTGGTGGTCGATGAATTTGGAGGAACTAGTGGAATCATCTCCATGGAAGACATCATCGAAGAGATTTTTGGAGAGATCGAGGATGAGTACGACAACGAAGCACTTACTGAACAATTGATCGGGGAGTTGGAATTTTTGCTAAGTGCCCGACTAGAAATTGATTATCTCAAGGAGAAATATGGATGGGAATTGCCGGATGGGGATTTTGAAACGCTCTCTGGATTTATCCTTTCCCAAACTGAAAATCTACCCAATATAGGCGAAACAATCACCTATGGAAGGTTTACCTTTACCATCGTGTCTAAGCAAGCACATCGAATTGAAACTGTTCGGCTGAAAATCAGCGACTCAGATATTTTCTAAGCCTAGACATTGTTAGGGCTGAAATTTTGAATTTCGCCCTGAAACATCTTATTTTGCGACACTTTAAAATAAGCGAAGTCACAACCATGGCGTTAATTAAGCAAATTAGACAACGAACAGGTCTCGCAATCGGCGTAATTGCTGGCGGGTTAATATTATTTCTTTTGGGGGGTGATTTGTTAAGCCCAAATTCTTCCCTACTCAATGTCAACAAGAACATCATTGGGGAGATTGCAGGTGAAGAAATTACCCTGGAAGAGTTTTCACTCAAGGTGGAAGAATACAAGGCTTCCTTCCAACAGCGAACAGGCAGAATCCCTGCAGAAGCGGAGCTAGTTTCGATTCGTGAACAAGCATGGCAGGCCTTGATTGTAGAGCGCGTATTCGAACAGGAATACGAGAAGCTGGGATTGACGGTATCTAGCCAAGAACTGATTGACATGGTTCAAGGAAAAAATATTGTTCCAGAACTTCGTTCTCAATTGGTCAACCCACAAACAGGCGAGTTTGACAAAACGCAGCTCATCACCTTTTTGCAATCACTAGAAACTGCAGATCCAGCACAGCAAGCGGCTTGGGCACAGCAAGAAAAATTATTTGCGCAGGCTAGAAGCCGCGTGAAGTATGACAACTTGCTAGCTACAACCGAGTATGCAACTACTGCGGAAGCTAAATTGGAGCACAAGTCTTCCAACACCATTGCAGATGCTTCGGTGTTATTATTGCCATACTATGTAATTCCTGATGGCGACATCAAGATCCAAGATGCTGAGCTTGCAGACTACCTTTCCAAAAATCAAGAGAAGTTTAAAGTCGGCAATTCCGCCAACCTCGAATATGTTTCCTTCAGCATTCAGCCTAGCGGAGAAGACTCTGCTGAGGTGATTTCTAAAATCACAGCCTTAACCGCTGAATTGAAAGCAACTGCTGAAGATTCCGCTTTTGTAAGTAAGAACTCAGAAGTGCAGCAGCCATTTCAGGTGTTTGCTCCTGGGGATCAGTTGCCAGTAGCCCTGACCACCAATGTGGCTCAATTTGTAGAAGGAGAAACTTACGGTCCTTTTATCACGACAACCTCTTCGTATGTTTCCTACAAGGTGACAGACCAATACGAGGGCACTCCGAAAATGCGTGCTTCCCACATCCTCTTCGGAACGGAAGGAATGGATGAGGCTGGCAAGGCGGCAGTGAAAACTCAGGCTGAGACTGTTCTTGCTGAAGTGAAAGCTTCCGGCAATTTTGTGGATGCTGCAAGACAATATGGTCAGGATGGTTCTGCTCAAAATGGCGGAGACCTGGGCTGGTTTGCTAAGGCTGACTTCGTAGAGGCATTTGCCAATGCAACCTATGCAGTTAATTCCAAGGGCTTACTTCCAAACTTGGTAGAAACAGAATATGGATTTCACATCATTGACGTGACCGAACTACCTACTACGGCTTACACTAAATTGGCTGTATTGGAGTTGGAACTGGTTGCATCTGACCTAACTCGAAATGAAGCCTTCAGAAACGCAGATGCTTTTGTGACTGAGAGCGGAAACCGTGATGAGTTTACCGAAAATGCAACCGAAAAAGGATTTAGAATCATCCAAGCAAATAATGTGGATGCTACTTCTAGAAACCTCAACAACATTACTGACGCAAGACAGGTTGTAATCTGGGCCTTCAGTGAGGCATCCGAAGGAGAAGTTTCTACGGTGTTTGAACTAAACAACTCCTACCTAGTGGCTTCTTTAGTAAGCAAGAAGGAAGAGGGTGAAGCGAAGTTGGAAGATGTGAAAGACCAAGTAAAGCAGTTGGTAATGAACGATAAGAAGGCAGCCCTAATCCAAGAGAAATTGAAAGGTAAAACTACCTTGGAGCAGATGAAGGCTGTATTCCCTGAGGCTTCGATCAATGAAGTTCCAGGATTGCGATTGAGTGATTCCGTTATCCCTGGTGTTGGATTTGCTCCAAAAGCAATCGGAACCATCTTTGGAACAAAAACAAAGGGTCAGTTGACCAAGCCTGTACAGGAAGATATTGGATTGCTTGTGGCCAAAGTAAATAACTTGACCCCAGCAGCTGCAATTGGAGATTATACTTCCTACCAAGCGCAATTGGCACAAGGAGCTTCGCAGCGAATGACCTATCAGATAATGATGGCCCTTCAGGAGCTTGCGAAAGTGAAGGATTACCGATACAAATACTTCTAAACTTTATTTTGATAGAAGGAACCCATGTCCTAAAAGACATGGGTTTTTTTGTGTTTTAATCTTGTGATAAAGCCGTATTTTTGATCATGGAACAGACCTTTGATAAAGTTGCCTTCAAGGAAAAGCTGGAATCTTCCAGTACATTCCCTACCCGCTACCTATTTAAATTCATCGTCCCTATGGGAAAAGAAGCAGAAATCATGGCTCTTTTTCCTAATGAAGAAGTACTCTTAAAGCCGAGCAGTGGAGGAAAATACGTGAGCACCACCATCCAAAAATGGGTGGAAAATGCGGATCAAATTCTGGCTCTCTACGATAGAGCTGCAACCATCGAAGGCATCATCTCACTATAAAGACATAGACCATGTGGACAGAAGAAGAAAACCAGCTTAAAAGAAGCTTTACTTTTAAAGATTTTAGCGAAGCCTTCGCCTTCATGACGCGTGTGGCATTTTTGGCGGAAGCACAGCAGCACCATCCCAACTGGTCCAACGTCTACAATCGGGTGGACATTGTCCTCACTACGCATGATGCGGGAAATGTGGTAACCGAAAAAGATCGGAAATTGGCGAAGGCCATAGATCAACTGCTGGGATGAGTCAGGCTGTGGTTTCCTTGTACTTGGTGCCAACGCCGATTGGCAATCTTCGTGACATTACTTTGCGCGCCATCGACACGCTACAGGCCGTAGACGTGATCCTTGCAGAGGATACGCGGACGAGTGGCATCTTGCTCAAGCACTTGCAGATCTCTAAAAACCTGCAGAGCTACCACAGTTTTAACGAGCACAAGGCAGTGGAAAAGTTGGTGGAGCGAATGAAAAAAGGGGAGACTTTTGCCTTAATCAGTGATGCAGGGACTCCGGCAATTTCAGACCCAGGATTTTTGCTAGTTCGAGCAGTACTTGGAGCAGGGCTGGAAGTACAGTGCCTGCCTGGGGCTACGGCATTTGTGCCGGCCTTGGTGTCTAGCGG
>CAMDLI010000062.1 GCA_945901615.1 Spirosoma fluviale
ATTTAAGTCTAGTTTATCCAGTAACGATGCGTAAAGAAGAGTTTAGCCGCCTATCGATTTCACAAAAGATCAAAACCCTCTACCTAGAGGGCAGCTTTGTGGTGGCTATCCGTTACTACCGGCACAAGGTCAATTTGTACTTGCTGGGAGATGAGTACGTGGAGGTGTTCTACAACCACAAGCTGGATCAAATCGAGAAGATTGAATTTTTAGCCAGAAAACATAGCCGCATGAAGTTCTACTTGGATCAGATAAAGTTGTAATTGTTCACAGTCGACTGTCCACAGACCACAGCTCACTTAATTGAACTTCAAGCTTTTTTTGATTTTTTTTACTTTGATTATCCACTTTATTGCAAGTATTGAAAGCAAATTAGGTTTGAAGCTTAAGAAAATGGGCTGTTAACCGTCGACTGTGGTCTGTCAACGATTATCCGCACGATTCACACTTATTTATACATAGCTAGGATAGCGGATAATCACTGTTTACAACTTTCGTTTTAGGAAGTCGGTCATCTGCGTGTACAGGTGCCAGGTGGTATTTCCACCCGAAATCCCATGGTTGCGGTTGGGGTAGTAGAAGGATTCAAACTGCTTGTCAGCCGCGATAAGTGCATTGACCAAGTCCACGGCATTTTGGAAGTGGACATTGTCATCTCCCGTGCCATGAATCAGCAAGAAGTTGCCCTTCAACTTATTTACATGGGTGATGGGCGAGTTGTCATCGTAGCCTGCAGGATTCAGTTGGGGAGTCTGCAAATAGCGCTCGGTGTAGACTGTATCGTAATACCTCCAAGTAGTCACTGGCGCCACTGCAATTGCAGTTTTAAACACCTCGTGGCCAATCATCAAGGAAAGGGAGGACATGTAGCCCCCATAAGACCAGCCCCAAATTCCTATTCGAGCAGGATCTACAAAAGGCATCTTGGCCAAGTACTTGGCCCCCTCGATCTGATCGATGGTTTCGAGCTTGCCCAAGTTGGCATAGGTGGAATGCTTGAAATCACGTCCTCGAGCACCCGTCCCCCGGTTGTCAATACTGGCGACGAGGTAGCCTTCTGCCGCCAGATGCTGGTGCCAAAAGTCTCGGGATCCGCCCCAGGAGTTGAGTACATTTTGAGAGCCAGGACCTCCATACACATACAGGAGTACCGGATATTTTTTGTTGGGGTCAAAGTCTGCGGGCTTTATCAAGTACCCGTTGAGGGTGGTGCCATCTACTGTTGGGAAGCTGAAAAACTCTTTTTTCCCAAGGGCAAAGGTGGCCATCCGGTCTTTCAAGGCCTGATTGTCTTCGAGTACCTTCAGAGTCTTCCCGCTCGCCTCGTTGAGGGTGACGGTAACAGGACTGGCGGCATTGCTGTGGTAGGCGATAAAAAACTGGTGATCCGGACTCATGTTGATGCTGTAGGTGCCTGCAAGCGGGCTCAGCATTTTTTTGCCCTTTCCATCCAACTGGATCACATAGAGTTGTCGCTCCAAGGGAGATTTTTCGGTGGAGAGGTAGTAGAGCTTTTTGCCCTTCTCGTCCACTCCCACCAAGGAATTCACTTCCCAAAGACCTGTAGTCAGCTGGCGAATTAAGGTGCCATCCATGTTGTGGTGGTAGATGTGCTTGTAGCCGTCCTGCTCAGAGGTACGGATAAAGGTTTTCCCATCGCTGAGGTACTGCAGGTCATCGTTGTAGTCCAAGTCCACGTAGGTTGCAGACTTCTCGGAAAGGATGAGTTTGCTCTCTCCCGTGTTCGCATTGGCCTGCAAGAGGTCCAGTTGATTTTGAAGTCTATTCAAGCGGATAAAGGCCAACTGGTTTGCATCCTGCGTCCAATAGAGGCGGGGTAGGTACTGATCTGATTCCGGTCCCGCATCCATTTTTTGTACTTTTTTGGAGGCGAGGTCTACGACATGAATGGAAACCAATGCATTTTTTTCACCTGCCTTGGGGTACTTAAACTTGTAGTCTTGAGGATAGAGTGGTCCCCAAGTTTGCATGTTGAACTCTGGCACATTGCTTTCGTCAAATCGGATAAAGGCTATTTTCTTGCCATCTGGAGACCATTTGAAGGCTTGAGCCATCGAAAACTCCTCCTCATACACCCAGTCTGCAGCCCCGTTGATGATGCGGTTGGCCTCCCCATCGAAGGTAAGTTGCGTGACGCTGTTGGTAGCGAGATCGGTCACGTAGAGGTTGTTGTCCTTGACAAAGGCCACCTGATTGTTGTCCGGGGAAAGGGTGGCATAGGAGATTTTTTCTCCCTTCATCAGCTGCTGCTTTTGTCCTGAAGCCAGATCGACCACATAAAAAATCCCTTTCGAGGAACGGCGGTAGATGGACTCCACATCCGTAGCCAAGAGGGCCTTGGATTCATCGGCATTGAAACTGTAGTCCGAAAACGCGATACCCAAGGCTTTTCCGTCGAGGAGGACTCCCACCTCTTCGCCAGTAGTCACTTTGATTTTTACTACGGCTGGGGCTCCATTGCGCTGAACCAAGGAACTGTAATAGTTGCCATCCTTCATCCAGTTGATGCCATAAACCGACTTTTGGGAGAAGGTTCCTTTTTTGAAAACGTCCTCCAAACTTACCTTTTTAGGAGATTGTGCTTGAAGTGAAAAGCTAAACGCAGCTATTGCGTAGCAAAGCAGCACAGAGAAATGCCAATTCTTACTCATATTTTTTTATTTTTGGATACAGATCAGGTGATTCGATAGGCCTAAAGATATAAAATGGCCCAGGGATTCTAAACCTTTGGAGCGTAAACAGAAAATAAGCTAATTCGCAGTGTAAATTTTCCCCCATGAAAAAGAAAATTGCCTTGGTCACCGGAGGCTTCACAGGTGAGTCAGTAATCTCCTTAAAAAGTGCCGCTGTGGTGGAGAAGGCCATCGACCGAGCGCTTTATGAGGTATTTACGATTTACATCTATCCGGGGGATTGGTACCATTTGACTCCTTCTGGGGAGAAAATCGCAGTGGATCTCAATGATTTTAGCCTGCAGCTAGGCGATAAAAAAATCACTTTTGACGGGGTGTTTACCATTCTGCATGGATCTCCTGGCGAGGACGGCAAGCTAGCGGGCTACTTTGACTTGCTCGGCATTCCCTACACTACTTGTGACCAGCTGACTTCTGCGATCACGATGAACAAGGGCTACACCAAGGCTATCGTGCAGACCATTCCTGAATTGCAGGTGGCGCGATCCATGCAGCTTTTTGAGCAGGATCCAACTGCTGCATCCAGAATCCAGGAGGAACTACAATTGCCGCTATTTATCAAGCCCAACAATGGTGGAAGTTCCATCGGCATGACTAAGGTGAAGACCTGGGAAGAATTGCCAGAAGCCTTGGATAAGGCCTTTGCGGAAGATTCCCAGGTGCTTGTGGAGGAATTTGTGTCTGGTAGGGAGTTTTCGGTGGGGATGTTTAAAGAAAAGGGCCAGATTACCGTATTGCCTGCCACGGAGATTGTCAGCAGCAGGGAGTTTTTTGATTACGATTCCAAGTATCTGCCCGGAGTATGTGAGGAGATCACGCCAGGCCGAATGAATTCGGAAGAAGTGGCACGTGTAGAGCGCATTTCAAAAAAGGTCTATGCGGTGCTCAACTGCAAGGGAGCTGTTCGTATCGACTATTTTCTTCAGGAAGATACCGGAGCCTTCTATTTTATTGAGATCAACACGGTTCCTGGACAAACCGAAACCAGCTTGATCTCGCAGCAGGTGCGGGCCATGGGAATGGATCAGTCCCATTTTTACACCCTCCTGATTGAGGAGATGTTTGCTGCTGCCAGCAAGAAGTAAGTTGAGCAAGATTTGCTTTTACTTCCAGAAAAGGGGGTATTTTTTACAATAAGTTCTATTTTTGTGAAATAAAGCGATTGCTTATGATTCAAAAATTATTTCCTCTGGACAAAAACTACATCCTTCGACAGGCCCAATCGGTTATGGAAGAGGAGTTGTTGGACCAGATGGTAGTTGAATTAAAAGCATCTTACACCAAGCTCTACAATCCCTTGCAGCTGATGGATCAAACTTATCGCTCGATTATGGAGCGGAATGAGTTTCCTCGCGAGCGGGTTCGATTGATTTACAGACAACTTTGTGGCGTCTATCGCTACCGTCACGGAGACAATCAGCTCGAGCTTCTATTTGATGGGCGTACGCACTTCGAAAAATTTCAAGAAGACTGGACTGCAACCTTGGTGTCCTATGTACGGCAGCTTGGCCAACACGAGCCTTATGTGAAGACCTTACTTCGGATGACTTTATTGCACGATACCGAATCCCGTGCAGAATGGGCGGAGAACCATTGCAAGGCCTTTATCAACCAATTTTTTGAATTGAAAGTAGTCAAAAGGCATGGCGAACTTCTTCTGAAGGTTTCCTAATTCTCGAATTACAATCTTTGAGAGGGTAGTCCTTAGAAATTAGGGCTTAGCAGGTACTTGCTGTAGAATTCATCGATTACTTTGACGGCTTCCGTAGCGGTGTCGACCATACAGAATAGTTCTAGATCCGATTCACTGATGTAGTGGAGATCTTCCTGGAGTAGTCTGCTTTTGATCCAATCCACCAATCCACTCCAGTAGTCCTTGCCAACCAATACGATTGGAAATCGACCAATTTTATTGGTTTGAATAAGGGTGAGCGCTTCAAAAAACTCGTCCAGCGTACCAAATCCTCCTGGGAGCACAACGAATCCTTGGGAGTAGCGAACAAACATGACCTTACGCACAAAGAAATAATCAAAGTTGAGCAGCTTGTCGCGGTCAATGTAGACGTTGTTAAACTGTTCGAAAGGGAGTTGGATGTTGAGTCCTACAGACTTTCCTCCTTCCGAGTGGGCGCCCTTATTTCCGGCTTCCATGATGCCTGGACCGCCTCCGGTGATTACGCCATAGCCATGGCGAACGAGTTTGGCGGCGATTTCTTCGGCAACTTTGTAGTAGGCATGGTCACTTGGGGTACGGGCGGAACCAAAAATGGTGACGCAAGGGCCTATTTTGGCAAGCTTATCAAAGCCCTCGACAAACTCCGACATTACCTTAAAAATGGCCCAGGAGTCTGCACTTTTTATTTCGTTCCAATCCCGTTCCTTAAAGGCGTTTCGGATGCGTTCTTCCGAATTTTTATCTTCTGGCTCAGTCATGTTATTCCTAATTTTTGGTTCAAGGATACGATTCTCAGGAAGTAAAGATGGGGAATTTTAAAAAAATCAATACAAGTGACTGATATTGAGTAGAAAAAAATCAAATTGAATTCTAGGGTAAATACCCAAAAGGCCTGCTAATTTTGTCTGATAACTTAATCGAGATGAATCTTTTTGAAAAGGCGCAGGCGGTAGAAGGGCTTTTTGTTGAATTGGAGGAGCAATCCAAGCAATTTCATGCAGAAGGGGGGATGGGATGCCTTTCGGGTTGTGGCTTTTGCTGTTCCAATCCTGAGGTGCCTGCATCGGCTTTGGAGTTTTTGCCCTTGGCTTTTGACTTGTATGAAAAGGGACTGGCAGAAGAGCTTGCTGCTCAGCTTGCCGCAGACAAATCCAAGGGAGTTTGTGTGGTGTATCGAGCACAGTCTGCCGACCTGAGCAAGGGATTTTGTGGCAACTATGCCAAAAGAGGTCTGATCTGCCGTGTATTTGGAGCTTCTGCTCGGAAAAATAACAAGACCAATTTGAAAGAATTGATCACCTGTAAATTGCTCAAAGCAGAACGGCCAGAGGCATTTCAGGAAGTAACTGCACGCATCAACTCGGATTTGGACATTCCTTTGGCTCCAGCCTATTACACCCGACTCAAAGATATCGACGAGGCGCTTACGGCATTACATCCTGTAAATGAAGCGATTTTGTTGGCCTTGGAACTGGTCTTGCGCTATCGATTCTACGAGGAAGAGGATAATGCGAGCTAGGGGGTTTTAGGCATCGCTTTTTTAAGTATATTCGGTGATTCATAGGAGGACTTTCCCCACAAAAAACTTTCGGTATGGTGAATTTTACTGAGATTATTCAAACCATCAAATCCCTGGTTGAGACTAGAATTGAACTAGTCAAGTCAGACATTCAAGACCAATTGGTGGGAATCCTTTCTCGACTGATTTTACTGATTCTCATTGGGTCAATTGGGTTGGTATCGGGATTGTTTCTTTCCTTATCCTTAGCGTTCTACATCAGTCAAGTGACGCAAAGCCCTTATCTTGGATTCTTGGTTGTGGCGCTGTGCTATTTAGTAGTAGTGGTGTTTTTATACTTCACAAAGGACTCACTAGGGTTTCAGCAGCAGTTTAACGCGTTTTTGAAAAAGTCTATTTTTAATTCACCTTCCAGAAAAAACTCCAATGAGTAAAGAACTTGAGCAAAAATCAGCAGCATTGGAGAAGGCCTTAGAAAAGCAATTGAGTAGCTTCAAAAAAGGATCTGAAGACTGGGTCAAAGTCGGTGCTGCAGTAGCTGTAGGCGCCTTGGTCGTGTATGGACTTTCGCAACTGAGTCACCGAAAGAAAGAAAAAAATACAGATAAGGCACTCGAGGTATTGGAGCGGGAGGGCTTACTGAATCCAGAAATTAAGGATCGGCTTACGCAACCCAAAAGCTCTTCCCTTTGGACTAGCTTGGCTCAAAAAGTGCTTTTCTTGGGTCTAGCCCTAGCAAAGGACAAGCTGTACGAACAATTTTTTGCTGGGGAAGAGAAACCGGTAGAGAAGAAGGACAACCTTTGAGGTTTACTCAACATTTGAGGTTTTACAAACCTCGAATATTTAAAAAAATCTAAATACTAAAACCTTCGAGGTCTTGGAGACCTCAAAGGTTGGGTTAGACGTTAATCAGGGATTCTCGTCTGCGCATTTTGCCGGCAGGCACCCCATACATCATTTTGAATCGGCGGCAGAAATAGGCAGTGTCCTTGTAGCCCACTTCCTTGCCGATGGTGCGGATGGATTTTTTGGTGGTGCGAAGTAAATCTACCGCTGCCTCCAATCGCTGGTATTCGATGTAGTCCTGAGGATTGATTCCGGTGAGCATTTTGAAGTACTGACCTACATAATCTTCCGATACATTGGCGATTTTGGCCAGCACCTTGTTGGAAAGGTCTCCTCCGATATTGCTCTTGATGTAGTTAAACAGGTCAATCAAGCGTGGATCCTTGAAGTAAGTGGCGTTGGTGGAGAGCTCTTCGGTGAAAAGTCGGTTCTTCAAAATGTGTCGAAGCAATTCAATCACAAGCACTTCAGTAAGCGATTTCAAGCTGCGCTCCTTGCCTACGCCAGTGCTTTCAACTTCTTTCATCAAGTCCTCCACCAAGGTGGTGATCCGGTCATTGAATCGGATGATAAAGGGAGGGATGTCTAGGGAGTTGAAAAAGTTGACTACATCAAACACCTTCGATTCAAACTGGAACACAGAGATGCAGTCTTCTTCGGCAGATTTAATGTCTTTGTAGCTGATGCTTTGCAAGTGCTTTCTTTTGCTCTCCGCAAATTGCTCTCCTGCGACTTCTTGCTTGGAGGTTTTGGTGCCAAAGGTGAGGTTTGTCTTGCGGTCTTTGGGAAGGAAAATTACCTCTCCCTCGTTTACCAGCTCTTGATCATCCCCAAATTTTAAGCTTCCATGATGAAGCAATAGGAGCGTATTCTCGTTTTCTTGGTAGTTAGTAACGGTAACCGGTTTTTCGATTTTGTAGTTGCTGCCTTTCAAAAAGCGCACTTGAACCGATTCGATGACTTTATTGTAATACTCCATAG
This sequence comes from Spirosoma fluviale, assembly GCA_945901615.1. GTDB lineage: Bacteria > Bacteroidota > Bacteroidia > Cytophagales > Cyclobacteriaceae > Algoriphagus. The sequence continues at coordinate 7,739 of CAMDLI010000062.1, forward strand.
CCGAATAAAAATTTATGTTTAAAAATATGATTTTTCCAATTACAAAACTGCATTTTAGAATTAAAAAATTCGAATCACTAAAAATATAGGGAGTAATTTTTGGCTAATTACCCCCTAGTTACTCCTTCTTGAGGGATTATTTCAAGACCCCCCTAGATATTACGATGCGCTGTATCTCCGAGGTGCCTTCATAGATCTGTGTGATTTTGGCATCGCGCATCAGGCGTTCTACATGGTATTCCTTCACATAGCCGTAGCCTCCATGCACTTGCACTGCTTCGATGGTTACGCTCATGGCAACTTCCGAGGCGTACAATTTGGCCATTGCGGAGGCCTGGGCATAGTCTTTACCTTCGTCCTTGAGCCAGGCGGCTTTGTACACAAGCAAGCGTGCGGCTTCTATTTGGGTAGCCATATCGGCCAACTTGAACTGAATGGCCTGGTGTTGGCTGATGGGCTTGCCAAAAGCTTTTCGTTCCTTGGAGTAGGCCAATGCCAGTTCGTATGCCCCTGAGGCAATGCCTAGCGCCTGGGCGGCGATTCCTATTCGCCCTCCATTGAGGGTTTCCATGGCAAAGGTGAACCCAAAGCCTTCCGCTCCAATGCGGTTCTTGACCGGTACCTTGACATCTGTGAACATCAACGAGTGCGTATCCGATCCTCGGATGCCGAGCTTATCTTCTTTCTTGCCTACGACAAATCCATCCCAGCCCCTTTCCACAATAAATACGGAAATGCCCTTGTGCCCTTTGCTGGCATCGGTTTGTGCAATGACCAGGTAGATGGATGCGGAGGAACCGTTGGTGATCCAGTTTTTGGTTCCATTCAAGAGGTAGTAGTCGCCTTCAAGCGTGGCGGTAGTTTGCTGGGAGGTGGCATCCGAACCTGCTTCCGGCTCGGAGAGGCAAAAAGCACCAAGCTGCGCTCCCGTAGCTAGTTTGGTGAGGTAGCTTTGTTTTTGTTCTTCGGTTCCGTATTTCTCCAATCCCCAGCATACCAAGGAGTTGTTGACGGACATGGATACGGATGCGGAGGCATCAATTTTGGAAAGCTCCTCCATCGCAATCACATAGGAAATGGTATCCATGCCTCCACCCCCGTAGGCGGGATCCACCATCATGCCCATAAATCCAAGGGCTCCCATCTTTTGAATTTGCTCCTTGGGGAATCTTGCTTCGGTGTCTCGTTCGATTACTTCCGGTAGCAATTCACTTTGGGCAAAATCTCGAGCCGCTTCTTGTACGGCGAGTTGCTCTTCGGTCAATTGAAAATTCATCATTGCAAATGGGTTTATAGCTGTTCAAACGTAAGGAAAAAAGAAAAGGGACATCAGAGTCCCTTTTCGAAGTAGTGTGTGGTCTATTAATCTCTGTTTCCGAAGAAAACAAAGATGTAGTAGGCTAGTGTTACCAATGAGGCCATGGCGGCTACAAGGTAAGTTCTTGCGGCCCAGTTGAGCGCATCCTTGGACATGGCATACTCAGAAGGAGTCACCACATTGCGGTTTTGTACCCAAGCCAAAGCGCGGTTGGAAGCGTCAAATTCCACAGGAAGTGTCACCAAGGTGAACAGTGTCATGACAGAATAGGATCCTACGACCAAGTAGCCAATGAATTCGTAAGGTAGTCCCAACGCAAATCCGCCAAACAAAGAAGCGATTAAAACGAAGTTTAAAACCTTGCTCGAAATATTTTGGATTGGCACCATGGCAGAGCGCATGGTCAACCAAGAATAGGCAGTGGCATGCTGCACCGCGTGACCGCATTCGTGAGCCGATACCGCAGTAGCTGCTGCATTTCTTCCGTAAAATACATCTGGAGAAAGGTTGACAGTCTTGTCTGCTGGGTTGTAGTGATCTGTAAGCTGTCCTTCAACGCAAGTGACACGCACATCGTGGATGTTGTGATCGGCAAGCATGAGTTTGGCGATTTCCTCCCCAGAAAGGTTGGCCTGAAGTGGCGTTTGGGAGTACAACTTAAATTTACTTTTCAATTTGCTGCTTACCACAAAACCGAGGATAGCAAATACAATGACGATAAGGATAATCATGTCTATTTTGTTTTAACTGGGTGTAACTACGAATTTAAGAAACGAAAGGTTTTTTCCAAGCGGGAATTTTCAGCATGAGAATCCAGCTGATCAGTCCTACTCCGATTACCAAGAGCATTTGGGTGCCATGAATGATGGCAGCAAATATTTTGCCATCGGCTTCAGGAACTCCAAACACCACTAAAATATAGGCGACCAAGGCGTGGAAAGTGCCAATACCTCCTTGAACAGGGGCAATCATGCCAATAGTTCCCATGACCATCACCAGAAGTACTTGACTTCCCGACAAATTGGCAGCCGACTCAATCCCTTGAGAAACAGTGTAAAGGGTTAGAAAATAAATGATCCAGATGATTACAGAGCTGATCCAAAAACCCATGGGATTTTTGAGGTTGCCGATGGCACGAACCCCAGAAAGTAGCTGCCTGAAGAATAGCTGAAATTTATTGACTAGGCCGTGGTTGCGGTATTTTTTACCTAGGAGGTACAGGAAAAGGAGGAATACAGCAGTCCCGCCTACCAGGAGCGGAAGCTTATCCAGCAGGGAAGAGGTCAATGCTGAAATATCCACCAACTCTCCCGCGAGGGAAATAAACAGTTGACTCTCGAGTAGGAAGGCCAGAAAAAAAGTGGCGGCCATAAATAAGAGATCCACGCTTCGTTCGACGAGCACGGTGCCGATGGCTTGACCGAGTGGAATCCCATTGTTGCGTGTCAAAACAGTGCATCGAGCTACTTCTCCGGCTCTTGGGATGAGGAGATTCACCAGGTAGCCGACCATCACCGCATGGTAGGCTCGATTGGAACTGACGGGCAGCTGATCGGCTTCCTGACGGAAAAGTAAGGCCCAACGCCAGCCCCGAAGCCAGTATCCAGCCCAGGCGATCAGTAGGGAGAGCAGGATCCAAAACCAGTTGCTCGAAGCGAGCTGTGCTTGCAATTGATCAAACTCGATGTCACGGTACAAAAACCAAAAAATCCACAGGGCTATTCCCAGTGAGAGGGCCACTTGTAGGACTTGTTTGATTTTGGGATGCATGATCAAATGACTTGGTTTTTATCGTCTGGAAACACCAGGATTGGCTGGTGTGTTTTTGCTTCTTCAGGGCTCATGCCTGCGTAGGCGATGATGATGACTACATCGCCCACCGCTGCTTTTCTGGCGGCAGGACCATTGAGGCATACCGTCCCAGATCCCCGCTGTCCTTTGATGACATAGGTCTCGAGGCGTTCTCCATTGTTCACATTGACCACCTGCACTTTTTCATTTTCGAAAAGCTGGGCGGCATCCATCAGATTTTCATCGAGGGTGATGGATCCCACATAGTGCAATTCAGCCTGGGTGATTTTTACGCGGTGAATTTTTGATTTTAAGAGTTGGAGTTGCATGTGGTTTAGTTTTCGAGCTGCCAAATTAAGCAATAATGGGCAAGTTATCGATCAATCTCACAGGGCCTACATAGGCAGCGATGCAAAGCGATCTTGCGTCCTCTTGCGTAAACGTATCAAAAATTTCAAATGTTTCAGGATGCAGCAGGGCGAAGTATTCCAGTTTACATGTTGGAGCAGTGGCAAAGGCTGCAGCAGTGTCGGAGTTGATCTGTTTCCAAGATTCTCCTGCCAGCAGTCGTTCCTTTGCTTGACTGAGTTGTTGGTACAAAAGCAGTGCTTGCTGACGCTCTTCTGGATTGAGGCGCATGTTTCGTGAAGACATGGCTAGGCCGTCTTTTTCCCGGCGGGTAGGTACCACTTCGATGCTGAGTCCAAAGGAAAGGTCCTGGACGAGGCGCTTGATGACGGCTACTTGTTGGAGGTCTTTTTGTCCAAAAAAGGCTCGGCTTGGCTGGATGAGGTGAAAGAGCTTGGATACCACGAGGCCTACTCCATTGAAGTGACCTGGGCGAAATGCTCCTTCAAGGACATGTTCAAGGTCACCAAAATCGAAGCGCAAGTGAGTAGGCTGGGGGTAGAGGGTCGCCACTGAAGGCACAAAAACATAATCCGCCCTAGCGGCTTTGAGCTTTGCTAGGTCTGCTTCGAGGGTTTGGGGATAATTTTGAAAATCTTCACTGGAGTTGAACTGAGTGGGATTTACAAATATGGAAACCACCGTGTAGTCCATGGAAGCGGTACTTTGAGACACCAAATCCAAGTGCCCTTGGTGCAGTGCTCCCATGGTAGGAACAAAGCCCAGTTGTTTGCCTTCCTTAAAAATCGCAGCCCAAATGGGGTTCCATTCGGCTTCGGTGCGGATTACCTTCATGACTAGGAAATTTTTCGGCTAAATAGGGGCAAAACTAGATTAATATCCACAAATCCAATGCATTTAGGCTTTTTTTATTTACCTTTGTGCCCGTTGTTTATCACGATACTAAAATCCCCATAGCATGTCCAAACTGCGTATTCTCTACGTTGCTAGTGAAATCAACCCTTTCTTACAAACATCCAAGGTAGCTACATTCTTACGATCCCTTCCACAAGCCATGCAGGAGCGAGGCATGGAGATTCGTATTTTGGTACCTCGGTTTGGGTTGATCAACGAGCGAAAAAACAGACTTCATGAGGTGGTGAGGCTATCTGGAATCAACATTACGGTAGGAGAAGAAGAAAAGCCCTTGATCATTAAGGTAGCTTCGATTCCCAATGCCAAGCTGCAGGTGTACTTTATTGACAACGAGGATTACTTTCAGCGTAAGTACGTGTTTCACGACAAGCAGCAGCGCTTTTACGACGACAACGACGAGCGCGCCATCTTCTTTTGCAAGGGCGTGATCGAGACGGTCAAAAAATTGGGATGGGCACCAGACATCGTGCATTGCAACGATTGGATGACTTCCCTAATTCCGATGTACTTAAAGACAACCTACAAAAACGAACCTTTATTTAAGGAGACTAAATCGGTGTTTGGAATCTATACAGAAGGATTTTCGCACACTTTTGGAGACGATTTGTTAAACAAGGTTAAGATGGTAGATATCGATGATACTATTTTAGCACCTTTGAGGAGCAAAGATTTTTCAGGCTTCATCAAAATGGGCATGGAATATGCCGATCAAGTGGTGCAAGGATCCGAAGTTTCTGCTGAGTTGAACCAACTTATCCAGGATTTCTCAAAAAATAAGAAATTTGAAATCAGTTTTGAAGAAGAGCAGCAAGCTCATGAAGAGTTGTATGGAATGTACACC
>CAMDLI010000063.1 GCA_945901615.1 Spirosoma fluviale
GTGCCCGGCTTGTACTTTTACGACAATGAGGTGGTGGAAATAGCAAAAAACATCAAACCAAGTGTTCGCGGGGAACTAGAAATCACCGATGTCAACAACGAATACCTTAAAAGAGGGCAACTTCAAGTGGCCATCCTCAATAGAGGCACTGCATGGCTTGACACAGGAACCCACCAATCGTTATTGCAAGCTGCCCAGTTTGTAGAAGTAATCGAAGAGCGCCAAGGACTGAAAATCGGCTGTATCGAGGAGATCGCCTACAGAAATGGATTTATTGGCAAGGAAAAGTTGCTAGAAGCTGCCGCCAAATTAGGGAAAAGCGGTTACGGTGCTTACCTGAGACGATTGGTGAATTAATTTTCTCCTAGAATTTAAATGTAAAAACCTCCAATCGGAGGTTTTTTTGTTGGGGTTGCACCTTAAATGATTTTCCGAAGTTTAAACCAGATGAAAATTCCTATTGAAATGCTTATCATTATTCCCCATGTGAGGTAATAGCCATATTCCCAGTTCAATTCAGGCATAAATTTAAAGTTCATTCCATAAACTCCCACAAGAAAGGTAAGGGGTAGAAAAAAGGCAGAAAAAACAGTCAGAAGTTTCATTACTTCATTGGTCTTCTGAGAGTTACTCGACAAGTAAATGTTCAGTAAGGAGTTGGCTTCATCTAAAAAATCTTCAAACTGAAGAATTAGGCTGGATCCAGTTTCCTTTAAGTCTTGAAGTTGAACCTCGTTGCTCTGCTGTACGGTGAGATGTAGCAGCAAGTTTTGAGTCAAGTGAAGTACCTTTTTGCAGGAGCGAGCTTTTGCCTTCGCAAAATAGAGTTGTTCTACAGAGAATCGTTTATTACGGCCGAGGAAAACAGCACTTTCGAAATGATCCATCTCTTCTGACAACCAATTTGCAGGTGCTTCATAGGTTTCAAGCATTTTTTCGATGATTTTTAAGATAAGGGATTCTGGGTTTTCAAAATGTCCAGAAATTTCACGTATGAATTCAAACGGCTTTTGGTGTACCGATATCAGGATTTCGTCTGTGAAAAAGAATCCAATCTTATTGGTTAGCTCAGGTATGGTAGTGAGTTTCCCATTTGGCTTGACACTAAATGCCCGTAGCAGCAGGAAGGTAAATTCTCCCACTTTTTCCAGTTTAGGCAAGTGACCCACCTGTACTAAATCCTGTAGAAGGTGTGGATTCAAACCATAGGGCTTTATGATTTCTGTAAGCTCCGCTAGTTTGGGGTTTTCCAAATCTAACCAATGAAAATTCGCAAAATCAATTCGGTTTTCTTTCATGACCTATATTTATTCTAATTCACAAGTTCAATTAACGTGAAACCAAGGAAAGACTTTTCCTTAAAATTTCACCCATGGAGTTGCATTTCAAAAAATCCTTGCTTTGGTAATGCTTGGCGAGCTCATTTTTTAGTTGATCCACATGGGATTTAGGTGCGAGCTGGTCATTTTCCATGGTTTGTAGAATGTCTTCCAATTCGGTATGTGAGGACTTCACTCGTGTAGCAATGAGCGAGCGTTCTTCACGTTGGTATTGACGCATGGACTCGGGTGTGATCCATCCATTCCCAGTTGAATCAAGGCATTATTTTCTTTGAAATACTGGGGCAGGTAAATGGATTTTTTTGCTTCGTAGCACTGTTGATCAAAGTCGATGGCACGAATGCGGTAATGCGTTTCTTCAAAATCTGGAGTGACATCGATGACAAAGTTGGAGGAATGCATGTCTCCAAGCAGGCGAACGAAGCAGCGTTCGTTGAATTTTACAAATTCCTTCGCCAATCGGATGGGGTTGAGATTGGGATCAGACATGTGCAATCGCATAAATTTCTCCCCAGGGATTCCCGCAATGTGCTCCTCAATGAGCGTGTTTTGATGTACGAGGTAACTAATTCGATTTGGGGAAAGTAGATCTTCCAATTCCAAGCCATACACCCGTGAGGCGTCTGCATTTTTGATGTAGAAGTAATCAAAATTGTCGTTGATGCGATTGACCATGCGCACCCGAAAAGGTTGCGTATTTCCATACACGCAGAGATCAATTCGGTCTATGTACAGGTGCTCCATCACTGAAAGATCCCCACCTGCCTTAAGCAAAGCATAAATTTTCTTTACATTCTGATGGATTTCTTCCCGATCACTTTGCTCATAAAAGACAGTTTCCCAGTAGGTGTCTTGTTCCTTCGAATCGTAAAGTGCAATGGAATTGGTATATCTGAGCAGCTCATGGTAGTGAATTGGGATATTCACTTCTCGGCCGTACTGCGTGAGGTAGCGTCTTAAACCAGCTCCAATCGGATAGATTATCTTTTTTTTGCTGATTAGAGCCATATCAAAATTTAGTTTGTTGGCTCTTGTTTAAGTTGCGGTCAAAAATAAAGGGACCAAATGGCAAAACTGCAGCAACTAGCGCAAAAAAAGTACGCGTAAAGGTCCATTTTAAACTTATGGCAGTTGGAAATACCACATAAATGTAAACCATAAATAATGCTCCATGCACCCAGCCCAAGTACTTCACGGCAAGTGGCATGTCAAATCCATATTTCATGGGCATGGCTATTCCAAGAAGTAGGAGGAAGGACAGGCCTTCGGCCAAACTAATCCACTTAAACCGCTTCGCCCATTTTAGTTGTGAATTGTTCATTTAGTTCCTGTGCTAAGGTTGAAAAGGAGTTGGAGTGCTCCCCAAAGTTGTCTTTTTAATCCCTTATCCTCGGCAATGGAAGTAAGAGCATCAGCAAACAGGTATTCTGTTTCTTCTTCCGTATGAATTTCATATGAATTGATGGGAAGTTGATTGATCGGGTGTTTGATGCGTCCAAATTTGAGCACTACATGGGCATTTAATGCTTTAAATTCCTCTAGGCTTCGATTTTCTAAGTTTTCTGCAGCGAGCAAACCGACCTCCGACATGGAATGTCCGCATGCATTGAGCATTTTGACGAGCATGTCCATCACATCTGCATTGAGGCTAGCCTCCTCATGAATCACCAATATGCCCTTTGAAAAATTGCCTTTTATAGGGATTGGTTCTTCAGCTACTTCCAATTTGATTTCCTGATCCGTAAATGTATCAGTAGCGACATTTTCCCTTGAAGAAATAGAGGTATTCCGTACTTCAGCCGGTGCAACTTCGCTTCCAACAGAAACTTGTAGCGCTGCAGCTATACTTTTTTGATCTTCCGCAAGTAGAAAAATAGGTTCTTCTAAAAATGCGCTGAGGGTTTCAAGGCTGTCATTTTCCATGTTTAAAGTTGGTAAAAATTTACCCATTGGCAAAAACTTGATTTAGGAAGCACCTCTCAATTGAATTTTACCTGATGCTGGTCAATTCATTTTTTGATTGGAGTTTCATCACAGTTGACATCCCCAACCACATACTGCAAGCCATCTAGGAAAAACTGCAGCAAAGCTGGATTTTCAAAGCTTTGGGCATTGTGGGAGGGAGAGATGTACATCACTTTTCCTTTCCCCTCAGGGCGAATCCAGGCGACATAAGTTTTCCCACTTTTTAGTTCTTGATTGGCTCGCTGACTGTGTATTTGAGCGTTGTCAAAATAAAGCAGCGGTGTAAAATTCAACTTGGCATAGGCATTCTTGTAGAAATAAGGTTCGTCCACATGCGAAAAACCATCTTTTGGAAATGCGGCAACCAAGGGGTGGCTAGGGTTCTCCAATTTCACCTGGACTAGCTGCTGAGGAGGATGGTAATCAAAGCTTGCGCCTACCAGTTCGCTGAATTTTTGGGAATTATTAAAGGTGGTAATTCCTCCATGCAGCAGGAGAAGACCTCCTCCTTTTTTCACAAATTCAATGACGTTGGATTCGAGCTCTTGTGCCTTTGCCATGACCACTGCTGAGTCTAGAGTGGATTCTGCGCGCAGCTGGTCCCAAAAGAGATGGCGATGATCGGGCTTGGAGCAGGTATTGTTCAAGACGATGGCATCGTAATTTGAAAGGGATTCCTTTTCAAATTGGTGGATGTCTTTGCTTGCGGTTACCTCAAACTGCTTGGACTTTGAACCCAGTATTTTGAATACTTCTTCGGTATGGGGGATGACCCAATGTTCAAAACCGGTGTGCAATGAAAAAAGGAGAATTTTCTTTGCTGAAGTACTTGGAAACCGGGTTTGGGAGGGGGCTAGTGCATCTATTTTTTCTTTCCAGTCTTGGGTTAATGGAACAATTGCTAAATCTTGACCAAAAGTCAAATTTGAAAGAAGAAGAATTGACAGACCGAATAGTAGTTTTTTACACATAGTTTTGAAACGCATGGTTGACATATTGATTCAATATACCCTATATTGAATCTCAAAGCCCAATAACCTGAATTTCTTATGCGTTTCAAAAAGAACTTCCTTCTTTTATTCCTTTCTCTTGTATTTATTTTTCAGGCATACTCCCAACAAGTAACCCTTCAAGAATCTTCCAAAGGGATGGATTTTCTTTTGGATGGGAAGCTAGTGCTCAGCTACCAAATGACCAAAGAGCCTGTTCCCACCGGGATCAAGGAGGCGTACAGCAAATCTGGGTTTATTCATCCGATTCAATCCCCAAGTGGGCAAATCCTAAGTAGAATCCAGCCAGAAGATCATTACCACCACTATGGTATTTGGGGGCCTTATGCTCGGGCAACCATAGGAGGAAAAGAGGTCGATTTTTGGAATTTAGGGGATGAAAAGGGTCGGGTTGATTTCTCCCGTGTCCTCTCCAAGAAGCAAGCTGGAGGCGCAGCTGAATTGACTGTAAGGCAGCACCACGTCGATCTAAAAGCTTCAGCAGCATCGCAAATAGCCATGGAGGAAGATCTCCGCATCAAGGTGAAGCCTGCCGATAAGGGACGCTACCTAGTCGACTATACCAGCACCTTGCAAACTACCATTCCAGGAGGGATTCTACTGGATGATTACCGCTATGGAGGTGGGATTGGATTCCGGGCAACTGAGGTTTGGGGAGATTCCAACAGCATCATTCTTACCTCAGAGGGCAAGGACCGAGCTACGGCTGATGGTTCCAATGCGCGTTGGATCTTGGTTACAGGGCAGTCGGATCATTCCTCAGGGAAAAGTGGAATCCTATTTATGAGCCACAACACGAATCAAGCCCATCCCGAACCCCTTCGCGTATGGCCTCCTGGACAATACGAGGGAAAAGGAAATGTGTTTATTGAATTTTGCCCCATTCGCCATACTTCTTGGGAGATACAGCCAGGTAAGCGCTACAGTTTGACCTATAGAATGCTTGTATTTGACGGCGAGTTGACTGTTCAAGAAGCCGAAAATTATTGGAAGTCCTTTGTGAAATAAAACCCAATTCTCATGGAAAGAAGAGATTTTATGAAAAAAACAGCCCTAGCAACAGCAGCATTTGGGATACCAACCCTTGTTCCTGCTTCTGTGTTCGGGAAAAATGCACCTAGCAACAAAATTCAGATTGCTCAAATCGGTTGTGGTAGGATCGCTCGAGATCATGATTTGCCAGGAGTTTGGAAGCATGATGTGGCACGCATAGTGGCAGTATCCGATCTGGATAGCAAGCGGATGGCCGAAGGAAAGCAATTCATTGAGGACCACTACACCCAAAAAATGGGAAGCCCTTACCTTGATGTAAAGCAAGTAGGAGACTACCGAGACTTGTTTAAAAGCAAGGAGATCGATGCGGTGATTATTTCTACCCCTGACCACTGGCATTCACAGCCCGCCATGGAGGCCGCTCTTGCAGGGAAGCATGTGTACCTTCAGAAGCCTACCTCTTTGACTATCCATGAAGGAAGGCAATTGGTGGAAGTGATTCAACGAACCGGTGTGGTGCTGCAACTGGGTACGCAACAGCGGTCTAGTGAGCAATTCCGCTTGGCAGCGGAGTTGGTGAGAAATGGGAGAATAGGAAAGCTGCACACCGTTCGAATAGGTTTGCCTGGAGATCCTTCCGGCCCTGAAGCTCCTGCAATGCCGGTGCCTGCCAATTTGAATTTTGACATGTGGTTGGGCTCCACGCCAGAAGTTCCCTACACCGAAATCGGCGTTCATCCCCAAAATGACTACGGTAGACCTGGCTGGCTGCGCCATGAAAATTACGGTGCAGGCATGATTACCGGTTGGGGGCAGCATCACTTTGACTCTGCTGCTTGGGGCATGAATACCGAATTGGTAGGCCCTCGCTACGTTGAGGCTGTAGCTGAGTTTCCAAGATCAGGTTTATGGAATGTGCATGGCGACTTTATGGTAAAAGCCTCCTACGACAATGGAGTGGTGATGCTGACTTCAGGTACCTATCCCAATGGCATTCGTTACGAAGGAACGGAGGGATGGATTTGGGTTTCGAGAGGCAGTTATGTGGCTTCGACTTCAGATCCAGTGGCGCAAGGAAATAATGCGAAGGCTTTGGATGCTTCTGATCCCAAACTTTTGCAAACCGTTTTTGGAGAGAATGAATTGCGATTTATCCGTAGTTCTTCCCACCATGGCAATTGGCTGGATGCCATCCAGGGCAAAGCTGAATTGCTATCTCCAGTAGAAATTGGACATCGATCCTGTTCGGTTTGTCTGATTAGCCACATTGCGATGAAAATGGGCCGAAAGCTGGAATGGAATTCTGCTACAGAAGAGTTTGTCAACGATCCGGAAGCAAATACCCAATTAAAACGAAGCCAGCGAAGACCTTGGGGAACAGACCTAGTCATGTCCAATCGTTAATAGACTAATCGAACCCATACATGGTGCCCAATTATTTGCGTTTTTTGGTGTTTATAACCCTTCTGGGCTCGTCCTGCAGTACCAAACTAGTGACAAAAATGACGATCAAACCAGAAGAAAAAATAAGGTTCATGACCTTGGACCCAGGGCATTTTCATGCCGGCTTGGTTCACAAATCCATGTACCTAGAAGTGGATTCTACGCTGCAGGTATTTGCACCTGAAGGCGCTGAACTGAAGGATCATCTGGCGCGCATTCAAGGCTACAACAGCCGTACGGAGTCTCCAACAGCTTGGAAAATCAAGGGATACACCGGTGCCGATTATTTGGAGCAAATGCTCGTTCAAAAGCCGGGAAATGTGATGGTAGTCGCAGGAAAGAACGATCAGAAAATAGATTACATTCTTCACGCGATTCGTCAAGGGATTCATGTGTATGCCGATAAGCCTCTGGTGATCGATGTGAAGGGCTATCAGAAGCTGAAAGAAGCTTATCGGATGGCTGAGCAGAAACAGTTGCTCCTGCTCGACATGATGACCGAGCGATTTGAAATCACGACACTTTTGCAGCGGGAGTTATCGATGATCCCAGAGGTCTTTGGGGATTTAGAAAATGGCACTGCAGCAGATCCAGCGATCACCAAGGAGTCGGTGCACCATTTTTACAAATCTGTTTCGGGTGTTCCATTGGTGCGACCCGACTGGTTTTTTGATGTTGAAAAAGAAGGAACCGGTATCGTCGATGTGACTACGCATCTTGTAGACCTGATCCAATGGGAAGCTTTCCCCAATGAGGTATTGGATACTACCGATATTCAGGTATATGACTCCAAAATTTGGCCGACAGCATTGCGATTGAATCAATTTACGCAGGCAACCCAAAAAGCAATTTTTACAGAACCCTTAATGAAATACCTAAATGGGGACAAGCTGGAGGTCTTTAGCAATGGAGAATTCCAATACACCCTAAAAGGAAAGCATGCCAAGGTTCGCGTAGTGTGGGATTTTCAAGCCCCAGAGGGTACTGGCGATACTCACTTCAGTTTGATGCGTGGCACCAAGGCCAACTTGATCATCCGCCAAGGCCAAGAGGAAGGCTACCGACCTGTGCTTTATGTAAAATTACTTCAGGGTGATTCGAAGGAACTGACTCAGGCTGTTCGGAACAGGCTACAAGCAATGTATCCGGGTATAGATCTGGAAGCACTGCCTTCTGGGGAATACAAAATTCTCGTTCCTGACAAGTACCACAACGGGCATGAGGCTCATTTTGCGCAGGTGACCGCCAAGTACTTGGACTACCTGCGTTCTGGCAACTTGCCAGCATGGGAAATACCCAATACGCTGACCAAGTATTTTACCACAACAAAAGCTTTGGAACTGGCGAGGAAATAAAGTAATCCAAACTTTCGATCTCCCATTGAGTTAGCATAGTAACCTCATAAATTATGTCTAGCTCTACTTCTCCATCACCCGCTTCACAAAAAATCACTGTAGCCCTAGCAGGCGCAGGTGGGTACATTGGAAGCTGGTTTATTGAGCAATACAAAGAGAACTACCACTTGATCGGACTGAGCAGAGGTAAGGTCAAGTCTAATCCCTATCCTGAGGTGGAATGGAGACAGGTGGAATTGTATTCGATTACTTCCACCGCCGAAGCCCTCCGAGGTGTAGATGTTGCCATTTACCTCGTGCACTCCATGTCTGCCTCCACCCGATTAAATCAAGGAAGCTTTGAAGATACGGACCTCATTCTAGCAGACAACTTTAGTCGTGCAGCGGAGATTGCGGGAATCAAGCAAATCATTTACCTGGGGGGATTGATTCCCGATGAACCCGAAGAACATCTTTCGCGGCACTTAAAGAGTAGGCTAGAGGTAGAACAAACCCTTGGTTCACGGACTGCAAAATTGACTGCCATCCGCGCTTCCATCATCGTGGGTCCTGGAGGCTCTAGTTTTGACATGATTAAAAATCTAGTCCAAAAACTACCGATTTTGATGTGTCCAAAGTGGACCAATTCACTAACACAGCCTATTTCTCTTCGAGACACCTTAGATATAATTAATTTTTGTATTGGAAATTCAGCTGTTTACAATCAGGTATTCGAAATAGGAAGTCCCGAGGTGATGAGCTATCGGGATATGCTTGCTCGGACGGCCAAGGTGATGGGGAAAAAGCGACTTATATTTTCAGTTCCAGTGTTTTCGCTTGGCTTCTCCAAGTTTTGGGTTGGGCTTTTTGGAAATACGCCTCCGCAACTGGTTTCCCCACTTGTGGAGAGTTTGAAACATACCATGGTGGTCAATCCAATTCACGCGTTCAAAGAAAAAGAGATGGATTACCTCGATTATGAAGCTGCTGTAAAAGTTGCTTTATCGACCACCGATAGACCCAAATTGCCCAAGTTTAAGTACAATAAGGGTTTAAAAAATACGGTTCGTTCCTTACAGCGCATGACGAATTTAGGAAGGCATAATGCACTATGGGTAGCAGAACGCTATGCACTTTGGTTGCCTTTTTTCTTCCGATACATCATTAGAGGTAAATTACGCGGAACTGAGGTCCTTGGATTTCATTTGCTATGGGACAAGGAACCGATGCTGGAGCTAACCCATGTGCCAGACCGAAGCGATAGCCAAAGGCAATTATTTTACATATCTGGAGGCTGGCTGGTCAAGCGGTATGACTACGGATGGCTTGAGTTCCGAGAGGTTTTGGATAGCAAGTACATCATTTCTGCCATTCACGAGTTTGCCCCGCGACTCCCTTGGTTTATCTACATCAATACCCAAGCTCGTCTTCATCTATGGGTAATGAGTCGCTTTCAAAAGTATCTTGAAAAAAAAGCTGATATTTGATTTATTGATCACCGAATAGTAATCGAATTTAATTTTTACGACCATGAAAACCTTATCTTTTAAAAATGGAGATCAGCTGCCTATTCTTGGACTAGGTACCTGGAAAAGTAAGCCAGGAGAAGTTCGAAAAGCAGTTTATTGGGCAATACAAGCAGGATATAGACACCTTGATTGTGCTGCCATCTACCAGAATGAGCGCGAAGTAGGGCAGGGGATTGCAGATGCTCTTGCAGAAGGAATGGTAAAGCGCTCCGATCTTTTTGTGACTTCAAAGCTCTGGAACAATGCCCATCGATTTGAAGATGTGCGGCCTGCCTTGGAGAAAACCCTAGACGATTTGAGGCTTGATTACGTGGATTTGTACCTAGTTCACTGGCCCATTGCCTACAAACCAGGCGTAGGCTTTGCTACCCAACGTGAAGAGTACTACACCTACCAAGATGTGCCTTTGAGTCAAACTTGGGAGGCGATGCAGGATCAAAATAAAAATGGGCTTGCCAAGCACATTGGAGTTTCCAACTTCAATCAAGCCAAGCTTGCAGAACTATTTGCCATACCAGGACAGCGCCCAGAGATGAATCAAGTGGAGCTACATCCCTATTTGCCTCAGCATCAATTGATATCTTTCTGTAAAGAAAATGGGCTTTTGGTGACTGCCTATTCGCCTTTGGGCTCACCTGACTCTAGAGCTGAAAAGCATCAACACGACCCCAAGCTACTGGAAGATGCGCTGGTGCGAGCCATAGCTGAAAAGCATCAAGTAAGTGTAGGGCAGGTACTGATTGCTTGGTCTATTGCAAGAGAAATAGCTGTGATTCCCAAATCAGTGAATCAGGCGCGTATCCTTGAAAACTTTGCTGCAGCGGAGATCAAACTGGATGCAGGGGATCTGGCTCAACTCCAGGCGATTGGAACCAATCATCGATTTGTGGATGGCACCTTTTTTACTGGACCCAAAAGTCCCTACCGGTTAACTGACCTTTGGGAGATTTGAGTAAATTGAAATTTGAGATCCAAGCATTGAACCGTGCTTGGATTTTTTTTTAATCCTCCAATTCCAAACTTTCGAGTATTGCGGCAAGCTGATCAAAATCACGAAGGCCAGGCTTGATCTCATCCCCACCATCCAATGCAAACCCATACAGTCCGGGCAATTCACTAAGTGAGCTGGCATTTGTTGGAGTGATTCCAGCTCCTAAAAATACGTTCAACTGATCAAAGAATGGATTGATACTAGATTCATTATCAATGGCTAATGATTTATTAGTTGAAGTTACATGTAAGGTGATTTCATGTTCCCGGAGAAGGTCAATCTTTGGAAGTAGTGTATCCAAGTCTTCTAGTTGCACACGGAAGATTAATTTTTTTCCAAGAGGCACGAGTTGAACTAAAGCGTCCAAATCCTCCGACTCGATCCAGGAAATGCTAGGATAGTCTGCTAGAAGTCTTTCAATGGAATAAGCATCCAAGTCTGCAAATTCTGCAGCGTAATCTATCCCTGAAATCCAGCCTGTAATCTCCTGAAACTGCGTTGGAGAAACGTAATGAGGAGATCCCTCTTCCAAGCTAAAACCCAAAATATCAACATACATCCCAGAACAATACCTTGCATCGGTTAGGTTTGTAATTCGGTTGATTTTTACTTTTGTTTTCAAGGCCATGGCTTTCCTGTTTGTGCATGCGAAGGTAAGAAAGCTTGTGGGTAGACCCAAAGGGTATTTCCGCACTTAAGTGAAATCAAGGATTATCAAAATACCTTTTTTTCGATTCGGAAAATCAGTTTTACATACCCACCTGTGTGTATTTTAGTGGCTTGGATTTGGTATCTTCGAGCAGCTACTGGAGTTTCAAAGCTAAACCATCTATTGACACATGTCTAAATCAATTTACTTTTTGGTCTTCTTACTTTCATTTGGTTGGACCACAAAAGGGCTTGCTCAAGATCGGTATGCTGTATTTTTTAAGTTTAAGCCACAAAAGGAATATTCCTTGGGAAGCCCAAGTAAGTTTCTAACCGATAAGGCCATCCAACGAAGGCTTCGAGAAAAGTTTCCCATAGACAGTTTGGACCTGCCCGTGACGGCATCCTACATCCAAGGAATAAGTTCGCTTAGCCAAGAGCTGCTGTATGTAAGCAAATGGTTGAATGCAGCCATTGTGGTCACTGACTCAGAAGGCAAGAAAAAAATGGAAGGGCTGCCCTTTGTGCAAAAAGTGGATTGGGTAGCCAAAGGATTTATTTCTAGGACAGGAAACCGGAACAGTACTGAAGTTTCTGCCGCCCAACCAAAGAAATGGTTACTTGAACAAAGTTACCGACAGGCTGCGGCCTATGATTTTCAAAATGAGTTGCTCGGCATTCCAGCGATGCACCAGGCAGGATTTACGGGAAAAGGGATTACCGTCGCGGTATTCGATTCTGGGTTTCCGGGTTTGGATAAGGCAACTGCTTTTTCGCATGTATTTACCAATTCCCAAGTTTTGGGTCAGTTGAATGTAGTTCGTCCCTGGACCAAAGATATTTTTCGGGACAATGAACATGGTACCCAAGTCGCTTCCTTGATCCTCGCAAACCAAGCGGGTACCTTGGTAGCTGGGGCGCATCAAGCGAAAGTAATCTTTGCCATTACCGAGGATGTGGCTACTGAATATCCGATCGAAGAGCTCAACTGGATTCGTGCAGCTGAGTATGCGGATAGTTTGGGCGTTGATATTATCAACAGTTCCTTGGGATACCTTGATTTTGACGAGCCGAGTTTGACCTACACCAAGTCTCAATTGGATGGAAAAACCACCTATGTCACTCGTGGAGCTACCTTGGCTGCAAAAAGAGGTATTTTGGTAGTCAATAGTGTAGGCAATTATGGTTCAGCTGGTAGCAGCAGCTTAGTAGCGCCAGCAGACGCAGATGGAATTCTTGCTGTTGGCGCGGGCAACAGCAGTTCTACTGTTTCTTCCTTCAGTTCACGAGGCCCAACTGCTGATGGTCGCATCAAGCCAGAGCTAGTAGCCTTTGGACAAAGCCCAGTACTGATTC
>CAMDLI010000064.1 GCA_945901615.1 Spirosoma fluviale
CCCAAGTCATTGAACTCAGACTCTGGAATGGATTCGAGATTTGCCTTTGTTTGAAGGCTTAAAAAACTTTCTCCCAAGTAGGCAGAATGAGATTCTTGCTTGTAGGTTTTTTGAAGGGTATCGTTGCCAATAGACTAAGTCATGCTAAAATATATCCAACAGGTAACTGTATTGCCGTTGAGCAGGATGGGAATCTGTTTACGTTTGTACCAGGTAGGATGAATTTCTAGTTCGTCTATTCTTTCCAATACGGGTTTGCTAATTTTAAACACATCCACTTCGATCTGGAACCCATTTCCAATGTCCTCTATCAAGTACGGCATATCTTTGATAATGAGTGGGTACATTTCACGCGTTGTACCGCTTCCAATGTACGAGGAACCTGTCAGGTAAAGATTATAGTTGTTGTAGCCCTTCTTTAAAGTGCCATAAGTAGCTAACCAGATATCTTCTTCTATCTCACTCATGATTAGTAAATTACCATATCATTTAGAGAAATAGAAGAAATTACTGAAGTAACATTTTTCATACGGATAACTTTAATATTCCTAGGGATCTTGGAATTCAACACACTTAACAAATTAAAAAAAATAGATAAATTCTTACACACCTAACTAGTAGAAATAAATATAGTTTCTTACCAAGTGTAGTGCAATCCTTCGCAAAGTAGGTATAAACTAATCCTAAGCCATGGCATTTAAATTGTATCCTAGTTATTCTAATGGTATCTAAGCATATCTCTATTAGATTAATAACTAATATTAAAAATTAATACCGTATTTATTTTAGAATATATTAGTTAAATAATATTAAAACTTACCTACTACTATTGAAACAAGTGTAAACGAATCCTGTTTGTTCAGCTGAACCAATTCCATTTAGAAAATCAAAAACCACAAACAGGATACCACAATTTTCTTAACTTTCAATCGAAAGCAATCGTCTCACAGTCCCCATCTCATGAAAAAGATCCTCATTCTCCTTACCCTCAGCCTTGTAAGTTTTGGCATCAGCCAAGCACAACAAAAGCAGAACAGCTCTCCATTCGCTGAATTTGACCAGTTTCTAGCTAAAGAAGTAGCTGATGGACGTCTCATTGGCGTACATGGGATGGTGTACCAAGACGGAAAGCTGGTATATGACCATACCTACGGCCTCCGAGACAAGGAAACTGCTGCTGGCATGCAAGGGGACGAACTCTACTTTATCCAATCCATGACCAAGCCCATCGTATCGGTGGCCTTGATGACACTTTACGATCAGGGCAGATTCCAGCTGGATGAACCCATCTCCAAGTACCTCCCAGAGTTTGCAGCAATGCGCGTAGTCAACGACCCGACCATCGGCTCCTCCTCCGGCACCCATGCAGCACCCTCCCCCATGACCATTCGGCAGGCACTCAGCCATACCTCAGGCATGAGCCACGGTATCGCCCAGATTGCCTTTGACAAAGAGATTTGGAACGGCATTATTTTGAATGGGCAACTCAAGTCCTTGGAGCAGCGAACTACCGCACTAGCTAAAATGCCCCTTGCCTTCGATCCAGGTAGCAAGTGGAACTATTCTTTCTCTCCCGATGTGGTGGGCAGGCTTGTGGAAGTCTTGTCCGGCAAAACACTCGATGTCTATTTAAAGGAATACATTTTCACACCCCTGCAAATGAATAATAGCGGCTACAACCTGGACGGGGAGCAGCGGAAGCGCATCCAAACTGTGTATGCCTTTGCTGCCGATAGCACGCTGAGGAGGACCATGGGACAGCCTACCCCTTCGGGGAATACGGTCTTTGCAGGCATCAATGCACTGTTTACATCCACTGCAGACTACCTTCGCTTTGGGGAGATGCTGCTCAACCTGGGCAGCTGGAATGGCAAGCAAATCCTCAAACCCGAAACGGTAGCCCTGATGACTCAGGACCAAACCAAAGAAGCAGAACTTTTAGACAGTAACGATCCCTATACGACCTTGGTTAATGGGATTGGAACCGATGCGCTAGGCACTTTAAACTTGGAACCCGGCCATGGCTTTGGATTGGGATTTGCGGTGGTAATAGACCCAATAGCCGCTAAGCGAGAGTCACAGGCCAAGGGGGAGTATTTTTGGGGAGGTGCCAACTCTACCCACTTTTTTATAAACCCCAAAAAGAAGCTCGTCGCTGTTTTTATGACCCAGGTCGGCTCTGTCGGCGCCCCCAACCCCTACGGCTTTTACTATAGCAACGAGATGCGACGAACCATCTACCAAGGCTTAAAGTAAAGGGGGAACTCCCCCTTTCCAAGGGGGCAAGGGGGATTCTTTTTTTATCTCGCAAAGACGCAGAGACGCAAAGGAAAAGTGATCTAACATCTAATCTCTTGCTTCTTGATTCTAAAAAAGCCTTTTGTATCGAAACCCGATTTTTCCTAGTTTTATGAAGCCAATTTTTAAATACCTAAACCTAAAAATTCTATGAAAACTCTTTTTTCAATTATTTTTTTTACACTAACAAGCGCTTTCGCTTTAGCCCAAACCACAACTCTTGGGACTCAGGTTTGGAGTACCAAAAATTTAGAAGTGACAACCTTCAGAAATGGGGATCCTATTTTCTACGCGCAGACGGATGAAGAATGGGAAAAAGCAGGTGCAAATGGGCAAGCAGCTTGGTCTTATTTTGAACATGATCCAAAGAACGAAGAAATCTATGGCAAGCTTTACAATTGGTTTGCTGTGAACGATCCGAGAGGCTTGGCACCTGAAGGTTGGAAAATCCCAACAGATGGAGATTGGGCCAAATTAATCGAGTTTCTTGGAGGCAAAACAAATGCGAGCCAAAAAATGAAATCAACAGATTTGTGGGAAAATGATGCTGCAAACATCGGTGCTGGAAATAATTCAAGTGGCTTTTCAGGGTTTCCTGGAGGATATCGCTATGGGCATGGTGGTTTTGTCAATATCGGGAAAGTAGGCTATTGGTGGAGCAGCACTGAAAACGACCAGTATACTGCTTGGTCTAGAAGTCTTCAAAATTTCAACCAATCTGTTTTTAGGGGTAATTACGAAAAGGGAATGGGGCTTTCCGTTCGTTGTTTAAAAAATTAAATCTTGATGCCTTCCGCCGAGGCGGACTAGGCGTCTTGGCGGCTTCCCTACTTTGCGAGCTAGTTTTTTTCTTTTTTCTTCTCGCAAAGCCTGCCTGCGGTAGGCAGGCGCAAAGAAATGCAGGTCACTAATCTCTTGCTACTCGTTTCTTGCTTCTTGCCTGCCGGAGGCCTTGGCGTCTTTGCGTCTTTGCGCGCCATATTTTTTTCTTATCGCAAAGACGCAGAGCCGCAAAAAAATTGTGGTCGTTAAGTAAAAAATCCCCCTGTCCGCCGCGGCGGATACCATAAGGGAAAAGGAGATTTGAGGAGAAAAAAACTAACTATCGAATCTTCAACGTTTGCCCAATACGGATCAGGTCGCTTCTAAGGTTATTCAACCTTTTTAAAGTTGAAACTCTCACACCAAACTTGGCCGCAATCCCTGATAGCGTGTCTCCATACTTTACCTTGTAGCTGCTTCTACCAGATGTACTGACTTGGGTCGTTTGACTGGCCAGGCGAAGCTGCTCCTTGAGTGCATCGTAGTTTTTGAGCGGTAGCTGCAGACTATCTTGGCTTGGATGATCGACATGAAACTTTAGCGTATTCAGGATGGAGGCATTCCACCAGTAGCCTTTCAAACGGTAGCCCTTGCTAGTCAAGTGAATGTAGTCCTTTTGGGCGTAACCGGCCTGCTCCCAGTTTTTGATTTGCCCATAGCCCCCAGAGAGGTCGTAGTAGTTCCAAAATAGCACTTCGTTGGCTCTCGCCAGCGAATCCATCACCCGAGCAAAGTCAATCCCTGCATCAATATGCCTCCCCTTGTAAAAGAGATCCTGTGTAGCAGTCAAAACAATCAGTATCTCTGGATTGATTGCACGAAAGTTGGAAATGGCCTTAGAAACATTTTTAGGAAGGTTTTCCGCTACCTTATTTTCGTACAAGATATTGTTTGTACCATAATCCAAAACCACCAGATCAGGCTGTAATATCTCAGACTGCTCCCTCAATTTTTCGAGATTTAATACCGCCTCAAATGGGGAACCTCCTACCCCCAAGGAATGGTAGAGCACCCCACTTTTATCCTTTCGCTCCAAGCTCATCCCATAAAATCGGAAAAGCATACCTGCCTTCTCACTGGGCAGCAAATGAACCTGAAGACGTGCGAGCTCCTGCGTAATGGGTATCCGCACATAGTTCTTTCCTGTATTGGCAGTTCTGAGGGCCTCGTCTACCACCCAATCTACCTCCCCTACGGACAATTTGAAATCGGGGGTTTGGGAGTTATTGTCAAAAAATAACAGCAGCTCGTACTCCTCTTTGGGAAGCGGGCTGGGAAAGGTAAGGGTAAAGCTGGCATCGGGATCGCGGGTTTCGACTGTCATCCCCCGTACTCCTAATGGGATTTTGGGGTTTGGCTGGAAACTCTTGGCCGAGGTCCAAGTGCCCGTATGGCTGGTCCTGTAGTTGATGCTGCCGTAGGTTTTGGCAGCAGAAAAAGGAAATAGAAACCCTGGACCCCCATCCCCAAAATTTTCGTGGAGGTAAGCCTTTGCTTCTGTAGTGACTACCTCCGACTGAATGTGACTCGCCCCAAAGTGAAAGACTACCAGGCGATTTTCATTTGCTTGGCTGAATAGCTTCGTGAGCTTTTGCGCAGTGGCCAGGGTAGGAAATTGGAGAAATGCATAGCTGGTATCGATTTTGAGCCGCTCTATAACGGGAATGGAGTCTTGACCATAGCTCGCCTGCGCCGAAAACAGCTCTACCAAAAACAAGGAGACTAAAATCAATCCAATTCGACGCTTCATATCCAGCTTTATCAATTATAAATAAAAAATCAGTTTTGATTTTGAACCACAACCGTATCTTGGACCCCATTGATGGATTCCAAAATCCGTTGGGCCTCCTCTTGCTTTAAGACTTGATCGTAGTCTTGATCTTTCTGATACGCCAGGTTTCGCATCATCCCAACCGTCCCTCGAGAAACTGTAGCATACATGCCGACGGCAAAAACCAAATCATTCACTTGCGCCTCTTTCATAATCTTCAGAAGGTTGTGCTTGGAATATCGGAAGTCCACTACATAGATTTGTTCGTAGTGGCTAATTAAGTACACCACAAACGCATTTCCCATTGAATTTTTGACAACGACGATTTTTTTACCATTTTTTACATTGGTGGTTATTTTCATCAGCGGAGTATCTCCACAGATAAAAGCGGAGTAGTTGGGTGCATTGCAAAACACCTTGCTCAGCTGGGGATACTTGAAATCATAGGCATTGTAATATACCGCCTTGGTTTCGATTCCGGGTGGAATGTAGGTTTCCACACGATCTGGATTGTCCCGGACGGATTGGTCACGCGTGAGCTCGTAAAGTGTTCCTAAAAACCCTTTCCGCTCCTTCTTTTCCATGCTACTTAGCGGCACAGGAGTAATCCCTGCGGCCTTGCAAAAGGCCACATAGCCGTAATAGGCACCCAAACCAGTCCAATGGTGGTCACTGCCGTACCAGAGGTATTCGTTGTAATGTTGGTTCATCTCCCCCATCACATCCGCAAAATACACTTCAGGGTTTAAGTTAGTTTGAATGGCTTGGAGAGTTTTCTCGTTTCGCAAGGCATAGCGTTCGTAATTCGGTAAAGGAATAAAGGCAGAAGACAAGGGGGCCACAGCAGAGAAAACCCGCGCTTTACCACGCAAGGAGTCTGCATATACATTTAGCATCTTGGCAAAATAAGGGGAAATGGCCGGGTCCCCAGAATTTGTGGTGTAGATCTTTCCATTCAAAATCAAGACGCTGCTGGCATCAAATTCTTCAAATCCCTCCAAATAAGCCTTTTGGACAGCCGAATCCAAGTTGCTATCTTCTGAGACTTGGACCATTTTTGGGTTGCCCACCACCACGATCTTTTCTTGGTTTTGGAGTCTAAACCCCAAATTGTAGCGAAAGGCTTCGGTTAAGCGGACGGCTTCTGCCCGAAATGGGAAATGATCGTTGATGTACAAATTGATGCCTTTACTGAAGTCGCCAGAAATATAGGTGTCCCAAGTCAAGGCGGGTAGCGTGGCAAGGGTTCGCTTTTCCGAAAGGGATATTTTCTCCTTTGGGCCAAACACAAACAGCAGGGTGATGCCAACCATCAATCCAAATACCAGTACGATTTCTAACTTCTTTCGCATCTTAGAATCTAAAGTAAATGAATGGATTGTAGGTATCGTCAACAATTAAGGCAGTGGCTAGTAGCAGAAACAACAAGTTGATTCCCAGCGAAAACCCACGGTAGTACCTGCTAGCAAATTCATTTGTTCTGCTGCTTTTTGGGAAGATCTCATCCCAAGGAATGCAGAACAGAATCACAACAACATACAAGAAGGCGTAGGAAGCAAGGTCTGAGCCCCAGCCCGCACCGATAGAATTGGGGGAATAAAAGAGCTTCCCCAAGAAAATGCCTAGCTTCTCAAAATCATCGAAGTAAAAGAAGGATCGGCTAAAGTTGACCACCAGCAAAGCATAGGCATAGAGCGCAAAACGAGGCAGGAGATCAAAGTATTTCTTGAGCACTTTTTCAATCACCATAAATACCCCCAGAAAGAGGCCCCAGAGTACAAAATTCCAACTTGCACCATGCCAAAGCCCGGTAAGAAACCAGACCACGAGGATGTTGCGGATCTGGTGCTTTTTATTGCCTCCTAGCGGAATATACACGTAATCCCTCAGGAATCGTCCGAGGGTCATGTGCCAGCGCTGGTAAAAATTTGCAACGGAAGTAGCAGCATAGGGATGGCGGAAGTTTTCGGGAAATGTAAAGCCAAAGATCCGTCCTAGGCCGATGGCCATATCCGAATAGCCCGAAAAATCAAAATAGAGTTGCAAGGAATACAGCACGATGCCAAACCAGGCTTCAGGGGTAGACAGATCATTGAATTGGACCAGCAAGTATTTCTCCACTAAAATGCCTACGCTATTCGCCAAAACCACCTTTTTAAATAAACCCAGGCAAAAGCGGTTGACGCCACTGGCTACAGATGGCCAATCAAACGGCCGAACGCGCGTTTGTGCTGCCACCTCGGCATAACGGACGATGGGGCCGGCGACCAACTGAGGGAATAAGCTGACAAACATCAAAAAATCAATGGGGTCTTTTTCTGCCTTCACCTCCCCTTTGTACACATCAATGGTGTAGGATAGCGTTTGAAAGGTGTAAAAAGAAATTCCCACTGGAAGTAGGATATTGGGTTCTGTAAAGGAAGTTCCGAGTAGGAAATTGGTGTTTTGAATGATAAAATCAGCATACTTGAAGGTGGCAAGTAAGCCGAGGTTGATGACAATGGAGTTGAGTAATGCTACCAGTCGAACGGTCTTATTTTCTTGGAATTTGTCGATAAGAAGTCCATTGAAGTAATCCAAGAGCCCAGAGAAGAGGAGCAGAATTACCCAAACCGGTTCGCCCCAAGCATAAAAAATAAAGGAAAATAGGAGCAGTATAAAATTCTGAACGTGGACGTTCTTGAATGCAAAATAGAATACAATGGAAAGCGGTAAAAAGAAATAAAGGAAAGTGAGACTAGAGAAAACCACTGGTGTAGAGGGGGATGTCAGGAATTTAGCTGCGCAAAGTTAATTGAAAAAGTGATTCAATTTGTCTACTGTCCACGGTTGACGGACGACAGCCAATTGTAATCTTTAAAACAAATCGTAGTCATACCACAATTGACGGTGGACCGTGGACCGTTAGCCGTTGACCACAATTTCTAAAAAAAAACCACAAAATTTTATTCGGTAGGCAAGGAGGAAATAGTATCTTTAACCTCTGAAGTTGATTCAGATCATTTTTAAGGATTAAAACCAAAAAATAGCCCCATAACCAGCTCAAGCATGAATGTACTCGTCATCGATATAGGTGGATCCAACCTCAAATTGCTCGCCACAGGACAGTCGGAGCGGATCAAAATTCCTTCCGGTGCAGCTTTCACTCCAGATCAACTCTATCCTCTCGTTCGTGAAGCAACTACGGCAGCTGGCTGGCAGTTTGAAGTGGTATCCATTGGCTTCCCAGGCGTGGTCAAAGATGGAAAAATCGTCTCCGACCCGGTCAATATGGGCAAAGGATGGAAAGGCTTCGACTTTGCTGCTGCCTTCGGCTGCCCAGTCAAATTAATCAACGATGCTGCCATGCAGGCACTCGGTAGCTACGTAGGAGGCAAACTTTTATTTATGGGTTTCGGAACTGGCCTAGGAACAGCGATGGTCTACGAACACCTGATCCTACCTTTGGAAGGCGGACACCTCCCCTTCCGCAGCAGCACTTTTGAGCAACATGTAGGCAACGCGGCCCTGACCGAAGAAGGTAAAAAGCAGTGGAAAGAATGGGTTTACGAGACCATTGAAGAATTTAGAAATTGCTTCCAGCCCGATGAAATTGTGCTCGGAGGTGGCAACTCAAAGTACTTGGAAGAACTGCCAGCCAACTGCAGACTGGGTTCCAACAAGAACGCCTTGACCGGCGGCTTCCGCCTCTGGGAACAAGAGTATACAATCTAGGACCAGCTCCAGATGTAAATCTATTTTAAAACCGAACCTTTTTACCCCAATTCGATTCATTTCCGTATGGCTCAAGTAAATTCAGACGCGCTGGTATTTTATGGGGCCACTGGCGACCTGGCTTTCAAAAAGATTTTTCCAGCCCTCTTTCTCATGGTCAAACGTGGTCAACTGCAAGCACCCATCATTGGCGTGGCTCGTGGAGATTATGATTTGGAAAAATTGCAACTCCGCGCCAAAGAAAGCATCCAGCGCTATGGGCAATTTGAAGAAGAAACCTTTGCCAAATTCCTTCAACTCCTCGCCTTTGTAGGAGGTGACTACACCGACCCACATACCTTTCAACGCATACGAGAAGCCTTGGGGAGTGCCCAAAACCCTACGCATTACTTGGCTATCCCGCCCGTACTTTTTCCTAGCATCATAGAGCAGCTGGAGCAATCAGGATGTGCCAAAGGGGCTCGAATCATCGTTGAAAAGCCTTTTGGAGCGGATTACAACTCTGCAAAAGCCTTAAATAAACTGCTGCTCTGCAAATTTTCGGAAAGCGCTGTGTATAGAATTGACCATTACTTAGGCAAAAGACCGGTCAACAACCTGGTATTTTTTCGATTTGTCAACTCTCTCCTTGAGCCTGTTTGGAATCGAAAACACATTGAATCCATGCAAATTACTATGGCGGAGGATTTTGGTATCCAAGGAAGAGGCGCTTTTTACGATGTCACTGGAGCCATTCGTGATGTGATTCAAAACCACCTCTTTCAGATTCTGTGCAACCTTACCATGGAGCCCCCTCAAAGTTTGGATAGTGAAGCTATCCGAGATGAAAAGGTACGCGTGCTAAAAGCGATCGCTCCTCTTCGTGCCCAAGATGTGGTTCGAGGCCAATACACAGGTTATTTGCAGGAAAAGGCTGTACGCGAAAACTCCAAAACTGAAACCTTCGCAGCCATGCGACTGCACATCAATTCTCCCCGTTGGGAAGGAGTGCCTTTTTACATCCGCGCAGGAAAGTACCTCCCCATCACCTGCACTGAGATTTTGGTGCGCTTCAAGCACCATCCCTCGGCTTATACTTCTATTGCCTCCAAGCCTAACCACATTCGTTTTCGAATCAGCCCCGATGTAACCGTAGCCTTTGGCATGCTCATCATGGCTCCTGAAGAGGATATGGCTTCGGTACTCTCGGAAGTGCAAGGAAACCCCACCCCTTTTTCGAACGAAAAAGATGCCTATGAGCGCGTGCTAACCGATGCGATGGAAGGTGATCCCACACATTTTGCACGGCAAGATTATGTGGAAGAGGCCTGGAAATTGGTGGATGAATACCTTCATTCGGATTCACCTGTATTTGATTATGCCCCTGGTACCTGGGGACCTGACTCGGTAGACGAGTTGATCTGCCCTCAAGGGGGATGGAACAATCCCACTTTGCTGAAGAAACACCTATGAAAACTGAAATTTTTCCACAAGCAGAACAAGTGGCCGCGCGAGCAGCTGCCTACCTGGAACAGGTAATTCGAGAAGCACTCACCCATCAAAAATCATTTTCCCTAGCAATTAGCGGAGGCCGTACCCCCTGGGAAATGCTGAAAATTCTTTCCAAAGCAGATTTGCCCTGGCAGCGGATCAACTTGTTTCAAGTGGATGAGCGCGTGGCACCGGATGGGCATCCAGACCGCAACTTAACCCAGCTTTTTCAAGCGATAGCAGGTACCCCCATGGTGACGCAATTGCGCATTTTCCCCATGCCGGTCACCGCTGAAGATTTGGATGCCGCCGCTAAAGAATATACTGAAGTGTTGAATGAGGTTACAGAAGGTAAAGGACTTGATATGATACATTTAGGACTTGGAACTGATGGACATACCGCCTCCCTTGTACCGGGTGATGAAGTGCTAGCAGTACAAAACCGCCTCGTAGCTTGTACGCAAAACAACTATCAAGGAAGGATTCGAATGACCCTCACCTATCCCTTGCTCAATGCAGCAAAACAAATCCTTTGGATCGTAACAGGAAGTGAGAAAAAAGAAATGGTCCAGCGAATGCTCCAGCAAGATCCAAGCATCCCAGCAGGCAGCATTCGACCCGAAAATGCCTTGCTATTGGTGGATCAGGCTGCCATTGAAGGGTGATTCTTCCCTTTTTTTGGGTAGTAGGAATTTGATGCCGATGTTTTTTTAGATTGCAAAAAAATTGGTTTATGCTTCCCATTTTTATCCAAGCCCAGCTCCATCCCAACGAGATTGCTATTCTAGATTCCTCAGGTGAATATACCTACGGAAGCCTTATGGAGAAAAGTTCCCAGATCGCACTTCACCTACTCCAAGGAAAAGTCGATTTGAACGAGGCGCGCGTGGCTTTTATGGTATCCCCTGGAATCAACTACGTTTCCACTTTATGGGGCATTTGGAAAGCAGGTGGCATAGCTGTTCCCCTTTGCCTAAGCTACCCTTTGCCATCCCTTGCCTATGTGATCGAAGACACGAAGGCTGCAGTTTTGGTGGTAGAAGAAATCTATCAAGACCTACTCAAGCCCTATGCCTTGGAAAAAGGAATTCCTTTGCTTGATGTACAGGAAGTTCAGCAGGAAAACAAAGCGGCACCACTTCCAGAAGTAAATTCAAATCGAGGTGCATTGATTTTGTACACCTCCGGTACGACTAGCTTGCCCAAGGGAGTGCTTTCTACCCATGCCAACTTGGAAGCCCAGATCTCCACCTTAATTCATGCCTGGGAATGGACTGCCTCAGATCATACCCTCTGTCTCCTACCGCTGCACCATGTGCACGGATTAGTCAATGTCACTTGCTGTGCCCTTTGGGCAGGTGCAACACTGCAATTTCTCCATCCTTTCCTGGCTGAGGAAGTTTATTCCATCTTTCTGGAAGGCAAGGTCAATGTATTTATGGCTGTGCCTACCATCTATTTCAAACTAATTGCAGAATTTGACTTGTATTCAGAAAATAAGAAAAAAGCCCTTACCAACTGCATGAAGAACTTTAGGTTGATGGTCTCGGGTTCCGCCGCATTGCCTGCTTCCGTCATGGAGCGCTGGCAGGAGGTTTCAGGGCATCGGCTCTTGGAACGCTATGGAATGACGGAAATCGGCATGGCCATCAGCAATCCCTACCGTGGCGAACGAAGAACCGGATACATAGGTAGCACGTTGCCAGGCGTGAAAGTTCGTCTGGTTGATGAAGCCTACAAAGAAGTAGCCCTCGGAACTCCTGGAGAGATTCAAGTGAAGGGTCCGGGAGTCTTTGCCAGCTATTGGGGTAAAGCAGAAGCCACACAAAAGGCATTTACGGAAGACGGCTGGTTTAAAACGGGCGATATTGCCGTAGTTGAACACGATTATTACCGCATTTTGGGCCGAGATTCGATTGACATCATCAAGTCCGGCGGCTACAAGATTTCTGCTTTGGAGATCGAGGAAGTGCTTCGAAGCCATTCCTTGATCAAAGACTGTGCGGTAGTTGGCATTCCGAATGAAGAATGGGGTGAATTAGTGGCCGCGGTCTTAGTGATAGAAACAAACCTTGAACTTGCGGAATTAAAAGACTGGTTGAAAGAACGCCTACCGAGTTACAAATCTCCAAAGGTCTACCAGATCTTAGCTGACCTTCCCAGAAATGCAATGGGTAAAGTGGTGAAAAATGAACTAAAACCCTTATTTTCCTAATTCGAAGCCCAACCCAATTTTTATTCATATGATCAAAGGTTTAGCTCTGCTTTCGTTTTGTTTTCTTGCCGGCATGTGGTGCGGCGCACTGCTGGGCAGCTGGCTCGGAATTGATGCCAATGTGGGAGGTGTGGGATTTGCCATGGCATTTTTACTCTTCAGTAAAGAGTATGTAACGAACAAAGGGGGTTGGAATGGAGAGTTCGGCTTTGGACTCGACTTCTGGA
>CAMDLI010000065.1 GCA_945901615.1 Spirosoma fluviale
GGCGTACTGCTAGGCAAGCTTCGCTTCGGCTACGTGTACGAATGGCCGATGCTACAGAGCTACCTGCTCCCCAACCAAACGCATGAGTTTATGGTGAGCATGAGGTTGTTTGGGGGGAACGCAACTATTTGGTAGGATTGCAAGAGACAAGATGCAAGAAACAAGAGATTAGACTCAGTGCTGCTGCTAAATAAATCCTGCTTAAAGAGCAGGGTTTGTCTTGCTTCTTGTTTCTAATCTCTTGACTCTCCCTAATGTCGAACGCTGAACACCGATTGAAGAATGAAGAAGTGGGGATTCGTGAATCATACAATTCTCGTATCACCACGAATAAAGTCTTGTTTCTTGGCTCTTGTATCTCGCTTCTACGTTTTTCAATTGGTCTAAAAAAACCTATATTCAACCAGAGAGGGGATATTCTGCCGTGAAGAATATTCCCCTAGTTCTGGGAAGTCTAGCTGGGGCACCGCTTGATTTCTCGTAACCTGTAATCTAACTTATTGCCAAGTCTAATGCTGCTAGCCTTTTTATCATTCATTGTTGGATTAGCCTTATTGGTGCTCGTTTTCTCTGTATTGTTCAGCAGGAAAAATGATAAAAACCTGAACATCTACAGTTTACTAATTATAGGGTCGGCAGGAATTCAGCGGTTTTTGCAAGGAGTTGAAGAATTTAAACTAATTGATTCGTTTAAAAATCCCTTTGTAGACAATTTCTTGCATCAATTTTTCATGCTTGTTTTTGCCTATTTGTTTTTTGACAACTTATTATTTAAAAAAACTCCAGTTAAAAAAGTAATCCTGCACCTTGTTTTTCCCACGCTGTTTGTCCTTGTACACAGCCTATTTAATCTAAATCCTGGTCTAATTAAATTAGTCTTCTTCCTATTTTCTTCCCTGTATGTGCTATTGCCCGGATTACTGATATGGAAGTTTATCTACAAAAGGAAAAATTACAAGGAACTTATCCATTTCCAGACCATAAAAAATTGGACCTACATTACTTTTGGAATTTATTTTTCCTTCTACCTCATCTATAACTACGTGTTTGTAAACAACCCGCAAACAATCGGGACGGGCTATTTTATTCAATTCTACCAAATCACTGCCTTGATATGGTTATTTATGATCATTTACATTTTGAAAAACCCCGTCATTCTATATGGGCAACAATTGTTAATAAAAAACATCAGTACCAGCAGTAAAGAAGAACTGGTGGTGTGGCGCAGTATCAAATTGGATCCTACCGAGGCAGAGGACCTGGAGCTGGAGAAAAAAGTGAAGTCCAAGGTGGATGAAATTATTTTTGCCATCAAAAAACACGAGGATAAATTGCTCCAGGAATTGGTGGAGGTACCAACCTTAAAGGAGCTGGCATTCGAGCTCGATTATCCGCAGAGTCACCTGAAATATGTGTTCAACTATTATTCCTTTTGTTCCTTCAGTGAGTACCAGAATAGCCTGAAAATCAAATACGCATTAAAGTTGATCAAAGCAGGCTACTTAGACACCCGTACCATTGACTCCTTGGCGACCCGCTGCCTATTCGCAAATAGACGTACTTTTTACCGGAATTTCAATAAATGGGTGGGATTTACGCCTACAGAATACCAAGCGCAAATCAGTTCAGCTATCCCCCTCAATTAAAAAATTCGACCAACTCCAATGCTGCTATCCCTTTTATCTTTCATTGTTGGATTAGCCTTGCTTTTGCTCGTTTTTCTTGTGTTGGGAAATAGGCAAAAGGGGAAAATGTTGAATATCTATCTCTTGCTAGCTTTAGGGGTAGCAGGAATTCAACATGTTTTGATTGGTGTAGAGAAATTTGGTTTAGTAGCCTCTTTTGAGAGTCCTATGAAAGACAATTTTTATCATCAGTTTTTCATGTTGGTCTTAACTTATTTCTTTTTTGACAACCTCTTATATAAAATTACCCCTTTTAAAAAAGTCATCCTTCACCTGATATTCCCCATCCTGTTTACTGTTTTTTGCGTCCTGTTTTCTCCAAATTTTTTGATAATTAAGGTTACTTTATTTCTATTTTCCTCCCTTTATATTTTCATGATGGGCCTCCTGATATGGAAACATGTTTATAAGAGAAAAAATTACAAAGAACTTATTCATTACCAATCTATAAGAACATGGGCTTTACTTACCTATAGTATGGCTTTTATCTCTTACCTCATGTTTAATTTTGTATTAATAAGCATTCCTCTAGAAAATCAAAACGATTATTTGCTCCGATATTATGATGCGCTTTTCCCTATTTGGGTATTTTTAATTTTCTATATTTTTAAAAATCCCGTCATTCTGTATGGGGAGCAGCTGCTGCTTAAAAATCTCAAAAAGGCAAATCCGGAAGAGATAGTCGCTTGGCGAAGCAACAAATTAGAGCCTACCGAGGCAGAGGACCTGGAGCTGGAGAAAAAAGTGAAGTCTAAGGTGGATGAAATTATTTTTGCCATCAAAAAATACGAGGAGAAATTGCTCCAGGACTTGGTGGAGGTACCAACCTTAAAGGAACTTGCATTCGAACTAGATTATCCGCAGAGTCACCTGAAATATGTGTTCAACTATTATTCCTTTTGCTCTTTTAGTGAGTACCAGAATAACCTGAAAATCAAATACGCATTAAAGTTGATCAAAGCAGGCTACTTGGACACCCGTACCATTGACTCCTTGGCGACCCGCTGCCTATTCGCGAATAGACGTACTTTTTACAGAAATTTCAATAAATGGGTGGGATTTACGCCTACAGAATACCAAGCGCAAATCAGTTTACCTACCAGGTAACTTTCATTTTTTAGAGCTGGGGGTGAAAATCAAGTATTCATGCGTATGCTCTTCAATCTTTTTCTCCGAAAAATAGGCGGGGAAATAGCGATCCTTGGCCCAGTCTTCAAATAGGTTTTTTTGATTTGACAGCATCCTTTTTATGGGGTATGCCGTATACTGGTTTTGTAGCCCTAGGGCTTCGATTTTTTCTGAAAGTTATTTATTCACTTCATTTTTTAATTCGCCACACTGTTTTCCTATCCTACAGCGGGGCATTTGATAGCTGCTTTGTCAGCTACCCCTCCAATCTTTATTTGGGAATACGTTCTCCAAAAGCATTGTCTAGGAAGGGAAGCAACATGGAAGGATTTGCAGCCAGAGCAACTTTTAATTTTTTAACAATAAAAAAGCAAAAAGTTTTCAAAATGAAAACTTTTTAATATCTTTCACCTTTCAATCGCAAGCCTTGAAAAATATAATTGCATTAAAACATCTGGTCGCGTTTTACAAAAAGCATCCCAACTCAAAATCAAGCCTACAAACCTGGATGGCGGTAACCAAGCATGTGGATTGGCAAAAACCTTCGGATGTTTTACAAGATTTTCCGGATGCCGATCCAATAAAAAACAACAGGGTGGTGTTCAATATTGCTGGGAATAAGTACCGCTTAATTGTGCAACTGAGTTACCCAAGGCAGTGGGTGTTTATCAAATTTATTGGCAGCCATGCTGAATACGATCGAATAGACGCCGCTACGGTGGACAATTACTAACAGAAAACCTTTAACCTTATGAAGTGGGATAAATTAATTACAACAGAGAAGGAATACGAGCAGGCTCTTGCACGACTTACCAAAATTTTCGAAGCAGATCCCGCTAGTTCCGAAGGGATGGAGGCAGCACTGTTGGTGCTCTTAATCGAGCACTACGAAAAGGAGCATTACCCCATCTCGCTGCCGGATCCGATTGCAGCAGTCAAGGAGACGATGGAAAGAAAGGGCCTGAAGGACAAGGATCTTATTCCCCTAATCGGTAGCAAAACTACGGTTAGCCTTGTTCTAACGAAGAAAAGAGGAATGACAATTGAAATGATTCGAAATCTCGCAGAGGGCTTGAACTTGCCTGTCGAGCTCCTGATCCAACCGTATCAATTGGATGAGCAACAAAAAACTGAGTTGAAGTCTCGATCAAAAAAAAGGAAGCCGAATGTGGCTTCCCCAATTTTTAAAAAGCAAAGCTAAATCAGTAATTCAGCGTCAGGAGACCTGCTTACTCGGGATAGTTTACGCTAAGTTTCTCCCTACGAAAGCAGGGCGTCAGTTTCCATCTCCACGAGGTAACCGTCACCGATCAGGGTGGCCTGCACCAGGGTATTGGCGGGCTGAATTCCTGCAAAGCGCTGCCCATGTGCTCGGGAAATGGCCTCCCAATCGGATGCACGCTGCACAAAAATACGCGTGCGCACCACATCCTCGAGGCTGCCCCCAAGGGATCGAATCGCCCCTTCCACCTTATCAATGATGAAATGCATTTGCGCAGCTGGATCATCTCCTCCCATTTGGACTGATCCATGAGTGGCAGTAGTGCCAGATACCAAAATGTGATTTCCTTTTCGGACGGCCCGGCTGAAGCCTGCGATATCCTCCCAAATCGTCGCTCGGTCTTGACGCTACTTGTTCATGAAGAAGATATCGCAAAGTTGCCAACAGGCTTGAATCGCAAAAAACTAAGCTTCCAAAAGTTGTTGGAAAAATAGGAGGGGGTGAACCAGGTACCAAAACAGATGTACCAAGTACCAAGTACGAAGTACAATGTAGGAATTCGTAGTAGGACATGAATTCTACTAAGAAAGTATCTTGGTACATTGTACTTGGTACCTGGTACATTTAAATCCTATTTTTTAAAAATAATTGTCCAGCTTCTGTTTTTTACTTTTTTGGTGACACATCCATTTTTTCTTTTTGATTTCATTTGATTTATAATCCCCTACCAGCTAGGATTTAGTTGGTTTATTCTAGCGCATTGAAGCGTCTTGCAATGCCGATAAATGAAGCTCAAGTGGACTTGTTGATGTTCACCTTCATTTTAAACTTCTACTTAACCTAATTTTAATTTAGCTTAAGAAAAGGTTTGATTTAGATAAAAAAATTTAATGTTTTAGACATTACCTAGTGACATTTGCTGTCCAACTTGTGAAGCGTATAGCATCGAAAGATGTGATCAAAGTTACTCGATACATCGCCAATAAGAAGATAAATCCATAGTTGTTAGTTAAAAAACACGAATGAACCCACGGTTAGTTGTTTTAAAAACCAGCATCATCAACCAGGGTTTCGGCCCAGGGGAGAAAGCTTCATTTAATGGAACGGTCTATGAGGTAGTGGATAACCAACTTCTACGTGAGCGAGTTCGGCAGCAGGCCGATCTTACCAAGCTCTGTACCTCTTTGGTGACCGACATGTCGGGTTTATTTATCAAAACCAAAATCAGCCAGCCCATCCATTACTGGGATGTGAGCCAGGTGGAAGACATGAGCCGCATGTTTGCCCAGTCCATATTCAATCATCCCATAGGCAACTGGGATGTAAGTAAGGTGAAGACGATGCGGAGCATGTTTCAAGATTCGTGTTTCAACCAGCCCATATGGAATTGGGATGTGTCTCAGGTTAAGGATATGGGCTATATGTTTTTCAATTCCTTTTTCAATCAGCCCATCGGGCAGTGGAAGGTATCCAAGGTCAAGGACATGAGCTTTATGTTTTCCAAATCCCTCTTCAATCAAGACATTGGCGATTGGGATGTGGGTAAAGTGACGACCATGAAGGGTATGTTTAAGGACTTCAACGACAGACTGCCTTTTGCTTCCAAGAACCCCTTCAATCAAGCTATCGGCCGTTGGAATGTTGGAAAAGTAAAGGACATGAGCTCCCTATTTTCTAACTCTATTTTCAATCATCCAATCGGGGATTGGGATGTGCGAAATGTGCGGCATTTTACCAGGATGTTTAAAAATTCCCTCTTCAACCAGCCTTTGAATAACTGGCAACCCATCAAGGCTGAGGATATGGAAGAGCTGTTTTGCAATTCAAAATTCAACCAAGACTTGTCCACTTGGCCGGTGCAGCAGCTCTCCAAACCCTTGAATTTTGATTCCAATTGCCCACTTTGGCATTTGCCCAAGCCAGATTGGGGAGGAGCGAGAAGCAATTTAAAACCTGAATAACAAAAGCAATAAACCCAAAAAAAACCGATGTTCCACAGTTGACAGTCCACAGACCACAGTCATGCCGTCCGCTACTAAAAACGTATTAAAATAACATCCTAAACCCATCCCAACAACGACCTGGCTGTCGACAGTGGTCGGTTAGCAGTTGACAGAAATGGTCCACAGTTGACGGACCACAGACCACAGCCAATTGTGTTTAGGACATGAAAAACGTATTAAAATTTAGATTCTCAACCTGATGCCAAACGAATCTGCTGTCGGCAGTGGACCGTCGACCGTTGGCAATTTGAAATTTTACTTCTTTCCCATAAACTGATTGACATCTAGCCAATGGACAAAGGCGTCAAACCAACGGTTGCTCGTCCGGTTGGGATTGCCGAGGCCAAAACCATGACCTCCGTTTTGATAGAGGTGGAGTTCCACGGGACGTCCTGCCTTGTGCCAGGACTGGATGATTCCAAATTGCCCTTGGAATAGAAAATCATCTGTTGCGATCACGTTAAACATCGGTGGGGCATCCTTGGGCACTTCCACAGGTCCCATTCCTCCATAGATTGGGCCGATAAATGCCAATTTCATCGTGGTCGAGTGAAGTGTCGCATGCATGGTCAATCCCGCACCTGCGGAGAAGCCGATCATTCCGATTCTAGAGGTGTCAATGCCCCATTCTTTTGCATTTTTAACCATCAAGGCATACGCAGCCTCGGCATCTTCCAATTGATTGGTAAGATCCCGCTGAAGGGGTGACGGTGCAGGTGTGGTCGGCGCAGCACCTGGAGCTGGCGGCGCATTGCGGGGGCGATTCATCCAAGCAGAAAAATCTTCCAGGGTAGGAGGGGTAGGATACAACCTGTACTTCAGGACAAAGGCGGCGATTCCCTGTTTAGCTAGTGCTTCAGCCACTTCCCAACCTTCATTCCCCATCGAAAGCCAGCTGAATCCTCCTCCAGGAGCGACAAGTACAGCGGTTCCATTGGCTTTTCCAGGTTCGGGTAGAAAGGGGGTGAGGGTAGCGGTAGAGATATTTCGAGCCATGGGATCTCCCCACTGCCGAAACCAGGTTTCTGGTGCAGGTTGATTTTCCACACTACCAGTTCCCAAGAGAATTGCTCGGGGTTCTTTGGGTGTTTCAAGCGGATAGATCGTGCCATCCTGGGAATATGCAGCGCCCGCGAAGAGTACTAAAAAACTTAAAAGGCCAGATTTGAGCAGGTTCTTCATAGGTATAGGTTTTTTGAGTTTGAATAGATAAGCTCCTGACTTCGGAGTGAAAACCCTAGCGATTTTATACCAATGGAGAATTTGAAGGGGAATTGGAAAGGAATGGGGTTGATTTTAAGGAACTTGAGCTGATTGGGACGTTTTCAAGGACTGTTTTTTGCGCCAGCACCCTTCACCAACAACCCTTGAGACACTTGTTATTCCTGCGAAAGCGGGAACCTCCAACTGCTACACTAAGTTGCATGAGATTTCCTCAAATCCATACCAGTACCCTCAAATAGCTTTACTAAGCTCCTTATAAAGCTCTAGGATATTCTTCCTATGCAGCTCCAGACTAAAATACTTTTCTATCCTTTCCCTTGAGCAATCTCCAAATAAGTTAAGGCTTGAAGGATCATTCAGGAAGAGTTCTATTTTGTTGGCAAGGTCTTCCGGATTTTTATTTTCAAACAAATACCCATTTTGGTCATTGGCAATCTGTTCTGTCGTTCCTCCAGCATTTGAGCCAATTACTGGCAATCCTAAACTCATCGCTTCCATGATCACCCCGCCAAAAGGTTCCGGCTCGCCTGAAGGCAAGACAAAAACATCAAATAATTTATAATAAGGAAGCGGATTGGTTAAATGTCCCAGAAAATGGATCCGGTCTTCAAGCTGGTATTTTTGAATCAGTGAGGTAATGTTTTCTTTTTGCCATTCATAGCCCGGCACATAATCTCCGATTAAGATTGCCTGAATATTTTTGCCGGTTTTTTGAGTAAGCAGCCCAATGGCTTCGATTAAGTATTCCTGTCCTTTTCGAATCAGCCTGATTCTCGAAGTGCAACCCAGAACCAAGTCTGCCTGATTCAAGCCTTGCTGAAGTTCTTCAGAGATGGATATCTCGGTGTTGATCTGAGGAATTTCAAAACCATTGTAAATGGGCAACACCTTTTTATGCCCATGAAATTGATCCGCCATGGTCTTGGACACACACACAACCTTATCTGAAAAACGGGTCATAAACGCCGAGTAAAATGGCCAGAATCGTTTAAAATCTCCAAACCATTCTCTGATATGCCAAATGTGTTTTCTCCCTGAAATTTTGGCGGCTAAAGCCGGAGCCGGAACTACCCCCGAATTGGTATGAATAATATGAATACCGTATTTCAGAATAATTTTCCGGATAAAAATAAGGTTGTTGATAAATCGAATTAGGGTGGATAGGATAAACTTTAATTTGAAAGATTTACGTGTGAAAATGTAAAGATCTTCATTCAAAAGAATCCTGTCGGCAGGTAGTATAGCGGTTAGTTCAGCAGACAAGCTGCCTGACTCTGGCAATAAAACATAGACGGTATACTGCTCATTGAGAATACGAACCAGTTTAATCAATGATCGGCTGGCGCCATACATATCACCGCTGTGACCAATTAATAGTACATGGGTGCTTTTCACTTAAGTCCGAATTTAGTTTTGTGTTGCCTGTACCACTCCAAAAAGCAAAAAATATTCCATACCAAGCGGTAATTTGTTCCTGGCATTCGTTTTTTTGAATTATTCCATAAGGTAAGCACCGCATCTGAATTCAGATAGGGATTCTTTTTAAGATTTTCTTCAGAAAATAAATAGGAGGAAAGCTCGCTGAGGCTGGAATTCATCCAGTGAAGTTTTGGAGTTTCAAATCCATGCTTCGGACGGTTTGCGATCAACTCTGAAACAGCGGCTGGCAATTTCTTCTTTAACAACTGTCTCAGGTAGTTTTTTGACTGAAACAAATTGTTGTTAAAATGGGAAGATGATTTAACTACTTCTTCAACCAACTGATGGTCCAGAAATGGGGTGCGGGCTTCCACGCTACAGGCCATCATCATCCGGTCAGTTTTTACGAGTAGGTCGTCTGGTAACCAGGTCAGCAAATCGAGCATCAGACTGGACTCAAGTTTACCTGATGTTTTTCCGAAGTGCTGAAGGAAGCCATTAAATTGTTCCGTGTAATCTCCGGTATTTTTTAAAGAATCGGTGAGGTAATTACGACTTAATTCCGGACTCAAAATGGAAGTCCACCGAGAAACACCCGTGTCATAGTTGAAGGATTCAATGCTCCTTAATTTGTTCTTAATCCGGTCAAATTTTTGAATTCCCAGGCCCGAAATAAGTGCTAACAATGCATTGGCCCCAGCAAAGGGCAGTTTTCCGAATTGGTAAAAATATTTTTCGTAACGGTAATGATCGTAGCCATGAAACAGTTCATCTGCTCCTTCTCCTGATAGAACTACTTTAACGTGCTGAGAAATTGACTTCGCAATAAGGTAGGTGGGTATAATGGCCGAATCGCCAAGGGGCTGATCGGCATGATAAATCGCATCTGAGAAATCCGTCACTGTAATATCTCCCAGCCTCAATTGGACAAGATCGAGGTCAAGCGATGCGGC
Organism: Spirosoma fluviale; assembly: GCA_945901615.1. GTDB lineage: Bacteria > Bacteroidota > Bacteroidia > Cytophagales > Cyclobacteriaceae > Algoriphagus. Next base: position 9,635 of record CAMDLI010000065.1, read on the forward strand.
CACTTTTTTTGCAAATACAGATTCATCAATAGATGTATCAGCAAAACCAACCGTAAAGGCCTTAACCTTTTTTCCGGCCAACTGCTTCATGTAACAGGCAAGCAGGGATGAATCTATTCCTCCACTAAGGAGCAATCCAATATCAACATTGGCAATCAGCCTGTATTGTATACTTTTTTCGATGAGGCTGTCGACCTCTTCAAGCTCCATGAGTTCTTTTCGCTGTCCGACGTAGTCGAAGATGCTCCAGTAAGTAACCCTTTCCCCAAGGTTTTTGCCAAGGGTATAGCGGTATATATTTCCCGGACCGACTTGCCTAACCTTCTTGTAAATGGTGCCTGGACCCGGAATATATTGAAGGGAGAGGAAATTTAACAGGCTTTCCTCGTCAAGTTCAAGTGTTATATTTTTGAACGCATGAAAAAACTTAATTTCTGAAGAAAATAGGATAACCTCTTCATTTTCATAGATGAAAAGTGGCTTTTTGCCTAATCTGTCGCGAGCAAAAACAACCTCCTTCTCCTTGCGATCATAAATAACGAGGGCAAACATTCCTCTAAGGACCTTGCAAAAATCGGCTCCGTATTGACTGAATGCTGCCAGGATAACCTCAGTATCCGTCTCGGTTCTAAATACATGACCGAGCTTTTTTAGGTCTGACTTTAGTTCCTGATAGTTGAATATCTCCCCATTGAAAACAATCACATACCGTTCACAGGAAGAATGAAATGGCTGATTGCCATCAGCGGAAAGATCGATAATTGACAAGCGGCGATGGCCTAAGCAAATGCCGTCTTCCATCCAGATGCCTTTGTTATCTGGCCCACGGTATTCCATCTGGTCAAGGGCATGGCTGAGTGGATCAAAATAATCTGAGCGAAAGTTTTTTAGTGCCTTTTTAGAGATTATACCAATGATTCCACACATAAATAGCTTATTCTTTATCGATCAGGGTCAGCAATCTATTTACGGCTTTTGATCACTTTTGCCGGAACCCCACCCACTATGCTGTAAGGTGGAACATCTTTAGTGACCACACTTCCTGCCGCAATTACTGATCCGCGCCCAATGGTCACACCTGCAAGAATTATGGTGTTGGCCGCAATCCAGCAATCGTCTTCTATTTTCACAAACTCCCGTTTTACTCCCTGTTCTTTTATGGTCAGTTCGGGATGATCAAACAAGTGATTTTCGGCATAAATACTTACTCTTGGCGACATCATTACGTTGTCTCCTATTTCAATGTAACCGGAACATCCGATGTAGGAATAGGGTCCGATGCTCGAATTGTTGCCGATTTTGAGCCCTTCGCCAATTGCAGATCCATAAATATTCGTTGGCCTGATGATGGCATGTTTGCCGATTGTGACACGGTCACCTGCGATAATGCCACGGTAGGTCATGCAGTTGACCTCAGCATAATCCTCAACTATGAAATCTCTTCCAACACTCAGGTGCCTGGCATAGCGTATGGATGCTCCTTTGCCAACTAATACCCATCCGCTTGAACGTTTGAAATATAGGCGTTGAATCATGCCGCGGAGGTAAAAGAAAGCCAATCGGTACAGGGTAGTCAGCACATCATAGCCTTTCCATTCAGCTGGGAAACGGTCTACAATGAATTTGAATCTGCGAAAAAATCCTGTCTCTGAACTCATAGTGGTGAAACAAAACTAGGATTTAATTTTGAATTGCAGGAAAGAAGCATCTTAAAAGTAGGTGATACAACCTGAAGAATCTAAAATGAGGAAAACTGGAATTTAACTAGTATGGATTTTTTAGCACTCCCGCCTAGTATCCTGAAGTTTTAGCTATTCTATCTAGCACATAAATTTATGAAATCGCTGCCATACAAGAGCTGGGGAGTCTATTTAGATAGATGTGGGGGAACAAAAAGCCCCTCAGCGATTTATGCTGAGGGGCGGAATGCTAACTCAGGGATCGAGTTAATTGTGGAGCTGGCGAGAGTCGAACTCGCGTCCAGATAAGGAAGCACCGTACCGTCTACATGCTTAGTCACCTGTTGGGTTTTCGACCATTCTATGCTGGGTGACACACCTGAGCTTGGCTTAGCGATTGGTCTTAGACTTGCTTAATCGCATCACAAGCCGCATCCCGATCAAGTCGACACCCCAAACCCGCGCCGATCAGGCAAAACACGGTGGGATGTGGCTGGGGAATCACTCTCGTAACTCAACCCTTTAAGCGATCTATCCTTTTAGGTTAGATTAAGCAGCCATGGCGTAAGAAGTTTCGCCATTTGTCTTTTGCATGAATCTTTTAAGGCCGTACATACTCCAGCCTGCATGCGAGCCCGATGATTACACCTACTGTCAAAACCGGTCAGCCCCATAGAGTAAGTACAAAGGTAGGGGGAAATAAGTTCAGAAACGAGAAGCGAGAGACAAGAGACAAGAAGCAAGAAACGAGAAACAAGAGAAATTCGGTTCCAAAGGCAGAATTTTTCTAGCACTAGAATTGATCTAATCTCTTGGTTCTCGGCTCTTGCTTCTGAGGGATATTCATCTTTGATTAAAAAGAAATTCTTCCCCCTATCCCAATTTCCCTACCTAAGAATATGGACTTTTTTATATCTTTCGGGGATGGAAAATTTCGTTGTTTCGGCAAGAAAATATAGACCTGCAGATTTCAAGAGTGTCGTGGGGCAA
>CAMDLI010000066.1 GCA_945901615.1 Spirosoma fluviale
CGTCCTGACTCCAAGTCTCAGGTGACTATCGAATACTCTGACGATAATGTGCCTCAGCGCATCGATGCGATCGTAGTATCTACTCAGCACGACGACTTCGACGAGGAAGGAAAGATGCTTGCTAAAATCAAAGCGGACATCATCAACATCTTGATCCCACGCGTGAAGGCCAAGTTGAAGCCTTCGCTACAAAAACTATTTACCGACCAGATTACCTACCACATCAATCCAACGGGCAAGTTTGTGATCGGTGGTCCTCACGGAGATACCGGACTTACAGGAAGAAAGATTATCGTAGATACCTACGGGGGCAAGGGAGCTCACGGAGGAGGAGCCTTCTCAGGCAAAGATCCTTCAAAAGTAGACCGCTCGGCGGCTTACGCGACCCGTCACATTGCCAAGAACTTGGTGGCAGCTGGAGTTGCGGATGAGATCTTGGTACAAGTATCCTATGCAATTGGTGTTGCCAAGCCGATGGGTATCTACATCAACACCTACGGGACTGCCAAGGTGAACTTGAGCGATGGAGAGATTGCCAAGAAGGTGGAGGCTATCTTCGACATGCGTCCGTATGCCATCGAGCAGCGCTTGAAGTTGCGCACCCCGATCTACCTAGAGACTGCCGCTTATGGCCACATGGGTAGAGAGAGCGTGGTAGTAGAGAAGACCTTCACTTCCCCGTATCGTCCAGCGATCACCCAGAAGGTAGAGCTATTTACCTGGGAGAAGTTGGATTACCTGGACACAGTAAAGAAAGAGTTCGGAATCTAAGGTCTAGAGTCAACCCATAAAATAGAAACGGTGTGAGCGAATGCTTGCACCGTTTTTTTGGTTTAGGGGGCTGCTTGGTGCTGCTCGTGATTTGCAATCGCGAGCCTTTATCCTTGAATTTTTAATTCTTTTAATTTTTTGTATCGTCCCGCAATTCTGCGGGATAGACTCCCTCTGGGGCTCGGCACGAACTTTTTGTTCATGTAAACCGTAGCGTATCGAGCTTTTCACTGGCCATAAAGGTGATGGTAGATTGCCCAGCAATGGACTGCGTTTCTGGAAAAATATCTAGCTCGAGTCGGTACTGCTGAATTTGAAATTTGGCTTGCAGGGGATCTAGTGGTCCTCCCCAATCCCAAGTTTGGGCATGAATAAGCTGAACTACAAAAAGAAGGGGTATAAAAAAGAGTAGTTTTTTCATGGAAAGGGCAAAAAAGGATGAGGCATTGAATTTAGGTAACTGGACCAAAAAAAAACCGCTCTAGAGTGTAAATCTTGGAGCGGCTGATGTTTAGTCTTCGGCGTAGTTGAAGGCATCTACTTGTTCCTTGATCCAGTCCTGGTATTTGCCACGGAGGAATTCCGCCCATTCTTCCTTGTATTTGGAGCCATCCAGTAGAAATCGGAAAGCGGTAGTAGCTTTTGGATTGCTAAGAGCACTCACCAAGTCCTCTGCGAGTGTACGCTCTTTGACTTTGCGGTCCACAAAGTCCTGCATGAGCTGATGCTCTTGGGACGGCTCTAGCTTGGTAAACTCTGCAAAATTGTCTGGTTCATCTTCGATTTCGTCGAGAATGTCTTCCTCCTCTGGGGTTAGGTCGTAGTTGAAGTGATCTTCATCGTCAGGCAGGTGATGGATTTTCTTCTTGTCAACCTGATAGAAGCACACATTGCCTTTAAGCAATTGGGTAGCAATTAGGTCTACCTCTTTTTCAGTAAGCGAAAGCATGGACAGAGTTCAGAGTATTTTAAAAGTACGATTGGACGAAAGTTCAACAAATTGTTTTAAAAAACGCAAGTTCCAAGCAAAAAAATAAGCCTAAAACCCTTGATTTATAATTCTTTCTACTGTTTGAGGGTCAAGTTCATGCCCTCCAGAAAAAGTAAGCAGGTTTAGCGGCTTGCCTAGCTCTAAAAGAAGCTCCTCTTGTCGTTTCTTACTTTCCTCAGTCACTAAGTCATCTTCTAGCCCGTGGACCAAAATCACCGCCGTAGCAGCAAATTTTTCTTTTGCCACTTCTAGCGCAAGGTCATGAGCAAAGCCTCCGCCCCAAAGTACAAGTGAATCAAGGGTGCCCTTCCATTGGCTAGCCCATCGGGTGCCGGTTGCTGCTCCTTGCGAAAATCCAAGGAGGTGAACGCGAGGTGTCTGGTCGAATACGGAGAGGACCTCCTCCATCATCCCATTTAGGTACCTGTGGTTGTTGGCAATGGCAGTTTCCCGCTGGTAACTCGTCATCCAGTTGGCTCCCACCCGTCCCTGAAAGTCCTTGAGGTAGTTGTGATTGGTGCCTTCAGGAGCGATAAATAGCCTGTTTTCTGAAGCATGGGGAATAAATTTTCGGATAAAAAATTCTGCCAATTGCCCATAGCCATGTAGGACAATCCAAACTTCTTGTTCTTTTCCTGTCGGTTCATGCGATAGGAAATAAGAGGTTTCGTATGAAAACTGAATGGACTTTTTCACGCCTAACTGTGGAGATCGTCAAATTTGAAGGGGAGCAAGTGGCGTATCCCTTGGAATCGAAGGACAATCCCCTTGGGCTGCACCAATAGGATGGTGATTGGAATTTGGTACCGGTTTTCAGTTTCATTGATCGCCTGCCGACACATGCCACAAGGAGAAACTCCAGCCCAGTCGATGTCTCCTTCGCGCCGAGCTACAATGGCAAGCATTTGTGGAGCCTGTTCAGGAAAGTTGGCTCCGACATATCCTAGGAGTAATCGCTCTGCGCAGGTGCCTACCGGGAAACTTACGTTCTCTTGATTCGAAGATTGGTAGATTTCACCATTGGCGAGCACTACCGCTGCGCCTACCTGAAATTTGGAATAAGGGGCATAGGCCTTCATGGAGATTTCTTGTGCCCGCTGGACTAAGGCGGCTTCCCGGGGATCCAATTCTGAAAAAGCGAGTTCTTCCAACTCAATCGTATCGGTAATTTTTTTCACAAGGGTATCGGTTTGGATAAGAACCAACTATTAAAGTACATAATTGTTCCTTAATTCTTTACCCTTCCTTTTTTCGGCCCAAAAAAAAGGGGCAACTTTAACCTATTCTTTTCAAGCCCATGTCCAACATCTTGATTTTTGGAGCAGGAAAATCTGCCATCTACTTGATTGATTACCTAGCCGATTCCTGTGCTGGGGGAGATCGTCAGCTCCTCGTAGCTGATTTGGATCCAAGCTCGGCTGCATCCAAGCTCCAGGGTAGAAGGAATACCCAAGCTTTAGCAGTGAAACTGGAGGAACAGGATTCTCGGAGGCAGTTGATTGAACGAGCAGATGTGGTGATATCCATGCTCCCCGCAGGACTCCATCCGGTAGTGGCGGCAGATTGCTTGGAGCTGGGCAAACATTTTTTTACTGCCTCCTATGAAAGTGAAGCGCTGCGAGGCATGCGGCCGGAAATTGAAGCCAAAGGACTACTTTTTCTCAATGAATGTGGGCTTGATCCAGGAATTGACCACATGTCTGCCCTGAAAATCATCCATGAAGCTAAAGCAAAGGGGGAAGTGATCCGTTCCTTTACCTCCTATTGCGGAGGACTGCTGGCCCCCCAAAGTGAAGACAATCCCTGGAAATACAAGTTTACTTGGAACCCCAGGAATGTGGTGTTGGCAGGCCAAGGAACTTCCAAATATCTCGAGCATGGAGAGGTCAAGATTGTTCCGTATCACCAGCTTTTCAAACGGGTAGAAACTGTTAATTTCCCCGGTTTAGGAGATTTTGATGGCTATCCCAATCGGGATTCGCTAAGTTACCAGCACATTTATGGGCTTGAAGAGATTGCTACCCTGCTTCGGGGAACTCTCCGGCGGGCGGGTTTTTGCAAGGCATGGGATGTCTTGGTGCAGCTTGGTCTCACGGATGACTCCAGCCAGTTGCAGCTACCGGCGGGAAGCACCTACCGACAGTTTCTCAACACCTTCCTTCCTTGGTCTGATGGCTTTTCTGTGGAGGAAAAGTTGTCGGAATTAATCCCTGACTTAGATTTTCCCACCTTTGAAAAATTACAATGGCTAGGGCTATTTGAGTCCATCCCTCTCCCAATTACCGAAGGTAGCCCAGCACAATTGCTGCAGGCGATTTTGGAAGTGCATTGGTCCCTTCAGCCAGCTGATCGGGACCTGATTGTGATGCAGCATCAGGTAGAGATTCAGACCGAAACTGGAATTAAAAAAATCATTTCTAGTTTGGTCGATATCGGTCAAGATGCAGTGCACACTGCCATGGCCAAAACCGTAGGCCTTCCCTTGGCCATTGCAGTGGATCTCTTTTTGAAAGGTGAAATTTCCCTGCGTGGGTTGCAACTGCCTGTAGTTCCGGAATTGTATCTCCCGATTCTGGAGGCTTTGGAAAAGGAGGGAATTCGCTTTGAGGAGCGGGTTGCGATTTAATTCGGCATGACGTAAAACGAAAAAGACCAACTGGCTAGTTGGTCTTTTTTAGTTTTAGGGTCTCCAATCTGCAGGAGGATCTATAAATGCTCCAGAGATTACTCGGCAATCGTCTGGAATGATCGCTCGATTTTGCTTGTAGGTCAAGTCATTTTTATCGATATAGATTCGACGGGAGGTTTCTCCTCCTGCCATAAAGTAGCCGAGAACTACCTCATCAGGATTGTCTAAGCTGATCATGTTTCCACGGAGGGTTGCTGGAGGGGGGTCAAAGATAGATCCAGAGATCTCCGCTTGCTGCTTGACCAAGCGTAGGAATCGATAGGCTTCTTGGGAGATGCTATACTGCTTGAGGTCCATTCGGAACTTGTTGACAAATCGGATCCCATCGTCTGCGATAAAGCCAGCAGGGATGCGGGTACTTAAGCCATTGAAGTTGTCGTCATTGACCACAAAAAGGCTTTGATTGTTGCCCGCTTCGTAGCGGAAGCACTGCACACAGCAGTCTTTAGGCTGAGGGGTTCGATTGGGATTTGCAGGGGAAGGCCGTGGGGTAAACAAATCTGGCCGTGTTTCTAAGATATAGACTGCAGGGCCATTTTTCCAGTAGTAAAAATTATTTTCATCGGCAGGGTCCTTGAGTTCTACGAGGAGTTGGATTCCAGATTTAGGCACATCACTTCCCTCAGTGGGTACTGTTACCGTCCGAATATTTAAGGATTGGATAGCCGGTACAGCCGCCACGCGCTCGGGGGTGGAGGTATATGCCTTTCCTTCGATGGTCTGTATTTGCAAGGTATAGGACCTGCCTACTCGAGCTGAAAAGTTAGCAGGAGTGAAATAGGTTCCTTTGGCATCCGCTCCTTCAGTGAGGAAGGTGACATTGCCCTCGTTGTCTCGAACGACTACGGTAGCCAAGGAAACGGGGCGAATCAACCCTTCAAAAATACTGCCGTAGGTCGCACTACGTGTGAGGGTAATGGCATGGGGTCCTGGTCCCGTAGAAATAATTCCTTCTACGGTTAGTAGCTGTGCCCCTTCCGGCACCTCAACCTCATAGGGATCGACGCAGGCCATTGGAAGTACTAGGATTAAATAGATTAGTCTTTTCAACATGGCTTTAGAAGCTAATGGCGTAACTTAAACTTGGTAGTGGGATGCCCAAAAGAGCCAATCGGAAGGCTTGTGGTGGTTGGCTAGCGGCATCGTCAAAGAAGATCGAAAATGGATTTTTGCGTCCATAGACATTGAGTACGGAGAAGGTCCAATCCCCTTCAAAAAACTTTCCAGTACCATTCAGCTTGAAGTTGACCGAAAAATCAAGTCGATGAAAGTCAGGAAGTCGTTGTTGATTTCGGCTGTTGAAGTAGGCCAGGTTGTTTCCTGAATAATCAAACTTTGCTTCTGGAAAGGTGATGGGTCTGCCGGTACTGTAGGCAAAGGTGGCCGAAATGGAAGCATTGGTACTCACTTTATAATTACCGATCAAGGTCAAGTCATGGGGCTTGTCAAAGTTGGAGGCATACCAGGCACCATTGTTGATATTTTCCTCTTCAAAGGGGGTAATCACGCGTCGCAAGGATCGTGAATAGGTATAGGAAATCCAGCCGGTCAAGGTGCCCAAGTTTTTCTTGACATACAATTCCAGTCCATAAGATTGCCCTTGCGCAGGAATTAGCTCGGTTTCTAGGTGGTTTTGTAAAATCAGGTTGGCGCCGTCCTTGTACTCTACCACATTTTGAAGGTCTTTGTAGTACACTTCTATGGAGGTTTCAAAGATGTTTCCCTTGAAGTTGTTGTAATAGCCCAAGGAGAACTGGTCGGCAATTTGTGGTTTCAAAAATCCATCACTGAGTTTCCACACATCCGAAGGAGCGATGGTCGCCGTATTGGAGATGAGGTGTATAAACTGGTACATTTTGTTGTAGCCCAACTTCACAGAACTGGCCTTATTGAAGGAGTAGCGGAACGATGCGCGAGGCGCAAGTCCATCGTAAGTTTGGATAACTTCGTCTTTGGCATAGTTCGTCTCCCCAATGGCCGATCCATCAGAGACAGGGCGACCTTCTTTGTAGCTACGGACGGTACGTGCTCCAAGGTATTGGTAGAAGTCGTAGCGAAGTCCGTAGGTAAGCCCAATTTTTTCACCAAGCTCCAGCTCGTGCTGGAAGTGGGCAGCCATCTCTCGACCAAATTCATTTTGTACCTTTTTGGGGAGGATATCTTGTTCGGTTCCGCTAGGTATGAGCTCTCCCGGTTGGACACTTACCTGCTTAAATTCCGCTCCTGCCGTGATGGTTTGGGTAGGACTTAAGCTGTAGGTAAAAAAGGTTCTCCCACCCATATCCTTGATGTTGGAGTTGATTTCAAAGTTGTTGAGCCCCGATTGGTTGAAAATTCCGTAGTCATAAAGGGAGTAAAAGCCGAGGGTTTCTAGTTTGAGTTTTTCGCTCAACTTGCTTTTCCACTGCAAGGAATGGGCATTGTTTTGCCAAGAGATGGTGGTGTCCGAGGCAAAAGCAAAGTCGTCGTAGCTGGTGTAGTAGCTGTAGGTAAACTCGTTGTTTTCAGATAGGGGTGCACTGATAACCAAGTTGCCATCGTAAAAATTAGCATTGGAGTTATTCAGTGTGGTATTGCTTAAGGATTGCAACAGCCAGTTGATGTAGGAGATTCGGAATCCTCCCAGGATGGATACCTTATCCTTGATGAGGGGCCCATTGAGGGAGAGCTTCCCGGAAAAGTTGCTCGCCATGAAGTCTCCTCCCCATTTGGTTGTGCTACCTGCTTTTGGGAGAATGTCCAAAATAGCTGAGCTTCTACCCCCAAATCGGGAAGGAACCACCGCCTTGTAGAGGGTGACGTCGTTGACCATGTCTGGATTAAATGCCGTAAAGAGGCCAAACATGTGCGAAGGGTTGTAGATCGGTGCCCCCGCAAATTGAATCAAGTTTTGATCTACGCCACCTCCACGAACATTCAGACCTGAGGAGGCTTCTCCTACTTGGCTGACACCCGGAAGGGTAGCGAGAGATCTTACAATGTCGATTTCTCCCATAAATGGAGGTAGTTCACGCATCGTGTTTACACTGAGCGTTACCGCGCCCATGTTGGTGGATCGGATATTTTTCTCTGGATCACTGCCGTAGATGACCACATCATCCAGCGTGAAATCTTCCTGCAGCATGCGAATGGTGATCCGACCATCTCCTACTGCGGTGATGGGATATATTCTGGTTTCATAGCCCACATATCGGAACTCGAGGGTGTATTCTGCACGAGAAACTTCCAATTCAAAGCTGCCATTGTCATCTGTGATTCGGGTCAGGTCGAGCTCGGGAATCCGGACAGTAGCACCCACAAGCGCCTCTCCGGTGATTTCGTCGGTGATCCTGCCCGAAAGCTTGATGCCTTTGAGTTGCCCGATATCACGACCGACCACCTCCCGCTTCACCGAGGGAGTTTGGGCCCATGCCGCTGTAAGCCCAAAAAACAAAAAGATAAGTAGGGATATTTTTTTCATGGGGATAGGCTTAGATCGCATCTGGGTCAAACTTGTACAATTCCATCGGCAAGGATCCACTTACGGATTCCTCGGGGGCACGGAGAAAATAAATTGAGCCATTGAACTGGAAGTGGCCGCTGTTGATACTTTGAGGGAAACCAATGATTTGATTTTTTGCTTTCCAGGTGAGGGTCTCTAGGTTCAGTTCCCAAAGCTCTTGGGTAGCTCTAAAAAGTCCCAAGAAGGCTTTTGATCCGATGACTTCCGCGATGGGATAGCCTTGTCCTTTGTTACCCGGATAGGTCGTCAGTAGCTGCCAGCTGTCGAGTGGGGGATTGTACTCCCATACCTGTCCGTTGCTTCCCAAGACAATCACCCGATTAGCTCGGGCAAAAGCTGCGGCGTTGCGTCCCAGAGCAATTGGGGCATTGCTTTTGGTCGACCAGGTCCGCTGTACTGGGTCATAGGCACGTACCAGAAGAGCAGCACCATCCAAACCTCCAAACAGAAGCAAGCCGCCTTCCCAGTCCACGGCCAAGGCATCTCGGGAGTTGAAAGGGAGGTCAGCTAGTCGCTCAAAACTACTTCCGTTGATTTTCCAGAAGCTGCGGTCGTACACAAACTGGTCGCGAGCGGGCTCCAAGGCACCAGCACCGAGGTAGTTGGAAGTGGTAAAAGCAAACCTGCGTCTGTTGCCAGGGAAATTCACTTCCGACCAGGTTCCAGTAGCTGGATTAAAGCGCTGGAATACAGCATAATTATCACCCAATTTAATCTTGCCGAGCCCTACATGAAATCCCGCGCTATTCGAAAAATAGCTGTTGTCATAAATTCGAAGGTTACCAGGAAAGTCGGTTACCTTGCTGTATTTTCCTGCTTGATACTCAAAAGGAGTGAAGATCGTGTACTCTTTATTTTGGATGAGCAACTTGATGGGCACCTGTACTTGTCCAGTTGCAGGGGGGATTTTTACCGTGATTTTCGATTCAAAAACATTTTTGATCACTTGGGCCTGCTGGCTCCCGAAGAAGACTTGGGTGCCTTCCGGAAAATTTTTGCCTTCGATGACTAGTTCATTTCCAGCTGAGGAATAGACGGGAGAAAAACTCGCAATCGTGGGGGTCAATGTTTTTAACTCCACGGCCTGCCCTTCCAAGCGTTGACCGTCTACCTCGGCGAAGGCTTTTACAAAGTAGGTTTGTCCAATTTTAAACCCGCTTTTTTCACCAATAAATCGTCCAGGCTCCGCTTTTTCACCCAAGGATAGCAGAATGGGGCTTGAGAAGGAAGCGTCTGTAGAAAAGACAAATCCATGTTCATCGGCAAAAACTTCTCGATTGGTCAGGAGTCTACCCGACACGCGTAGTTTATCGCCACCCACAAATAGGATATCTTCGGTTGATACGAGAACCGGTGTGCTCTCTTCCTCAGTACAGGACCAGGAGGCGAACAGCATAAAAAAAACAAATGCAGCGCGTAGTTTTTGCATGGGATAGTGGTCTAGTCAACTTACAAAAGTAGGGTTTTTAGGAGCGGGAACAATTTTTTAGGCGTTCCACAAAAAAATAGAAGTAGAAAAGAGCGAGTTTTTTGTTAAAAACCCAATAAAAATCCAGAAATCAGCTGTTGGTACCTTTCTGAATAGCTGCCATCAACATTTTTTAAAAAAAGCTCCTCGGGAAGTGCGTTTGCCAAGGGCTCCGAAAAAGTAAAGCCTATCACTTCTCGGTGTATAGGCTTGGCAGCACTGTCTCGAATGCCCACTCGAGTAGTTGGAAAGAGTCCATGAGCTGTTCCGTATTGGATAAAATCCTGCATTTGCCGTGGAGGTAAAATCACCCAGAAGGAACCGGAAGGAGCGAGGAGTTTACTTGCTTTGTGTAAAAGTTCCTCAAAGGACAAGCTATCGGTGTGTAGGGCTTGCTGTCTCTTGGGGTCGCTAGCGGGGAGGTGATCTGGAAAAAAGGGAGGGTTGCTGACCAGCAGATCAAAGGGTTCCTCCACTGGAAAATCTTGAAACCTACCTTGAATCACAGTTAATCGTTCCGAGAAAGGGCTCTGTTCGCAATTTTCCCTTGCCTGGCTGGCAGCTTCAGGATCAAGTTCCACAGCTGTAAGGCTAGTTTGAGGAAAGCGCTGGGCCAGCATTAGGGCAATCACGGCTGTTCCTGTGCCGATATCCAAAATACGCTTGGGCAGATCGCTTTGGACCAGCGTGCCGAGTAGGACAGCATCGGTGCTTATTTTCATGGCACAGCGGTCTTGCTCCACCCGAAATTGCTGAAATTGAAACCAGCTGTTGCTCATTAGGTTCGGGCGCGGTTGAAGAGGCGAGTGCGGAATCGAGGCTTGTCGTCCATGATGTTGAATTCATCCTCAGACACGCGCTTCACACTTTCTATGGTGTAAAAGGCCTTTTCATCCATTTGCTTTACCCTGGAGATAAACTCAGGCAGCTGATCCCGCTTCATGACCGTAAACAAAAGGTTGACCTTGCCGTAGCGTCCTTCTGCATCCACGCTGGTGAATCGGTAGTTTTTTTCTTTCATAAACTCGAGCAAGATGGGTAGTGAGTTCGGTGTAATTACCCGGACCAATACCCTTCCTAAAGCCAATTTTTCATCCAAGGTCATGCCTACGTAATTTCCCATGGCAAAGCCCCCCGCATAAGCCAAGTAGGACAGCGGATTATCAATATTTTGAAAAATTTGTCCGATTGCCAGGAGCCAAATCAAGGCTTCAAAAAACCCCAAAATGGGAACGATTTTTTTCTTGCCGTTCATCATAAACATGAAGCGAAGCGTATTGATGGAGACATCTGCCACTCGTGAAATAAAGATCAGCAAAGGCATGATTAGGTAGTCAAATAGGGCGTCGGAGATGCCCAGGGTCTGGATTATATCTTGCATGGAAATGGGAAATGGGAAGCTCAAAAATACCGCTTTCTTTGCAGAGGCAGGCAGAAAAAAGCGAAGAATCTAGCCTTAGATTTTTTGATCCCTACCCGCAGGAATACCCAAAATTAAAAATTGCAGGGTCATGGCCAAGAGAATCCAAATCAGCAGGTTCCAGTTTCCAAATGCATCCAAACAAATGCCAAAAATCAAGGGCCCCAATGCGGCTAAGATATAACCTGCGGACTGCACCATTCCAGAAAGCCTAGAGGTGGTCAAGGCCTCTGTCGTACGCATAGAAATCAAAGTGTAAGCGATGCTCAAGCTTGCTCCACTACCGATTCCGATCACGGTCAGGGCTGCGAAAGTGAGGAGCTCGTGGTGGATAAATAGTGCGGAATAGCCGATTAGGTAGCCAATGCCTACGACCAGTATCACACCCGATTGTTGCCGCAGGCGCATGAGCAGGGTGGGGGCAAAGAAAGTGCCGATCAAAGAGATCAATTGCATGTAGAAGAGCGCCATTCCCGCATTTACTGGAGTCATCCCCCGTGCGATAAGTAGGTCAGGCAGCCAGGTGATCATCGTAAAATACATCACTGATTGGGACCCCATAAATCCAGTGACCTGCCAGGCGAGTCGGGATTTCCATACATTTTTTCCTGCCAGCTGCTCGGCATTGCCCTCGGATTTGGGAGGCGATAGCTGTGGAATCCAGGCGATAAGCGCAAGGGCCATCACCCCCACCCAGGAAAGGAGCGCCCCTCTCCATCCCCATCCAAGCCCTTCTGCTAGGGGGACACTAATTCCCGAAGCGATGGCGGCAAATAGCGACATGCCTGTGGAGAGGAGTGCCGTCATGAGTCCGATTTTTTCGGGGATGTAGGCTTTGAAAAAGGGGATTATCAATACATTGGCGGTCACAATCCCTATTCCAGTTAAGGCTGTGCCTATGAAAAGTAAGGCAATCCCGCCTTGCACTCGGATGACTACGCCTAGGGCAAGCAGGAGTATTCCAAGAAATATGGCCTTTCCTAGGCCCAGCTTCTTCCCAATGCTAGGAGCAAACAACGAAAAAAGGGCAAAGGTAATTAGGCTTAGGGTAGTCAAAAATCCCGCCGCCCCATTGGATATTCCCAGGTCTTCCCGAATAAAAGGGATCAATGGACCTACCGAAGCAATGGAGGTACGTAGGTTGATCGAGATCAAGATCACACCGAGGATAAGTAGGGCTTGGGAGGAGGATTTGGGCAATGGAGGGCTTAAATACGAAGTACGAGATACGAAGTACGAGATACGAGAGACAAGATGCAAGACACAAGAGATTAGACAGGTCCTGCTGCCAAAAAAATCCTTGTATAGGAGCAGGATTATCTTACCTCTTGATACTTGCTACTTGATACTTTTACATAACGAACGCT
>CAMDLI010000067.1 GCA_945901615.1 Spirosoma fluviale
TGGTTCAGACTCCCCAAACCTTTCAACTCAAGCCGCTCCTGCAAGCATTTGCGGTGGAGGAGTTGGCAATTTTTACGGATGATGCCACCGTCTACGAACATCAAGGATGGAAAATCAGCCTGATGGAGGGCAACCCCGAGAACATTAAATTGACTACGCCCGAGGACTTGGCCTTTGCTGAATATTTAGTAGCTTCTCGAGTAGTCTAGGAAAGGCTTTCATTTACCGACTAGTTTGGTTCCTTTACCGATTTTTTGCAGGGATTCATCGAATGGGTTGCCAAAGGCTAGGGTTGGTCCACTAGTTTTGTTTGACTAAATTTAATAGACATGAACAACTTTGCTAAACCACGTAACGACGGCAGTATTGCTTTTGGCGTAATCATCTTAGGCATTGGCCTTGTCCTTCTTTTCAGAAAGTTTGGACTTTACATCCCGGATTGGGTACTGACCTGGCCGATGATTTTGATTGCGGTAGGTACCTACACGCTAATCAGTCAGCAGTTCAAGAGTTTTTTTGGATCTGTGGTGCTCTTCATTGGTGTCTACTTTTTGCTCAAGCGAGAGTTTGACCTTGATTTAGGCCTAGATCAATTTATTTGGCCAGTAGGCTTGATCGCCCTTGGTATCTACTTGATTCTCCATAAAAAACAGGAAAATAAAGCCCTGGAGGAGGTTCGTAAAAATTGGGAGTCTTCTCGAAAAAAGAAAACAGAAGCATCCAGTTCTGAGAAAATCGAGTCAGCCGAAGTGGTAGACGATGCTGCAGCCTCGCAGGAAGAGCCTCGCAAGTCTCCAGATTCTGGCTTTGTCCGAGCTACGGGCACCGCATTTATGGATCGGATCAACGAGAGCGTTATCTTCAGCGGGGTAAATCGCAAGTTGATGACCAAAGATTTCCAAGGAGGTAAGGCTACCGTGATTTTTGGCGGCCTGGACCTCGACCTGACGCAGGTAGATTTTACGGGCGTTGTCACGCTAGACCTTGAGGTTGGCTTTGGTGGGGTCAAGTTGCTCGTTCCGCCGCACTGGGATGTGCGTACTGAAGTGTCCAACATTGCTGCCGGGCTTGAAGACAAGCGCATGTTCCGAGAAGGAGGGGTAGACACCAACAAAGTCTTGATTCTGAAAGGCACGTTATTGTTCAGTGGATTGGAAATCAAATCCTTTTAATTCATTCTAAAACCTACCCCATCCCTTGTATTTAAACGCGTTTTCAAGTTCAAGTTTTGGGAAATGGATTTTCCCAGGAATCGGATTCATCTGGTTTCTGGGAACCTATTTTTTACTGATTCAGCAGGGAATGGAGGAAGAGCCTGCGCTCGTGGATGCCTTCTTTTTTGCGCTCTTTTTTTTGGGAGGATTTCTTCTGTTGGATCGGGTGTTTCGGCATTACACGCCCAACCGAAAAAATGGATTTCTTCTAGTCCTTTTCCCAATCCTGCTCAGTGGGGGATTGGTATGGGGCCATGCGCAGCTCCTTGACTGGTGGTTTGCAGAAGAATCTGAATACTTGGAAATGTTGCAATCAAGCTTTTTTTACCGCTGGCTGTTCCTTGACGTAGTGATTCAACTTCTAGCCCTTCTGGCGGCGGTGATCTCTAAGTTGGAAGGACAGGAGGAGCTCAGTCGTCGAGAAGGGCAGCTGCTTCAGCTATCTAAGGATGCAGAGCTAGCCCAACTTCGGCAGCAGCTGCAGCCCCATTTTTTATTCAATAGCCTCAACTCCATCCATGCCTTGGTGCTAGCAAGTCCGCAGCGGGCCAGAGAAATGGTGCTCTTGCTTTCTGATTTTTTGAGGGGTACCCTCCGCAGCGAAGGCCAATCTTGGATTAGTTTGGCTGATGAAATCAAGTACTTGGAGATGTATTTTGACATCGAGCGGGTCCGTTTTGGACATCGCTTGGTAGTGGGCTTAGAGGTAGAAGAAGGCGTTGAAGGCCTAAAAATTCCTGCTTTACTCGTACAGCCGCTGGTAGAAAATGCCATCAAATACGGCCTGTACGGAACTTTAGGGGAAGTGAAAATTAGCCTCCGCTTTCAAAAAGAAGGCAACTACCTTCAAGTAGTCGTAGAAAACCCTTTTGATGGTCAAGATTCAGCTCCAGAGGGAACTGGCTTTGGGTTAAGTTCCTTAGAGCGCCGCCTTTTCCTTATTTTTGGGCGTACGGATCTCTTAGAAAAAAGCGGAGCCAAGGGCATATTTCGTGTTCACTTAAAAATCCCTGTTGCCGGATGATCAAGACACTAATCGTAGATGACGAACCGCTAGCGGCTGGTTTAGTGAAGGAATTCTTGAGCGCTTACCCTCAATTTGAGGTGGTGGCGATTTGCCACGATGGGTTTGAGGCATTGAAAGCGATCCAACTTTTTCAGCCGGAGCTCATCTTTCTAGACATTCAGATGCCCAAGATCACTGGCTTTGAGCTACTCGAATTATTGGAAAATCCTCCTGCTGTCCTGTTTACAACTGCTTTTGACCAGTATGCCGTTCAGGCCTTTGATGTCAAGGGGATAGACTACTTGGTCAAGCCTTTTTCTGAAGCAAGATTTGCGCAGGCTATCACACGTTTTTTAAGTCAGCAAAAGACAAAAACAGTACCCGAAGCAGTGGATTATCCAGTTTCGGAAGAACGAAATAAACGTATTGTGGTTCGGGTGAAAAATGAAATCAAAATAATCCAGACCCAAGAGGTTCGCTACTTTGAGGCAGAGGACGATTACATTTCCATCCATACCCAAGAAGGAAAATTTTTGAAAAAGATGACGATGAAGCAGCTGGAAGAGAGCCTTGATCCAGAAAAATTTGCCCGTGTACATCGATCCTTTTTAGTGAATCTGCAGGAAGTGGCTGGGCTCGAGCCTTATGAAAAGGAATCTTACCTCCTTCGGCTTCGGTCAGGGCAAAAAATCCCAGTGAGCAAGTCTGGTTATGCTCGATTGCGGCAAGTCCTTGGACTCTAAATCATCGATTTTCAGAAAAAAAAAGTCCCGCAGGTGCGGGACTCTTCATTAATATTCGTCTTCGTTGAAGAAAAAGTCATCCTTTGTAGGATAATCAGGCCAGATTTCTTCAATGGTTTCGTAAGGCTCGCCATCGTCTTCAAGCTCTTGTAGGTTTTCCACTACTTCGAGTGGTGCGCCAGAGCGAATGGCATAATCGATCAGTTCATCCTTGGTTGCTGGCCAAGGGGCATCTTCAAGGTAGGAGGCTAGTTCAAGTGTCCAGTACATAGTTTTTGTTTTTGGAGGTGTTCCGGATGTTATTTATGCAAGAATAGTAATTTTTTTGATATGTAGGTTGTACTCAATTTCTCGGGGAAAGTTGCTTCAAGACATAGTTCTTTACATCAATCTTTCGTTTGAGGCTCGAAAGCTTCTTTTTCATCATCATTTCAAAGTCTGCAGTCTCTACTCGAAAGTTATCCGAATTGTTTTGCATGGTCTCCAATTCGCTCTGATCGCGGTGTAGCAGATCCTTTAGAATAGAAGCTTTAATTTGGTTTTGTTCTTCCAACGTTTTTTCCGCAAAGTCAGCATACTTGCTAAGCGCTAGTTTCTCCATAAATGCCTTTTCAAAGACGATATCCATGAAAAACTGGTAGGAGCGCGCAGGCAAATTTGCCTCTTTTGGCTTGCGCATCGGCAGCTTTTTCCAATCCTCCTGGATGGTCTTGGCGCGGAGCGTGATCTCTTGGGAGGTAGGTTGGTGGGCCAATTTTTTTAATTCTTCTACCATCCCCTCGATTTTGCGAAGTACCTCACGAGGAGGCATCTCAGGACCTGGGCTGAGCGTACGCTTGTAACGGGAGAATATGCGGTTATTCAATTTTGAAAATTCATCCCAGATGGGTTGCCGCCGTTCAGCAGGAACTTTCCCAGCGGCTTTCCATTCTTTTTGAATCCGCTTACTGATATCAAATGCCATTTTGGAGTCTGGGTGGTCGTGCGCCTCGCGTGCCTGCTGGAGCAAGGACTCGTACACTTTGATGTTTACCTCCGACTGAATCGTAAGTTGATCGTAGAATTCCTGACGCTGCTCAAAGAAAAAGTCAACTGCTTGATTGAATTCCGACTCTACTTCCTCCTGAACCTCTTTTTCAACAGGTCCAGTTTTGATCCAGCGCAACTTTAATTCCTTGAATTTCTCGGTGGTATCTTTCCAGTCCGTACTGGTTTGCATCGCAAGGGCCTCCTGAATTAACCCATGTTTAATCTCTAGGTTTTTACTTCGGTTGCCCTGAATAATTTCACTTAAATAAGCTTCCTGCTCCTCAAGCTGGTCGATCAAAAGGGTAAAATCCCCCAATGCATCACTGGTATACAGTGATTCTTTGAGGTGAATCAATTTCATCAAAAAGGAACCCTTGTTTTGATTTTCTTCGATGGCGGCTTTCAATCCAGCTACCTTTTCTTCAATTTGAGTAAAACGAGTTTCAAAATAAAGGAAGGTCGATGCCTCGTCTCCTTTCACCTCACCAATCAAGCGATCAGGTCTACCTAAAAATCCCTTTAGAAAGACCTTTCCGTCTTGGATATATCCAAAGGCATGTTGCATGGTACTACTCTAGGTTATAGGTGGTGTAACTCAATTTTATGCAAAATAATCATTTAGCCCTCACTTATCCTAAGAAAGGTATATTTTTGCCTTCTACTATTGTTTCTCACAGATCTAACTAGTTTACTGGCATGAGCGCTGAAAAAATCATCTTTTCCATGGCAGGGGTTTCTAAAATTTACCCCCCACAGAAGAAAGTATTAAAAGACATTTACCTCTCCTTTTTTTATGGCGCCAAGATTGGCGTGCTGGGCCTCAACGGCTCAGGAAAGTCTTCTTTGCTGCGCATCATTGCAGGGATGGACAAGGAGTTTCTAGGGGAAGTAGTCTGGTCTCCAGGTTACACAGTGGGCATGCTTGAGCAGGAGCCCAAGTTAGATCCCACCAAGACCGTCAAGGAAGTAGTGGAGGAGGCGGTAGCCAGTACCGTAGCCCTGCTCAAGGAATTTGAAGAAATCAACGAAAAATTCATGGACCCGGCCCTCATGGACGATCCGGATGCCATGGACAAGCTCATCACCCGACAAGGCGAAGTTCAGGAAAAATTAGATGCAGTCAACGCTTGGGAGCTAGACGTAATGCTAGACAAGGCCATGGATGCCTTGCGCCTCCCGCCAGCCGAAGCGAACGTAGCCAACCTATCTGGTGGAGAAAAAAGACGCGTGGCGCTTTGCCGACTGCTTTTGCAGGAGCCGGATGTGCTTTTGCTTGATGAACCGACCAACCACCTGGATGCTGAGTCTGTGCATTGGTTGGAGCAGCATTTGCAGAATTACAAAGGGACAGTCATTGCCGTTACTCACGACCGTTACTTCCTAGACAATGTGGCCGGCTGGATCCTTGAATTGGATCGTGGCGAGGGCATTCCCTGGAAGGGCAACTATTCCTCTTGGCTAGACCAAAAGCAAAACCGACTCAAGCAGGAGGAGAAAACCGAATCCAAGCGACAGAAGACTTTGGAGCGGGAATTGGAGTGGATCCGCATGTCACCCAAAGCACGTCAATCCAAGGGTAAGGCCCGTTTGAATGCCTACGACAAGTTGGTAGGAGAGGAGTCCCGAGACAGCGAAGCGAAGCTCGAACTCTTTATCCCACCAGGACCGCGCTTGGGAACCAAAGTGATTGAAGTCAACAACGTGTCCAAAGCCTATGGAGACAAGTTGCTTTTTGAAAACCTCAGTTTCTCCTTGCCACAAGGAGGTATTGTAGGCATCATTGGCCCCAACGGTGCAGGTAAGTCTACCCTCTTCAAGTTGATTACCGGCCAGGAGAAGGCGGATTCGGGCAACTTTGAGGTGGGGGAGACGGTGAAGTTGGCCTATGTGGACCAGGAGCACGATGCCTTGGACCCCAACAAGACCGTGTACCAGCTGATCTCCGATGGCAATGAGTTAATGAAGCTCGGCAACAAGGAAGTGAACTCACGGGCCTACGTATCCAAGTTCAACTTTGCCGGTTCGGACCAAGAGAAAAAGGTGGGCGTGCTTTCGGGGGGAGAGCGCAACCGCGTGCATTTGGCGATTACGCTGAAGGAAGGCGGCAACTTGCTGCTTCTCGATGAGCCTACCAACGACTTGGACATCAACACGCTTCGGGCTTTGGAAGAAGCCTTGGAAAATTTTGGAGGTTGTGCCGTAGTCATTTCCCACGACCGCTGGTTCCTAGATCGTATTTGTACCCATATCTTGGCTTTTGAAGGAGACTCGCAGGTAGTCTGGTTTGAAGGCAACTTCTCCGACTACGAGGAAAATAAGAAGAAGCGCCTGGGCGACGTGATGCCAAAACGTATCCGCTACAAGAATTTGAAATAACCTTTGAGGTCTTTCAGACCTCGAAGGTTTTAATCCTCCAACCTTTGCGGTCTTCGAGAGCGCAAAGGTTTTATTTTTAAACCGTCCAGGTTTTTGGAAATGGCAACGGTTTTTTTTTCGGACCTCGAAGGTCTAGGACACGCTTTTTGCAGGTTAAAAGTGATTTTTTCATTTCGCCTGACTTATCGGTAATTAAATAGCCTTTCGTTGGCATAATTTTCTTTTAAACCGTATTTTCACCTTATGGAAAGAATGTTCAGAATAAAATTGACTCCTGAAGCTGACGGCGGATATACGGTCTCTGTTCCTTCGCTCCCAGGATGTGTAACTTGGGGCGAGACAATTGAAGAGGCGAAGGAAATGGCAAAAGAGGCGATTTCACTTTATTTGGAAGACTTGGAGGCGAATAACGAGAAAATCCCAAATGACATGAACAGCCTGGAGTTGTCATTGGTCGTGTCTTAATTTTAATTACCAAAAACTCTTTTCAAGAGTTTCATTTTTTGATTTATGAAGAGCGTATCTCCAAGAGAATTAATCAAGCTTCTTGAAAGTTCGGGTTTTGTACTCCAGCGAAGTAAAGGAAGCCACCAGCTTTTCAAGCATCCTGATGGAAGACGGACCATTGTGCCTTTTCATTCCAAAGACCTAAAGACAGGGACACTTTTGGCAATTTTAAAACAAGCTGGAATTTCAAAAGAAGAAATTTAAGCTAGCCCTTAGTAAAGCATGCATCTCCTGTGGTTTTGATGTAGGCTGTCCTTAGTAGGTTCCTGCTTCTAAAAGATGCCTCGAATTGTATTTCTCTGAGGAGAAAGAGGGGTTGTTTTTCTCCTAGGATTTAGATTCTTTTAATCTCAAACAAATTCAATCTAGCCGATGAGTAAGCGAAGGATTTATGACCAAAAAACCAATTGATCGTCTTTATGGCTTGCCTCTCGTTCTGATTCTACTGTTGGGATTAGCGAAATACTTGAATCTTTTCCCCATCCCCTCCTGGCTTTTCGCATGCATTCTTGTTTGGGGAGCTATCGCCGTTTTGGTTCTGGCAGTCCGCCAACGGAGAAAGGGCTAGTCCAAACTGAAATACTCCGTTGCGGGCTTCATCATCCACTTCCAAACCGGCAGCACGGCTATTCCATCCAATACATCCTCCTGATTCCAAGTCAACAGTATCCCTTTTGGTGCATTCGTTTCTGCCAATGCATTTTTTAATCCGGTGATTTCTCGCGCCAGGGTATCGCTGTTGAGTTCCCAGCAAACCTGCACCGCAGCGATGATCTCTTCGTTCCACTTGACCACAAAATCACATTCCGAATCCTTGGACTGGAAATACTGGATTTCTTGGAATGATCTCCGCAGGTGGAGGTAGACGTAGTTTTCCAACTTTCGTCCCAGGTCCTTGCTGAAGGAGAGGGAATTGGCGGATGCCAAGGCTGGATCTACACAGAATGCCTTTTTGGGATTGGCCAGCTGCTTGCGTATCGAGGTTGAGTACATGGGGATAAGGTCAAAAAGGTAGCTTTCTGCCAGGTAATCGCAGTAGTCGATGACCGTACGTACGGATTTGATCTCCAGTAAACTTCCTATTCGAGAATAGCTAAAGGGCTTGGCGACGTTGGAGGACAGAAATACGCCGAGCCGGATGAGTGCGGTTTCATTGCTGATGTTTCTTCGTACGGCTACGTCGCGGGTGAGGATGTCTCGCAGGAGTGTTCGCAGGTAGTCTGGGTCCTGATTTTGCAAAAACTCGGGAAAGCCACCCGATTGGAAGTAAGTTTCAAAGGTTTCCTCACCAGCAGGAAGCTGCTTGAACAGCAAAAACTCGGTGTAGCTGAAGGGGAAAAGTTCCACTTGCTTGTATCGCCCAGTGAGTCGTGTCCCCAATTCTCGGCTAAGCATGCTGGCATTCGAACCCGTGATGTAGAGTTTCTCCCCTTTTTCGTGTAGGGAGCGGGCAAATATTTCCCAGCCTACCACTGTCTGAACTTCATCTAAGAGGATGGAACTTTTACCCATGGCATCGCGCAACTGTGCGAGTTTGGGAAAATCTGCTGCTTCAAAATCCACCAACCGTGGATCTTCAAAATTTAGGTAGAGCCCTGGTGCATCAGAAGGCAAGCTTTTTCGGATCAACACACTTTTCCCACAGCGCCGCACGCCACTTACAACCAAGATTTGATTGGTAGGTATAGGGACAGCCATTTCCCTGGAGATAAGCTGCTTTTGGAGAAAATTTTCGTTTTGCTCCTCGATTACTTGGGCAAGAAGGTCTATGGGTATCATTCAACTAGTTGTAAATCATACAAATATAAAAGCTTGTATTTGTAATACAAGCTTTCGTGTATTACAAATACAAGCTATTTTAAGCTGGAGATTTCTAAGTAAGGAATTTAGAGGACTCAGATTTTTGGTTAATCCAATTTTTGAATTGGGTTTTCCTTAAATTGTCTTGGAAATTTTCCAGACCTATTGATTGACCTATGCGACAATTACTCCTTAGACCCGGAGCAGAAGAATTAAATTACGAGATTCGGGGCATTGTAAAAAAAGCCCGACAAATCGAAGCGCTCGGCTATCCCATGACCTGGGAAAATATTGGCGATCCGATTCAAAAGAGCAACCGGCTTCCAGATTGGATGAAAGGGATTGTGGCCGACTTACTACAGGAAGACAAAACCTACGGCTATGCAGACTCCAAAGGAGTATTGGATACCCGGAAATTTTTGGCAAACCTCAACAACGAACTTGGAGGGGCGCAGCTGACGGCGGAGGACATTCTATTTTTCAATGGCTTGGGGGATGCAATTGCCAAATTGTATCAATATTTAGTCCCCACAGCCCGAATAATTGGGCCTTCTCCAGCCTACTCGACCCATAGCTCGGCTGAAGCTGCCCATGCGAATACTGCTCCTATTACCTACCGCCTAGATCCGGAAAACCAATGGCTTCCTGATATGGAAGATTTGTACCTCAAGGTGAAATATAATCCCTCCATTGTGGGTATTCTGATCATCAATCCAGATAATCCAACAGGGATGGTGTATCCCAAGGAGGTTTTGGAAAATTTTGTAAAGCTTGCCAAGGAATTTAACCTGCTGCTGATTGCTGATGAGATCTACCACAACATCACCTACAATGGCATCAAGGCAGTAGCACTTGCCGAGGTGATTGGCGATCATCCAGCAATCTCGCTCAAGGGAATTTCCAAGGAATTTCCTTGGCCTGGAGCACGCTGTGGTTGGATGGAATTTTACAATCGGGAAGCCTCCCAAGAGTTTTTCAAACTATGCCAAACCCTCGAAAACGCCAAAATGATTGAGGTTTGCTCCACGATTTTGCCACAATTAGCCATTCCGAGAATTAGGAATCATCCGGCATATCCTGCCTATCGCGAGCAAGCCAATGCGCAAATCGGTGAAAGAAGCGAGTGGATGCGGGAAATTTTGGGAAAAATTGAAGGAATTAAATTCAATCCTACCCAAGGAGCATTTTACAACACGATTGTTTTTGACGAGCAATTGCTCACTACCCGCCAAAGCCTCCCCATTGAAGATGAGCGCTTGCAACAGTTGGTAGACTCCTGGTTGAATGATCCAGAAATGCCCCTAGACAAGCGATTTGTGTATTATTTGCTTGCCTCAGAGCGGATTTGTGTGGTGCCGATTTCTTCCTTTTGTTCCGACTTGAGGGGCTTCCGAGTAACCTTGTTGGAAGAAAATGAAGCCGTATTTAAGGATACATTTTCCCGTTTAGGGGCTGCAATAACGAGATACCTCCATTCCTAATCTTCTAATTGTCATGCGTTCGAGTTCGGATTTTTGAGTTGGGGCGAAGGGAATCTTGCGGTGCTTCTAGAGAATTAGGCAGCTTACTCAAATCCGGCTGCCCAGCATTGACCCAGGCGGTGTACCAAAAATCAGCAATCATCTTGATGGAGCGCTTCATCTGCCGTTCCACCTGCCCATCTAAGGCAAGGGCATAGGCGATGGTAAACTCTCTGGAATACACCCGCACGGTCTGTCCATTCCGCTCCTCGTAACTGTATTTTTGATCGACTGGAAATTGCAGGCTGAGGATTTTCTCGATTCGCAAGACCGAGTCTACCTGCGAATGGGCCTGTGCCACGGATTCCCAAAGTGCCTGCTGGGGGTCGGACACATATGCTGCCTTGCCAACCCAAAAGGTATAATTTTTTGCCAGCAGCTCGGGTACTCTACTTTCCCAGAACCCATGGATACCTGCCTGCCCGGTCAACTGACCATTGTAGTTTTTGGTGGTGTGCAAGGGGACATTCAAGTCCCCGAGGTAGTGGCCGAGGTCTGCGGATAGGCGTAGAATAGCTGTTTTGTCTTGCGCAGCAAAGGCTTTGGTTAGGCTGTAAAACGTAAGGTAGGCTGACCAGGGACCGATGCCGTGTGCCCGCAAGGAGTCTTCTGGAAATTTTTCGATGGCCTGCGCCCAGTACTTTGGAAGCTTGTACAAGGCGCTATCCCCATAGTGATCCAGGTCGATGTAGTGTTTTTCTGCCTCTCCTTTTACCGCATAGCGCCTTCGATCTGGGTTCACCGCTTTTTCAGAGACAAACCGGAGTTCCTGCTTGTAGAGGTGCAGCATCTCGGGTGGAAGAGAAAATACCGCTTGGCGATTGAGTAAAACATGTCCATAAAAGCCCCAGAAAGGAATTGGAACTGGAAAAAATGGAAAGATCAAAAAAGGAATAATTAAAAAATTCATGATTCAATCTACAGGAAATTCAGGAATAAATCGGCTTTAAAGCAGTTTTTTAGCTTGTTTCAGGCTCCAGCTTGCAAATTTTTGATTCATCAAGAGCCACTTACTTCAGGAATGTTCAAAATTCCTTTGGCAGAATTAATTATTTCCAATAACTTTGCATTCCCGTTCAAAATAGGACGACTACAAGAATTAGAAAATTAACTAGATATGGCAAATCATAAATCAGCTCTGAAGAGAATTCGCGCCAACGATGTGAAGCGTTTGAGAAACAGATACCAGGCCAAGACCACCAGAACTTTCATCAAAAGACTTAAGGCGGCTACGGATAAAGTAGAAGCGATGGAGTTGTACAAGAAAGTTTCTTCCATGTTGGACAAACTGGCTAAGAAGAATGTCATTCATAAAAACAACGCAAACAACAAGAAGTCAAGATTGGCTAAAGTTGTAAGTGCTTTGGGGTAATCCAACCCTTGATAAAATCAAACCCTGCCTACAAGCAGGGTTTTTTTATGCCCATTTTTTCGTAGGTTTAATTTACTTTTTAACCTACGCATGGATACCTACCCCTCCATTAGAATTTTTGAGTTGGCCGAGGAAGATCGGCCCCGAGAGAAACTTCTCCTCAAAGGCAAAGCCGCACTTTCAGATGCAGAGCTGATCGCAATTTTGATCGGCACGGGTACTGCTGCCTGCAGTGCAGTAGATCTCGCACGGATGCTGCTGGCTTCCGTCGGCAACAACTTGGGAGCTGTGGCTAGAATGTCTTTGTCAGACCTCTGTAAGTTCAAGGGCATTGGGGAGGCCAAGGCCATTTCGATCATCAGTGCCTTGGAACTCGGGAGGAGGAGAAAAGAGCAAGATCCTCCCAAGTTCCTAAAAATCACCGGATCCAGGCAGATTTACGAGCTGATGCGTCCCGACCTACACGATGAATCGGTGGAGCAGGTATATCTCCTGTTGTTGAATCGAACCAATGGGCTGATAAAAAAGGAGCGCGTGAGCCAAGGAGGAATATCTGCTTCAGTGGTAGATCCCAAAGTGGTGTTTAG
>CAMDLI010000068.1 GCA_945901615.1 Spirosoma fluviale
GAAAAATTGGTACCGGGCTACGATGAGATCAAACTGATCCATCAGGATTACCAGCTCTTTCCGAATACGACGGTGGAGGAAAATATCACGCGTCCGCTGTTGAACTACGAAGAAGGCTACCGAAATCAGCGGGTGGCGCACTTGCTGGATCGACTCGGTTTGACTCCTTACAAGGACCGACTTCCCAAGCAGCTCAGCGGAGGGCAGCAGCAAAAGGTGGCCATTGCGCAGGCCTTGGCGGTAGAGCCGGAGGTGCTGCTGCTAGATGAGCCTTTTAGTCACATGGATGCGATTCAGAAAAGAAAGTTGATTCAGGAATTGAAGGAGCTTCTTCAAGAGATGGGGACCACCGTGATTTTTGTGACCCATGACTTAGATGATGCGCTCTGGCTTACAGATTCCCTAATCGTCTTGCAAAAAGGAAAAATCACTCAAAAAGGAAACTCCAAAGCACTCTGTGAGCAGCCCAAATCGAAGTATGTGGCGCGACTTTTTTCTTCGATCAATGCTATTCCAGACCGAGAGCAAGCCTTTATCCGACCAGCCGACATTCGCATTCGCACTCGAGGTGGTCTTGTAGGGCATGTGGTCGACCAACGGTTTTTGGTGCACTACAATACGGTGCAAGTGAAGCTGCGGGAAGGTGGACAGCTTTGGGAAGTGGATGATCCTGGGAGAAAGTACCAAATCGGAGACCGCGTGTACCTGCATGTACAGGAAGAAAAAATACTGGTACTGAAATCCTAGAAAAAGTATAAAGTACGAAGAACCAAGTACCAAGTACCAAGAAATAATTGAGGTTTAAACCTCAATTATTTTTGAGAAAATGGTAGTAAATATCCTTAGTGGTTTTAACTAATTGAATCTCAATCGAAATGCAATAGAAATAAGTTGAAATAGAAGATTCTGCTGCTATTTCCATTTATTTCACGAAGCCTGCCTACCGCAGGCAGGCGAAGCGAAGTCCTTTTCTACTGTATTTCTACCTAATTTCTATTTTCTTCTTCCAAATGCCCCTGCTCGATTTCTTTTTTGGTGGCTTTGCGTACTTCGATGACTTTGCCTTCAAAGTGCAGGTCAAATCCAACTAAGGGATGGTTGAAGTCGAGGAGCAACTCTTCTCCTAAATTTTTCAAAACCTTCGCCTGCATGGAGTAGCCGTTTTCGTCGACTAGTGGGAGGAAATTACCTTCCTCCAGCATGGATGGGCTGAAGCCTCTTTCCTTGGAAAACTGCTCTACGGGCAAGGTCACCAAGAGCTCTTCATCCGCTTCACCATAGGCTTCTGCTGTGGTCAAGGTGAAGGAAAATTCTTCTTTCAATTTCTTGCCTTGGAGTAGCTCCTCAAATTTTTCGGGTAGCCCACTTTGTCCAAAAAGAAACTGAAAAGGATCCTCCTCATCTCGCACTTCTACACTAAAGGGTGCGGACTCGATATCATCTTCTTCCTTGCTCACCTTGAGTTCGTAGGTAAGCCCTACCACCGTACCGGCTTTGATTTCCATGGGTATGTTGATTAACTGCTGATTCCGTATTTCAAACGGATGAGAATTCGTTCTTTAAGGACCTGCCACTTACTTTTTGCGGTGGATTGCTGCACAGGGTTTTTTGCACGGAATACAAAATATTGGTAGTCCTTTTCTTGGAAAAAGAGGGCGTAAGTCTCCATTTTTTCCAAATAAAAACCGGATGCTCCCAAGGTCTGTACCAGGGTTCCTGTGTCTAGTGGCTGGTCAATTACCTGAAGTTTCTCCGGTTGATTGGCAATCATCCACTCCAAGTACCGGGGAGCAGGAATGTGAATTAGGACCACCGAGTCGGCGTGCGCATGGCGCTGAATATTTTCAAACAAGCGAGCATGTTGGGCAACTGGAATGTGTTCCAATACATCTGGGAACACAAAAAAATCGAAGGTTTCTCCTGGGAGATTGAAATCGGACATGTCAGACACGTCAAACTTCAAGTTGCCTTGCTTTTTCCAGAGCACTCGAGCCTTCTCGATACTTTCTGGGGAAATATCTACCGCAAGCACCTTTCCTTGAGGAACTTGAGTAGCCAATAGATGGGATACGGTACCGATGCCACAGCCTACCTCCAAAATCCGGTGATTGGATTTCAGTCCAGCCTGCTTCGCCTTATCCAGGATACTCAAATGCCTGGAGTTGATGCCTGTTTTTTCTTGCTTCTCGGCAAATTGGTCGTAGAAGCGAACGACTTTATCTTGTTCTTCAGCGGCTTGCATCTGATTTTCTGTAGGTGGTAACTAGTCCAGCGATCAACAAAATCACCAATGCATACTGGAACAGGATCATGGGTGTTTTGGTGGCGGTGTAACTCGCAGGGGCAAAGGTAAAGACTATTTCATGAGTTCCCGCAGGAAGCGAAAGGCCACGAAGCAAGTAATTGGCTCGAAGGATGGGAACTTCCTTACCATCCAACTTGGCGGTCCAGCCTGCTGGGTAGTAGATTTCCGAGAATACACCCAAGCCTGCAATGGTCATCTCTGCTCGGTAGGTCATTTCGTTCGGCCTATGCTTGGTAAGGCTAATTTTTCCTGCACCTGCTTTTTGTGTTCCAAACTCTTTGCTATTGATCGTGGCTTGTGCTTTGGTGTCGATGGTACCCAGCTTGTCCATTTCCTCCTTGTTGCTACTTACGGCTACAAGTTGGCTAGGAACCCATGCAGGGCCATTTGCTTCCGGGTTTTCAAATACTGCCTTGCTATCTGCTCCAGCGATGAGGTACTTGGTGTTGAGCATGTTGATCGTGCCCATGCTTGCCCAGTCAAAGTTGCCTTCCTTTGCTTTTTTGATAAAGTCTTGCAACTCAAACTCCATTTGGTAGTCCACCAAATCCTGGTAACGGCGAAGTTTGGCGCCATGGTAGCCACCTAGGCTATTGAATCGGTAGCTGGTGCGTGCCCCCTGGGTAAGTCCTTCTGTGAGTGGGAGCACTCGGAAGTAGCCTTTGTCTGCGGCTATAGATTTTTCCGCAGGAGTTTCTGCAAAAAACTCGCGAGATGGATTCCCCTTGAAGGAGTCGTCATTGAGGTAGCGGCGGTTGATGGTCCACACATCTAGGGTGATTAAGACAATTAAGCCAATCCCCAGGATGCTTTCTGAGATTTTGCCTTTGAGGTAAAAGAAAATTGCCCCAATCGCAAGTGCTACAAAGGCGAAGCTTTTCCAAGCAGAGGAGGAGAGTAGGTCTTTTCGGTCTGCTTGAAGCGCCGTAACGAGCCAATCTGGATAGTTGGCATCTCCGGCTCCTTCAAAACGGAAGAAGGCAGTTCCAATAACCGCCAGCAGCAGGGTAATCCCGGCGACTATTCCTCCTGAAATCAGGAGCGGCTTTAGTGCTTTGGTTTGCGTCAGTTTTTCCAAGGCAATCATCCCAAGTACTGGAATCGCGAAAAGCGTCATGCCTAAAGTCATGGATACGGCTCTAAACTTGTTGTAGCCGGGTAAAATGTCAAATAAGGCGTAGTTGAACCAGGCCAAATTTTTGCCCCAGCTAAGCATCAAGGAAAGTACGATGATGGATCCAAAAGTAATCAGGCTGGCGCGTGGTGCTACCCAGATGCCCAAGATGGCAAGGAATACCAGAATTGCACTACCGTAAATTGGTCCGCCAGTGAAGGGTTGGTCTCCCCAGTAGGTGGGTGCTCCTTTGACGAAATCATTGACTTGTGCGGGCTCTAAACCTTGATTTCGGAGGGCTTTTTCGGATGCAGAGTCTTTCGGGAGCGGGGTGGTGCTTCCTCCTCCGTAAAAGTCCGGAACCAGTAGGGTCATGCTTTCCAGGATGCCATTGGACCAGCCAAAGGCATAATCTTTATCAAGTCCTGCAGCGGCAGTTTCGATGGTAGCTTTGCCTCGCGTGGAGTAGGGGCTGTAATCCAAGGCGGTGGCGATTCTGCCCAAATTTCCTCCAACGCCCAGTATCGCGCCCAAAGTCAAGAAGGCGATGGTTTTGGAAAGGCTTGCGAGCCCTTCTTTTTTCCAATCAAACCCAAGGCGGGTGATGACGTAGACCACCGCGATGATCAGCGTATAGTAGGTGATTTGAAGGTGGTTGAACTTGAGTTGCAGCAGGAGTCCAAGCCCAAGAATTGCTGCTCCGAGGAGTCGCTTGCGGTCAAATGCAAGATGGATTCCAGTTAGAATCAAGGGTATTAGGCATACAGCCCAGATTTTGGCATTGTGACCTGCCTCCAACGATAGCAAGTTGTAGGTATTGAAAGAAAAAGCGATGGCGCCTGCCACAGCGAAAATCGGACGTACTCCATAGCTCAGCAGCAAGAGGTACATGGCCAGCATTCCAAAAAATAGGCCGTTGATGGGGTGTGGTAGGCCTAGCGTCAAGATGGAGATGGCTAGGTTGGTGATGTCTCCTGCAAATTCCAGACTGATGAAGTAGGTAGGCATCCCGCCAAACATGCGGTTGGTCCAGAGCGCTTGTTCCCCAGTAGCTGCTCGGTAGTCGAGTACTTCTTTGGCCGAACCTTCCCACTGCAGGATGTCACCTTGGAAGATGATCTGCCCATCAAAAACAAGGGGCGAGAAATAGCCCACCACGAGCAGGTAAAAGAAGGCAATGCCAAGGAGATGGGGAAGGATGTCTTTTTGAAATTGAATCTTCATGCAGGAGTTCAGCAAATTGAACCGCAAATTAAGGAATTCGGGGGAAAGGCCATGCCGGGAGCTGCTACCTTTTTGTGGGGGTAGGGAAAAGAAAATGGGGATGGGCTTCATTCTGGCTACTTCGATCACTTAAATCAGGGGCATTATTGTCGTGCAAACCTTCGAATTCATTACTTTTGCAGGAAATAGCAGTGAAGCAGCATGTTTGATAATTTAAGTTTGAAGCTTGACCGGGCGTTCAAGACACTGAAGGGCACCGGGAAAATCACCGAAATCAATATAGCATCTACCGTAAAGGAGATTCGTAGAGCCTTGATTGACGCCGACGTCAACTACAAAGTAGCCAAGGAAGTCACGGATAAAATCAAGGACGAGGCCATGGGCCGGGATGTGTTGATCTCTGTTTCTCCAGGCCAGTTATTGGTAAAAATCACCCAAGAGGAGCTGACCAAATTGATGGGCAGCACCAAGGTGGACATCAAGCTTAGTGGCGATCCATCTGTGATTTTGATTGCCGGTCTACAGGGATCAGGTAAAACTACCTTTACTGGCAAGCTTGGGAGTTTGCTGAAGCGTCAGGGACGTCAAGTGCTGCTTGTTGCTTGTGATATTTACAGACCTGCGGCGATTGACCAGCTCAAGGTTTTGGGTGAGCAGATCGGAGTGGAGGTCTATGCTGAGCCAGAAAATAAAAACGCGCTTCAGATCGCTAGCAATGCGATTGCATATGCCAAGAAAACAGGCAAAAAGACCGTGGTAGTCGATACTGCAGGTCGTTTGGCGGTGGATGATGCGATGATGCAGGAGATTGAGCAACTCAAGAAAGCGCTCAATCCATCTGAAACACTTTTTGTGGTGGATTCCATGACGGGTCAGGATGCGGTAAATACTGCAAAGACCTTTGACGATCGACTCAATTTTGATGGCGTAGTGTTGACCAAGTTGGATGGCGATACCCGAGGGGGTGCGGCCATTTCCATCCGCCATGTAGTAAATAAGCCGATCAAGTTTATCTCTACGGGAGAAAAGATGGAGAATCTGGATGTGTTTCATCCAGACCGTATGGCCCAGCGGATATTGGGCATGGGGGATGTGATTTCCTTGGTGGAGCGTGCGCAGCAATCCTTTGATGAGGATGAGGCCAAGCGTCTCAATGCAAAAATCCGCCAGAACAACTTCAACTTTGACGACTTCCTTTCTCAGCTAGAGCAAGTGAAGAAGATGGGGAATATCAAGGATTTGATGGGCATGATTCCTGGAATGGGTAAAGCCTTGAAGGGACTAGATATCGATGACGATTCATTCAAGCCTGTGGAAGCGATCATTCGGAGCATGACTCCGAAGGAGCGTCAAAACCCCGATATCATCGATGGCAGACGAAGAAAGCGACTTGCGGATGGCTCAGGAAGAAACATCACTGAAGTCAATAACTTGATGAAGCAGTTTGAGGACATGCGCAAGATGATGAAGCAAATGAATAAAATGGGAGGTGCCAAGGCGGCGATGGGTAAGCTGATGCCTCCTGGGATGGGGAAGAGGTAAGAAAGTATCAAGTAGCTAGTATCAAGAAGCAAGAGCCGAGAAGCAAGAGATTAGACAGACTAGGATGTCTAATGACACTAGAAACTAGTTCCCCAAATTCAACATTCTTCAATCGGCGTTCAGCATTAGGGAGAAGCAAGAGATTAGATACCCGCCACGGAGGGCAGGCGAAAGAAACAAGATTGAATCATGGTCCTTAGGCAGAATTTTTATATCAACAGAACTGAGTCTAATTTCTTGTTTCTTGTGTCTAGAGTGATTTGCACATTGTACCTCCCTTGGACATTCGACATTGGTTTCGATTCCGTATTTCTTATCTCGTATCTCGTACTTTCTATCCCTACCCACTCCTGTGAAACGCATTGCCCTAGACCTCCACTACCTACCTTGCCTGGAGTACTTTACGGTTCTAAGAGGAGTGGATGAGCTGTTTCTATTTCCTGGAGACCGTTATACTAGGCAGTCCTATTTCAATCGAACTTCCATCTTGCTTGCCAATAAGGTGCATACCTTGAGTGTACCCATTCAAGGAAGGAGACCACGAATTTCCTTGGCTGAGGTTTGCATTGATGCCGACCAAAATTGGCTGAGCAACCACCTCCGAGGAATTCAAAGTGGTTACGGAAAATCCCCGTTTTTCGAATACTTTTTTCCATACTTTGAAGCTGCATACAAGCGAGGAGATACACAGCTTTGGGACTTGAATTTGAATTTGCTGACAATCTGTCTGAAGTTACTTCGCTGGCCTGTCAAACTAACCCTTGTGGGTCAAGAAGGGCTTCCAGCCGATGTAATCGACTTAAGGGGGCAAATTGTGCCCTCGGGCAGCTATTTGGATCGCCCCTTTTACCTGGAGGTAGCATATGGGCAAAATTTTGGCCTAAACTTTGTCCCTAACCTTTCGATACTGGACTTATTATTCTGTTTGGGGGGAGCGGCTGATGATTTGCTTGCTAAATCTCAAAAAAAACACGAACAATAAGTCAATCAATTGCGTTTTTAAAACAAAATTGGTATCATAGACTCAACATTCATCTTACAATCAGAAAAGGGTTAAATGGAAGCAAAATTTTCGAACAGAGTCAAAGAGGTAATCTCTCTCAGCCGCGAAGAGGCCCTTCGTCTGGGACACGATTACATTGGCACAGAGCACCTCTTATTGGGGATGATCCGAGAGGGAGAAGGCGTAGCTGTTTCCATACTGAAAAAGCTAGGTATACCTATGGATGAATTACGGGCTGCGATTGAGCGGGCGGTAAAAGGTACGGCCAACCACAATGTGAAAAATATGGCCAATATTCCATTGACGAGGCAGTCTGAAAAAGTATTGAAAATCACCTATTTGGAAGCAAAAATCTTCAAGAGTCAGCTGATTGGTACCGAGCACTTGCTGCTTTCTATCCTTCGCGATGAAGATAATATAGCCACACAGATTTTAAATAAGTTTGAGGTCAACTACGACAGCATCAAGGAAATGCTTGAAATGCAGTCGGACAGCAGTTCCACACCCAAAGCACGAGCGGAAGCCGAAGATGGGGATGAAGATGGATCCAAACTATTTGGTTCATCCTCCTCTTCTGGAGGCGGAGCCAACAAGCCAGGAGCTGAAAAATCCCGTACACCGGTTTTAGATAATTTTGGTCGCGACCTCACCAAGATGGCAGAAGACGATAAGTTGGATCCCATCATCGGTAGAGAAAAAGAAATTGAGCGAGTAGCTCAGATTCTTTCGCGTAGAAAGAAAAACAATCCGATTTTGATCGGTGAGCCAGGCGTGGGTAAAACAGCCATCGCCGAGGGTTTGGCCTTGCGAATCGTACAAAAGAAGGTTTCCCGAATCCTATTCAACAAGCGGGTAGTCACTTTGGATCTTGCTTCCTTGGTGGCAGGTACCAAGTACAGAGGTCAGTTTGAGGAGCGCATGAAGGCCGTGATGAACGAGCTGGAAAAATCCCCGAACGTCATCCTATTCATTGATGAATTGCACACGATAGTAGGTGCAGGTGGCGCATCCGGTTCTTTGGATGCCTCCAACATGTTTAAGCCTGCCTTGGCACGTGGAGAAATCCAGTGCATCGGAGCTACTACCTTGGACGAATACAGACAATACATTGAGAAGGATGGCGCCTTGGCGCGTCGTTTCCAAATGGTGATGGTGGATGCCACCTCCCCAGAAGAGACCATCCAAATCTTGAATAACATCAAAGACAAATACGAAGACCACCACAATGTCATCTACACCGATGCCGCCATTGAAGGATGTGTGAAGCTATCAGATCGTTACATTTCCGATCGTTTCCTTCCGGACAAGGCCATTGACGTCTTGGATGAAGCAGGAGCTCGGGTCCACATCATGAACATCAATGTCCCTGAGGATATCTTGCGCTTGGAGTCTGAAGTAGAAAATATCAAGGCGGAGAAAAACCGTGTGGTTAAGTCTCAGAAGTATGAGGAAGCTGCACAGCTTCGCGACAAGGAAAAGAAACTCTTGGAGCAGCTGGATGAAGCAAAAGTGAAGTGGGAAGATGAAAGCAAGACCAAGCGCTTTACTGTGGATGAGGAACATGTGGCGGAAGTAATTGCGATGATGACCGGAATTCCAGCCAAGCGAATCGGACAAAAAGAGGGCAATAAATTGCTCAACATGGGCGAGGAGCTAAAGGGTAGAGTAATCGGTCAGGAAGAGGCAATTAAGAAATTGACCAAAGCCATTCAGCGTACGCGGGTAGGATTGAAGGATCCCAAGAAGCCGATCGGTTCCTTTATTTTCCTTGGCCCTACTGGAGTTGGAAAGACAGAACTAGCCAAAACGCTTGCAACCTATTTGTTTGATAAGGAAGATTCCTTGATTCGCATTGACATGTCGGAATACATGGAGAAATTCTCCGTTTCCCGATTGGTGGGAGCACCTCCAGGCTATGTTGGTTATGAAGAGGGTGGACAGCTTACTGAAAAGGTGCGTCGCAAGCCGTATTCTGTAGTCCTGCTGGATGAAATCGAAAAAGCGCACCCGGATGTATTCAATATCCTACTTCAGGTGTTGGATGACGGCATCTTGACGGATGGATTGGGTAGACGGGTAGATTTCCGAAATACCATCATCATCATGACTTCCAATATTGGGGTACGTGACTTGAAGGACTTTGGAGCGGGCATTGGCTTTGCCAACCGGGCCAAGGCCGACAATTTGGATGAGATCATGAAGTCCACCATACAATCCGCCTTGAAGAAGGCTTTTAGTCCAGAGTTTCTAAACCGCTTGGACGATGTGGTCGTGTTTAACTCCCTGAGCAAGGAAGATATTTTCAAAATTATCGACATCAGCCTTGGGAAGTTATTCCACAGAATCACGGATTTGGGCTACAAAATCGAACTTACTGAGAAGGCGAAAGACTTCTTGGCCAACAAAGGCTATGATCAGCAGTATGGAGCAAGACCTTTGAATCGTGCCATCCAGAAGTATTTGGAAGACGCGATTGCCGAAGAGATTTTGAAGGGTGATTTGTCTGAGGGCGACGTGATTATTGCCGATTATGTGGATGAAGCCACTGAGCTTTCGCTATCGGTAACCAAGAAGGAAAAAGCGGATTAAGAATTAGTCAACGGCTAACGGTCCACAGACGACAGCCAATTCGTGGTGTGACTGGGTTTAGAATCTAAGTTTTGGTTTATTTTTCTTAAATGCACTTTAACCCTTATTTTCTTCGGTTACTTTTAAAAAAAGGAGCTCATCACATCAGAATAAATTATTAACAAAAAGAGCCTTGAAAACTAAGTTTTCAAGGCTCTTTTTTTATCCTATGATCCCTAAAAAAAGAGGCCTCGCACCTGCAAGACCTCTTTGATCAACTAAAATCTAAATTGTAGGTTGCTGCTTAATTTTCCTTCAAGAAATAGGCGCCCTTTAGTTTTGCCTTGCTTAGGCTGTCCTTTTGCACCTTGGCGATGGAGTCGGTCTGGGCTTTTTCTGTTTCGAAGGAATCCCAATCCCTTCGCTCTCCGCTGACCTTGCCTGGACAAGTCAAACACACGAGTCCAGTTTCGTTAAACACCCAAACTACCTCTTCGCGAACATCATCATTTTCGAAGCCGTTTTTGTAAATCGTGTTTTGTAGTATGTCGAGTAGGCTTCGATCCATAATAAATGGTTTGTCGTAAGGAATTGCCAGGCTTAGGTTTAGTTTTTGATCTCTAAAAGCACCTAAGGTTTTCAAATCAAATCCTCTTTCAAAAGTGATTACGGAATCTTTCACTGAATAAGAATAGGCGATCTTTTTGATATTCTCCTGAGCCTGTTTCTTGCTTTGTCCTCGAGAGAAGTACTCCTGATTGAGGGAAGGAATGCTGTCTTTGGTACCTTCTAGCTTAAGCACGACGTCTTGGTAAAACTCTTCCTCTTCCCCTCCTTCAACCTTTAAGAAAAGTACCCCTTGGCCTAAAGCAAGTGGAGAGTTGGTAATTACGCGATCTTCCTCTTTGAACTTGGCTACTATTCGGGGAACTTGAAATCCTACAGTTCCGATACACATTAGCCATAGTGCAAGTGCAACTAATCCAAATTTGCTGCCTACTAGATTTTTCTTGGAGAGGACACTCAAGCCGAGCATTAGGATCAAAATCCCAGGTATCGCAAGAACTCCGAGGCCGGCAGCTGCTAGTCCTAAAGGAACTAATTCGGTAATCATGTCCAAGGGGAATGCATCCACTGTACCGTAATACATGGGGTCTATTATTCCGAGGTATAGCGTAAAGGTTACCAACGGTGTGCCGACCAGTACCATGCCGAAAAAGAAAATAACCACACCAAAAAAGAGGCGTAATAGGGTAAGTAGAAATTTGCCTAAGGAACCAAGCGCAGAACCTAGGGCTTCGATCACCTGTCCTAATAATTGAAAAGGTTTCATTAGTATCATGACTGTATTTTTTACAGTAGACTCCGGCGTTGGTGGAGCTGGATTAATGGTTTCTTTCAGTGTGGAATCGATGCTATCTAAGGTGATTTCGCCCCCCTTCATTTTGATGCGTTCCGTGATCGAACTCGCCAATGGGGTAATGATCCATAGAATCAGGTAAATCACTATACCAGATCCACCTGCAATAGTAAGGATGACAAAAGCCAACCGAACATAGAGTACCTTGATGCCGAAGTACGCTGCTAAGCCGCTGGCAACTCCTCCAAGGACTTTATCATCCGGGTTTCGATACAGTTTTTTGATTTCCTTATTTTCTTCATTGGCATAAGATACCGGAAGAATCACCCACAAGACGATGTAAGCGATTACTGCAAGCGCCGCAAATCCAATGTTGAAATCAACCCAACCAAAGGGATTGAAATTAGAAAGGTCGAAGTTGATGTTTCCACTAAAAAGGAGGAGAATGGTGATCAATCGAATCCAAAGGGCATCGATGGCGAAGTAATGCGCGATGCCGGCACAGACCCCGCCCAAGATTTTCTTGTGTTCCATTCGCATGAGCTTTTTGTAGCCACCATCTGCAGTATTGGGAGGCGTGACGTACTTGTAAAAGTCATCACTAGCTTGCTCGGATACCTCTTCCACTTCCTCTTTCTCCTCCAAGGCACTGAAGTCCGCAATGGTCCCCATTTTTTCGATGAG
>CAMDLI010000069.1 GCA_945901615.1 Spirosoma fluviale
CTCAGCTTTTTTGTAGTACTGCCAGATGTCGGCATGCTGGATAGGAAATAAGACAAATCGGTTACCATTCTCTTCTAAAATCGGCTCGTGCTGCATCGCTCTCTAGTGTTTGTAATCTAAGGATTGGGTATTTTTAACTAATAAATGGCCATTGGGGATTCCTGTGAAGGAAAAAGCTGCCTTTTCAGAACAGCTATACAACAAATATGAGGATGAAAAAGGGAATAAAAAAGTTGAAAACTGCCAGAAAATGAAGATTATGACTATCGGTCAAAAACTATATAAACTACTTAAAGTCAATTAGATAAAATAAAATGAATTAAGTAAAGAATCAATTTTATTTCTTGATTTTGCCCGTTTGAATAATTTTTAAATTCTAAAACTTTTTTTTTGAGCCTAGCCCTGACCTACGTTTTGAACTGTGGTCAATTAAATTTTTAAACATTTTTAAAATTTAAATAATTCAAAATCAATAAGTTACATAAAATGCAATTTTTGCTTAAAAATTTTAGTTCTCAAGAAAGGTGAAGCAATTTAGACTAAAAAACCTGTGTTCAAAGTTCCACTAAAAACCGAATCTTATCTTACATCATTTTTAACAAAAGTTTTTTTAGTTTCATTTCAATTCCTATATTTGCACTCCGATTTCGATAAATCAAGAACATGTACGCAATAGCAATCATCGCAGGAAAGCAGTTCAAAGTAACAAAAGATCAATTCGTTTATGCTCCTAAACTAGCATTGGCAATTGGCGCTTCCGTGGAATTTGACCAGGTCTTGTTGGCAGAAGCCAATGGCACTGTGTCTGTTGGTGCTCCTTTACTTGCAGGAGCCAAGGTATCCGGAAAAGTTCTGGATCATGTAAAAGGTGACAAAGTGATTGTCTTCAAGAAAAAGCGCCGCAAGGGCTACAAGAAGAAGAACGGTCACAGACAGGACTTCACCAAAGTAATGATCGAATCTATCGCGCTTTAAGGTAATCATCCAAGAAATCATAAACGAATAAAACCATGGCACACAAGAAAGGTGTAGGTAGTTCCAGAAACGGACGTGATTCGCAATCCAAAAGATTGGGTGTGAAAAAGTTCGGCGGTGAAGTTGTTATCGCAGGAAACATCCTAGTTAGACAAAGAGGTACAAAACATCATCCAGGTTTGAACGTAGGTTTGGGCAAAGACCACACCTTGTTTGCGTTGACCCCAGGAGTTGTTTCCTTTAAGAAAAAATTTGATGGTAGATCTTACGTGAGCATCCTGCCTGCGCAAGATTAATTTCCAATCTATCTTACAAAAACCTCTTCCTCGGAAGAGGTTTTTTTTTGCCCTTAGCCCACCTTTTTGCCTTTAATCAATTTTTTTACTTCCTTTTCCAACTTTTCTCCTACCTTAAATCAAGATATTAATACCTAACCCCATGATACCTTTTCAATCTATTCTCCGCAGCATCATCTTGCTGCTTCTTATTCTAACTAGTTTCCCTTCTATTGGGCAACAAATTCCTGACCCCAAACTTTATGATGCTGTTCAATGGCGCCTTGTAGGCCCATTTAGAGGCGGTAGAGCCGATGGAGTAGCAGGAATCAAAGGCAATGACAAATCCTATTACTTTGCATCTACTGGAGGAGGGATTTGGAAGACGACCAATGCGGGCCAAACTTGGAAATCCGTTTCGGATGGGTTTTTTGGTGGATCCATGGGCGCCGTCGCAGTATCGGAAAGCGATACCTCCACAGTCTATGCTGGCGGTGGAGAAAAAACCGTCCGAGGCAATGTCTCCTTTGGTTACGGAATTTGGAAAAGTGCGGACGCAGGTAAAACCTGGGCACGAGCTGGTCTGGATAAAAGCCGATTTGTTTCGCGCCTTCGCATTCATCCCAGCAACCCCAATGTAGTCTACGCGGCTGTACTTGGCGATATTTTTAAGCCCGATGCCACCCGCGGCGTATACAAGACTACCGATGGCGGCAAGACCTGGGAGCAGCTTCTTTTTGTGGATGACAAATCCGGTGCAGTAGATTTGGTGTTGGATCCCAATAATCCTGAGGTGCTGTATGCATCTACTTGGCAACTGCAACGTACTCCCTACAGCTTGGAAAGCGGGGGACCTGGATCCAAACTATTCAAGTCTTCCAACGGAGGAAAAACCTGGGAAGAACTTTCTTCCAAAGCAACCTTCCCGAAAGGAGTTCTTGGCATCATGGGAATCGCGGTATCTCCTAAAAACTCCAACCGCTTGTATGCCATCATCGAAAACGAAAAAGGAGGGGTTTATACTTCCAAAGATGCTGGACAAACTTGGGAGCTGGTCAATGAAGACCGTAACCTACGTCAACGTGCCTGGTATTATTCCCGAATCTATGCCGATACCCAAAATGAGGAGACTATCTATGTCCTCAATGTGAGCTATCATAAATCCACGGATGGCGGTAAAACTTTTAAAGGAGACAATGCACCTCATGGCGATCACCACGACCTCTGGATTGATCCAGCCAACAACCAACGCATGATCATTGCCGATGATGGCGGCGCACAAGTTTCTGAAGATGGTGGTGCTAATTGGTCTACCATGATGAATCAGCCGACCTCTCAGTTTTATAGAGTTACCACCGATAATAGTTTCCCTTACCGCATCTATGGTGCGCAGCAAGACAACTCAACCGTTCGTATTCGTCACCGCAATGATGGTGGAGCGATTACTGAATCCGATTGGGAGTCCACTGCTGGTGGGGAGTCGGGCTGGATTGCCCCAGATCCGATCGATAGCGATATCGTTTATGGTGGATCCTATGGTGGCTTGCTTACACGTGAGAACCACCGCAATGGAACCTCCCGAACCGTCAATGTATGGCCAGATAACCCGATGGGTCATGGTGCAGAGGGAATGAAGTACCGATTCCAATGGAACTTCCCGATTTTCTTTTCCCCTCACAATCCGAAATTGCTTTACACGACCAGTAACCAATTTCACCGCTCCACCAACGAGGGACAAACTTGGGAGTTGTTTTCTCCTGACTTGACTCGAAATGACAAGAGCAAACTCGGGCCATCTGGAGGTCCAATCACCAAGGACAACACCTCCGTGGAGTATTATGCCACCATCTTTACCGCTGCTGAATCCCCTGTAAAGCAAGGAGTAATCTGGGCAGGATCAGATGATGGATTGGTACATGTCACTGCAGATAACGGAAAAACTTGGCAAAATGTGACGCCTAAAGACCTACCAGAGTGGCTTCAAATCAATTCCATTGAGGCGAGCCCCTTTGCCGCAGGCGAGGCATATTTTGCAGCTACTGGCTACAAGACGGGCAACTTTGCTCCCTACCTCTACAAAACCAAGGACTATGGAAAGACCTGGACCAAGATTGTCTCAGGAATTAACGAAGAGCATTTCACCCGTGTAGTTCGCGCAGATCCAGCCAAAAAAGGCGTTCTCTATGCCGGTACCGAAACAGGCATGTACTATTCCAAAGATGATGGTGCTAGCTGGCATTCACTACAATTGAACTTGCCAATCGTACCGATTACCGATTTGGCGATAAAGGAGAATAACTTGATTGCAGCGACTCAAGGCAGATCGTTCTGGATTATCGATGACCTGACAGTGCTTCACCAAGCGGAAGTTGAGCTGGAGAACAAGGCATTCCACCTCTACAAGCCTCAGGATTCGTACCGAATCGACGGGATGAAGCGCAAGAGTTTGACTGACGGCACCAACCGTCCAGGTGGAGTCTTGGTGTATTACTTCCTGAAGGAAAAACCTGCCGGCGAACTAAAAATTGAATTCTTCAATGACAAAAACCAACTCATCCGCTGGTTCTCTACCAAAGGAGTCAATGGAGATACCTTGAAGGTGAAAGCCGGTGCTGGGGAATTCAACTGGAACCTACGTGGAGAAAATGCGGAAGGATTTGATGGAATGATCCTATGGGCGGCTAGCCTAAGAGGCCCTAAGGTGGTGCCTGGTACCTACAAGGTGCGCATGACTTTGGATGGCCAATCCCAAGAACAAACCTTCAAGGTGCTGGCAGATCCGCGCTACGAATCCACCCAAGAGGACTTGGTGGCACAGTACAACTACTTGTTGGCAGTGCGCGACAAAATCACTGAGACGCATCAGGCCATTAAGCTGATTCGCGCCTACCGATCTGAATTTGATTCGTTAACTACGAAGCCGGAGAACCTAGAAAAGATAAAAGCTGAAATGCAGGAAATTGAAGAGACCCTGTACCAGACCCAAAACCGAAGCGGTCAGGATCCACTCAACTTCCCTATTCGATTGAATAACAAGTTGGCCCACTTGACTAGCGTGGTGGGAAGTGGTGATTACAAACCTACCGACTCCTCAGAAGAAGTGCGAAAAGAACTCACGGAACAAATTGATGTGCAGTTGGCTCGCTTCCGAAAGCTGGAGCGGGAACAAATCTCTCGCATCCTCAATATCGAGGAAATGAAGACGAAGCTGGAAAAGAAAAAGTAAGCAAATGGCCCCGTACCTACGGGGCCATTTTTTTTTAGAAAGGTCGGTAGGAAAGGATTTGCTCCAAAAACATCCCAGCACTAGATGGAGAGAGCAGGAGGATACAAACTATCCCAAATATAGCGCCATACAAGTGCGCATCGTGGTTGATGTTGTCCTGTCCTTGCTGTCCCTTGACATAGGAATAAATCAGAAAAAAGCCACCCAAAAGGAAGCCAGGAAGGCAGAGTATCCCAAAGAGGCAAATGTCCGAAAGGGGCACGAGAATGATGCTTGCAAAAACGGTGGCGGAAGTTCCACCCGAGGCCCCAAGGGCTTGGTAGTAACTGTTGCGCTGCTCTTTGAGGTAAGTTGGAATATCTGCAACCACTATTGCAACAAGGTAAAAACCAAGGAAGATTAGGCCTCCCAACTCGAGTCCAAATTGATAGTTGAAGAAGCGCTCGACTACCCCTCCAAAAAAGTAGAAGGTAAACATGTTGAAAAAGAGGTGCATGTAA
Source organism: Spirosoma fluviale (assembly GCA_945901615.1). GTDB lineage: Bacteria > Bacteroidota > Bacteroidia > Cytophagales > Cyclobacteriaceae > Algoriphagus. The sequence goes on from CAMDLI010000069.1 coordinate 4,977, forward strand.
TCCTTATGGATAAATCCGGATAGGATAAATCGATCCCATTGGTTCCGTTGTTTGATTCGGTAAGGAATAAACATCCAGCGATTCAGTAGGGCTGCCCGATTGAAGGCGACGATGCTCGAAAGCGCCGTAATCCCGATGAGAATGGTGGTGAGGGAGAGATCCATGTATGCCTATTTTTCGCGATGCATGAGCTCCTGGGTCACCGTTAGAAGTGTTTGGGAGTAGGATTCGTCCTTAATCTGCAGCCCTTCAAGCTGTCTAAATCCTTCCTCAAAATAAGTCTGCATCTTCTGTTCGGTCAAGGAGCGAATGCCCAGCTGCTCGTAGATGCCTTTGACAGCAGCTACTTTTTCCCCTTTGTCAAATTGGCTAAGTCCCAACCAGTGTTGCAATTCCTCTTTTTCCTTGCCTTTGGCGAGTTCCAAGGCCTTGATCAATAGGAAGGTTTTCTTGTTGGAAATGATATCTCCACCTACCTGCTTGCCAAATTTGGCTTGGTCTGCATAGACATCGAGTAGGTCATCTTGAAGTTGGAATCCAACTCCGATATTGACTCCAAAGTCATAAATCCGCTGCACATCTTCCTTGGAAGCTCCCGCCAAAAGCGCTCCAAGCTGAAGCGCAAATCCTAGGAGTACGGCAGTTTTCAAGCGAATCATTTCGATGTAATCGGCTTCGGCTACGGTCTCGTATCCTTCAAAGTTCATGTCCAGCTGCTGCCCTTCACATACTTCGGCCGCCGTTTTATTGAAAAGTCGAATGACTTCAGGCAAAAGTGTGGTTGGTGTAGGAAGCAATAGGTCATAAGCTCGAACGAGCATCACGTCTCCGGAGAGGATGGCGATGTTGGCATTCCATTTTTCATGAACGGTAGGCTTCCCTCTTCTTAGTGGTGCCTGGTCCATGATGTCGTCGTGCATGAGTGTAAAATTGTGAAATACTTCAATTGCAGCTGACTGACTCAGAATCTCTTCGGGATTTTTACCATACATGCCATAGGCCAGAAGCGAGAGTAGGGGGCGAATGCGCTTCCCACCCAAGCTCATGATGTAGGTGATGGGATCGTATAATTCCGCGGGAGACGCGCCAAATGAGTGGCTGCCGATGTGTTCTTCTAGCTTAGTTAAAAGCGCGTGGGCGAGATTTTTTTCTGTCATTGTCTGCAAATTCCAAATCGATGGTTCTTCGGTCGATATCCGTATTCACTACGCGAACCAGCACTTTGTCTCCCAAAGTGATCATTTTTTTCGTTTTCGATCCAATCAAGCGCATGTTGCGCTCGTCAAAATCGTAGTAATCGTCGTCCATGTCCTGGACGCGGATCATGCCTTCACACTTGGTTTCGGTGATTTCAACAAACACTCCCCACTCGGTGACTCCACTCACTATGCCGTCGTAATCTCGCACCTCAGCAAGCGACATGTATTCCACTTGCTTGTACTTGATGGAAGCACGCTCAGCATCTGCTGCTCGCTTTTCCCGCTCGGAGGAGTGAAGGCATTTTTGTTCCCAGGAATTCGCTTCCGGAGATTTACCTCCTTCGAGGTAGTGCTCGAGCAAGCGATGCACCATCATGTCAGGATACCTTCGGATCGGAGAGGTGAAGTGCGTGTAGTGTGCAAAGGCAAGTCCAAAATGGCCTTTGGGTTCGGTGGTGTATTTGGCCTTGGCCATGCTTCGAATGGCTAGCTGCTCCAAGACGTTTTGCTCGGGCTTGCCCTGAATCTCATCCATCAGCTTGTTGAGCGCAGCAGAGATTTTCTGCGGCTGCGTGGTGTCCATGGCATGGCCAAAGCGCTTGGCAAAGCCAGAAAAGGTCTCCAAGCGATCCAAATCGGGGCTGTCGTGCGTTCGGTACACAAAGGTGTCCATGCCCTGATGCTTTTGGAAAATAAACTCTGCCACATACTTGTTGGCCAGTAGCATAAACTCTTCGATGAGCTTGTGAATGTCTTTTCGCTCCTTCACAAATAAGCCCAGAGGAGTCCCCTTTTCATCCAGTTGAAACTTCACTTCTACCGTTTCAAAGTTGACGGCACCTTGATCAAAACGTAGTTTTCGTATTTTTTTGGCGAGGTTGTTCAGTAGGGTTAGCTCCTGGAAGTGATCCCCTGACTGGGTATCGATGCATTCCTGGGCTTGTTCGTAGGCAAATCGGCGATCGGAATGGATGATGGTTCGGCCGATCCAATGGTTCACCACTTTGGCTTGAGGGTCCACCTCAAACACACAGGCGAAGGTGAGCTTGTCCTCTTTTGGCCGTAGTGAACAGAGGCCATTGCTCAGGCGCTCGGGCAGCATGGGAATGGTGCGGTCGACCAGGTACACTGAAGTAGCCCGGTTGTAAGCTTCTTTTTCTAAGGCTGTTTTGGGCTTCACGTAATGCGTCACATCGGCGATATGAACTCCGATTTCGTGGTTGCCATTTTCTAGCTTTCGATAGGATATCGCATCGTCAAAGTCTTTCGCATCGACGGGGTCAATGGTGAAGGTCAGCACCTCTCTAAAATCTTTTCGAGCCTTAATTTCTTTGGACGAAATCTGATCAGAAATGGCATTCGCTTCGGCATCTGCTTCTTTATCGTATTCAAAAGGAAGGCCAAATTCCGCCATGATGGAGTGGATTTCCACTTCATGCAATCCTGCTTTACCGAGTACACGAATAACTTTTCCAGTAGGGTTTTTATCGTCTTCTCTCCATTCGGTCAATTTAACAATCACCTTCTCATTGTGCTCGGCACCCATCAATTCTCCACGGTGCACAAAGATGTCCTTGTGCATTTTCTTGAAGTCGGGTACTACAAAGGCAAAGCGAGGGGAAATTTCTACACGGCCCACAAATTCATCTCTGCTGCGCTCCATGATTTCCAAGACGCGACCCTCAGTTCTGCCGGTCTTTCCTTTGACAGGAAATACCATCACGCGCACCTTATCGCCATCTAGAGCCTGCTTGAGGTCGGCATCCTTCACTAGAATGTCGCCTTCCACCACATCGGGCTGATCAGGGATGATAAATGCAAAACGTGGATTCACAAAATCCACTGTTCCCGTAATGTAATCTGGGTCCTGTGTAGAGGAAAAGTAGTTGCGTGGGCTTCGGGAAATTTTCCCGTCAGCGACGAGCTGGAATAGTACGGGTTCTACCCCATCTTTAGTTAAGGAATCTCGGATTTCTAAACGCTTGATGAGTTGCTTGGCATTAAATTCTTGGCCAAAGTTTGCATCTAAAAATTGAAAGAGTTTACGTGCTAAAGAAGCAGAATCATTGTTGCCTTTGGGGCTAAAATGGCTTTTTTTGGATTGTTTTCTATCGGGTTTTCTTCCCATGTAGGCGTTGTTTGTTCTAAGGTATAAAGTTTTGTTTGTCCTGAAAACTTGAAGAGATGAACTTTTTGTTAGGATTCAGGATATTCGATTTCGAGGTCACTAGGTTCCGACTGTAGGTTCATGCCCAGGTAGATCCTAGCGGTCACTTCCACATCTCTGAGGCAGTAGTTTTTGATTTTTTCAAGGTTTTTTTCTCGGTAATAGGTGGGGTTGACCTCGCTGCCATCGATGCCTTCTTTCGAACTAGGGATTCCAAATGCTGCGGCCAAAAGTTCCAATCGGGTGTAGTATTTGTAGTCTCCAAATCGCCAGAGCTCCATGGTATCCAAGTGCCGGATTTCCCAGGGCTTCTTGCCTGCGAGCTGCAAGGGCTCAGGTAAAGCTATCCCTTGGATCAGCATGCGGCGGCAGAGGTAAGGAAAGTCAAACTCCTTGCCATTGTGGGCACAGAGCATCCACTTTTTCTTATCCAATAAGGCTTTTAACTCCAAAAGAGTTTCCTTTTCATCCTCCTGAGCAAAAACTTTCGATCTAAAGAGGTACTTTTTCTCCTTCTTTTTGGCTTGGAAAAAGCCTACTCCGACGCAGATGACCTTGCCAAATTCAGCATGGATACCTGCCCGGTCAAAGAAAAGTTCCCCTGGTTCGAGGACACTTTCCCTACGGATGAGTCGCTCTTTTCGGATCCATTCGGGCTGTAGTCGAGGGTCGAGCTCAGCAAAGGATTCGGTGGAAGAGGCAGTTTCAATGTCTAAAAATAAAATGTTGCTTAGCTGTTCAAAAAATGAGGCCATGATCTAAAAATTAGGAGTGGAGAATACCTTCCAATCCCAATTCGGGGATATAGCGAAGGTGGGCAGGATCAAAACTGCCTGGAGTAAAGATAAACTTTTTATCAAAAATCTTATCCAGAATGTAGTAGCTCACCCAAAACTCATTGGTGAGTGAAAATACAGCTGGATCTATGGGTTCGATGCGTGCAACTGAATCCGCGCCAAGCTCCTCGATGAGGTGGCGAAGGGTGGAGGTTTTGCGCAGCTCACCTTCCAAGTGACCATAGCCCTGGGAGGTGATCATGACGGTGGTCAATTCGATGAGGTTGTAGTTGATCAGGTAGACGGACCATTCTGTTCCGGTTTCCTTTTCCTCCTTGGCAATGGCAATCTTCACCCCAGTAACGGGAGCAAAGTCAATGTCTTTTTTCATTCGGTTTCTTTCAAATTCATTTCAAAAAGTGCTGCAAGGTGTTTTTTTACCTTTTCCTTCACCTCCTGTACGTCTACCTGACGGCCCAACTCGAGGTGTAGGGAGGTGACTGCCTTGTCATCAATCCCGCAAGGGACGATGTGGCCGAAATAGGAGAGGTTTACGTTTACATTGAAGGCAAAGCCATGCATGGTCACCCAGCGGCTGGACTTTACGCCCAAGGCACAGATTTTCCGAGGATTCTTTAAGGTGTCGTGGTCGAGCCATACGCCTGTGAGTCCCTCAATTCTTCCTGCCGGCACACCGTATTCAGCAAGAGTCAGGATGATGGCTTCTTCCAGGTACCGCAGGTAGCGGTGGATGTCGGTAAAGAAGTGGTCCAAATCCAGGATGGGGTAGCCCACCAATTGCCCTGGGCCATGGTAGGTGATGTCTCCCCCACGGTTGATTTTGTAGTAGGTGGCGGCATGGGCTTCCAGTCCAGTAGCGTCCAGCAGAAGGTGCTCTGGCTTGCCACTTTTCCCAAGGGTGTAGACATGGGGATGCTCCACAAATAAGAGGTAGTTGGGAGTTATTGCTTGTTCCGCCTCGGGTAGGTTTCGATTTTGTATTTTTTGGGCGACGATGGCAGCAAACAGATTTTCCTGGTAGGTCCAAGCCTCCTGGTAATCCATGCAGCCCAGATCACGAAATGCTACCGTTTTTTTTGTATCTTCAATCATCGTCGTTTTTTCAGCATTTTTTAGACCCATCTGGGTAGGCCATTCAACTTTTCAAAATTAACCAATATTTCCCATGGCAGCACACAATGATTCAGGAAGACTCGCAGAGCAGGAAGTTGCCAAATGGCTTGAAAGCAAAGGATACACCTTACTCGAAACGAACTACCGCTACCAACATGCCGAGATAGATCTCATCATGACCCATCAGGGCCTCTTGATTTTTATAGAAGTCAAGTTTCGGACAGGTACAGGTTTCGGTTATGCGGAGGAGTTTGTGCATGCTACCAAAAAGCGACTCTTAGTCAAAGCTGCTGATCAGTACATTTACCAAAAGGATTGGCATCGGGACATTCGCTTTGATATCGTTGGGGTCTGCCAGGATTCCAAGGGGACCCTGCACTTTCGGCAGTTTGAAGATGCTTTTTACTAATCCTCCTTGGCCTAATTTTAGGGATTTTTTCGGTAAATCAGCTTGCCTTCCTTGTCCCACTCTGCCCGGATGTAGGGGCGGAAGTTTTTGGTGTAGGGCTTTTCTTGGTACTGGATTTCCCGCTTTCGGATGGTCTTTGTGTTGTCGGTGTTCCAATACTCGGTCCACAAGCCTACTTTCTCACCAAATCGATACTCCCCAGTCACGGCTACCTGCTGGTTTTCATAAAAATGGTAGAAGTTGCCTTCCGCTAATCCGTATTGAATGGGTGTAAGTTTTTCAATGGCCCTGCTGGCAGAGTTGAAATAAGTGATGCGTGACTCCCGGGCCCAGCCTTCATCAAAATGTGCTTTGTCTTGAAGTACATTTTCTCCATCAAAGGTAAGCCAGGTTTGGTGTTTGCTGCCGTAATAAAACATGCCTCGTTCGACTACAACCTGGTTGACTAGGCGCTGGTAAGGCCCATGGAGCAGGTAGCCTTGCCCTTCGACGAATCCTTGAGTTCGGATAGTTCGCTCTTTTGGATCGTACCAATACCGGTCTCGTAGGTAGGGATTACTTTTCCAAGAGGCGCCCGTGTAGTAAAAAAGTTCCAAATATTCTTGGCCTCGAAGACTTCTACGGGTGCTTCCTTTCTGTGTTTTTATCCCGAAAAAGGTGTTTTTCCGGGTCTTTTTTTTCTTTTCCTTTTTCTCTTCTTTTACTTTTTCTTCATCAAAGAGGAGCAGTGGCGCTACGGTAGGGAGCAAATAGGAATTTACTAAACCGGTTGAGTCTTCTGTTGCTTTTTGGTCTTTCGGGACTGTTTGACCCTGAAGGAAATTGGATCCTACCAAAAAGATAAGTAGAAAAAGAGGAAGCAGTTTCATTTCAGAATTCAAACGGCTGATGGGCTAGTTTAGTACTTTCAAAAGTAACATTTCGAGATCAAATCTTTTCGATTGTTTATTAATTATAATCTTCTGCCTACTTTTAGAGCCG
>CAMDLI010000070.1 GCA_945901615.1 Spirosoma fluviale
TGAGCCCATCCTATAAATTGCCAGTAAAGGCCTGTTTGGTAGAGTACTTCAAAAAAATGCATCGTAGATCCCAGCGGAGCATCTTCTTGGGAATAGGTAGTGAATCGTTTTCCCTTGATCTTAATCATGCAGGCAAAAACAAAGGCTCCTCCAATCAAGTATCGGGTGTAAATAATGAATAGCTGAGCCAAAAAATAGGATTTGAGTCGATTCACGGAGAGGATGCTTAGACGAAAGATTGAATATGAGCAGTTGCCTCCTTGAGGTGCTCCGCTGTAAAAAATCGCTCGTGTTTTACTTCATGGTCTACTTGTTCGTGTACCCAAGTGGTATGAAAAGGAACGTGTATTCCATATCCTCCAAGTTCCAATACGGGAAGGATATCTGATTTGAGACTATTTCCGATCATTACGAATTCGCTGGCTTGAATATCGAGTCGACCAATCAATTTTTTGTAATCCGACACCCGTTTTTCGCTCATGATTTCAATGTGGTGGAAGTAGCTTTCCAATCCAGATTTTTGAAGTTTCCGTTCCTGGTCCACCAAATCTCCTTTTGTAGCAAGTACGATGCGGTATTTTCCTTGAAGGGACTGCAAGACATCTTTCACACCTGGAAGTAAATCCACCGGCTTTTCTAGCATTTCTTGGCCAATTCCAATAATCTTTTCTACAAGTGAAATAGGCATTTTCCCTGCAGAGATGCGAATGGCAGTCTCGATCATGGATAGCATAAAGCCTTTAATTCCATAGCCATAAAGACCTAAATTACCGATTTCAGTTCGGTAAAGTTCCTTCATGATCGCATGCTGGGGAAGGAAATCTTCCAAGATGCTGGCAAATTTTTCTTCAGCCTCACGGAAATAGGTTTCATTTATCCAAAGGGTATCGTCCGCATCAAAGGCAATTACACGAATAGGCATAGTGTGATGAATTAATGATTTTTTTCGGATTTAACGGATTAGGAGCTACTACTTGTGGGCTTATTTCACGGTTTCTTTTAGCCAACCAAGCAGCACTTCTCGCCATCCTGACACAGCTTCTTTTCCCAAACCAAATGCAAAGCCATGTCCACCAGTTGGATAGATGTGCAATGCAGCTTTTACACCTTTAGCATGTAGGGCTTGATAATAAAGCAAGGAATTTTCAAGTGGTACTGCCTTGTCATCCTGTGCATGTACCAGGAAGGTAGGAGGGGTGTTTGATGTAACTTGAAGTTCATTGGAAAACCGCTTTACTAATTCAGGATTTGCGGGGTCCCCAATCAAATTTTTGCGTGAGCCACCATGGGTAGGAGCATCTTGAAAAGAGATCACTGGGTAAACAAGTATGGAGAAATCTGGTCTAGCGGATAGGTTATCGATTGCATCTTTTTCAAGGGGTAGCTGATGCGCAAAGGAGGTGCTCAACGTTGCAGCTAGGTGCCCTCCAGCAGAAAATCCCATGATTCCCACCTTGGACGGGTTGATATTCCAGGACTCGGCATGCTGCCGTACCAAACGGATGGCTCGTTGTGCATCGAGCAAGGGAACTTCCTTGGGATCTGTGAGAGAGGGGGACAGTGGCAATCGATACTTTACGACAATACCAGCTATTCCTTGCGAGTTGAGCCATTTTGCAAAATCGATTCCTTCCCAATCGTAAGCCAGTATGCCATACCCGCCTCCAGGAAAAATCACAACTGCTTCACCGGTAGCGATTTGCTGGGTGGGTAAATAAACTTCTATGGTAGGTATTTGAACATTTGAAATGCGAACAATGCCCTCCTGCACGGATTTCTCTTGTTGATCCGAGACCTTTTGCAGCGGAGGAAGTCCCGGCCATAAGTTTAGGGTATGATTTTGGGAAAAAGCTAGGCTAGTAGCAAGGAAGGTCAGGAGGGTTAGTATGTATTTCATAGCGTTAAGTTTTTTTCCTTTGGAGGTGCTGTTTCGGGGTCCTTCGACCAATGCCTCAGGAGGTGAAGCTGAATATTTTTTCGGTGAGGGCCCACCTCCAGGTAGGAGGAGTGCCAGGAAGATTAGTTTGGTACTGCCCAAGGAATGCCTCCCATTCTTGAACTTTTGGGTTGGCCAGATCCAGTGCCGCTTTTTTCTCAAAGCTAAAGTCATCTGAGGTAACAAGAATCATGCTGAGCCGCTGTCCCCACCGGTAAATACTCATCTCCAGGATTCCCGCTACACGAATACTTTCCAGGATGGCTGGATCTACTTGTTCATGACAGCGAACATAGGCTTCAATGGCCTCGGGCTCATTTTTGAGATCACAGATTAGGACAAATGTTTTCATAGAGGAGGAAAAAGGCAAAAGAACTTATTTTCGTACTCTTATGGCGAAGATGAACACGAGTAGGAAGCATGCCCAGGGCAAGATAAACGAGAAGTTAACTTCTGAAACTCCAAGAATTAAGAGGTCTGTGTAGCCTTTGCCTCCCAAATCTAGAATCATTCCTTGCAAGGTAGGCATGATGGCTCCACCTACGATGGCCATCACTAGAAATGCAGCGGCAAATTTGGAATCCTCTCCAAGGCCTTCAAGTGCAATTCCATAGATCGTGGGAAACATCAAGGACATGGCAAAACTAACTCCGACAAGCGAATAGAGTCCTACCATCCCTGTGATGAAAATAGCCCCGAGCGTAAAAACCATCGCCAATACAGCAAACCAGGCCAAGAGTCTTGCTGCAGGGATGATTCGCAGCAGGAAGGTACAAATCCATCTTCCTACTAAAAATACGCCTAAGGAAGCGAATGCATAGTTTACTGCGTCGTATGTCGAAATGCCAAGTGCTTCTGCGTACTGGTAAATGTAGGTCCAAACCATAATTTGCGCGCCTACATACACCAGTTGTGCTAGCGTGCCTTCCACAAAATTTCTATTTTTCACCAACCGCTTGACGGTAGGAATAAAGTCTACCTTATCGCCTTCAACCTTCGTTTCCGGCATCTTAATCAATGCGATCAGCACTAAAATCACCAAGACTACAAGACCTAGCATCACATAAGGATCCCGAATCACAAGCAAATCATTACTTCGAATGGCAGCTTTTGCAGTTTCATCCAGGCTATCGAAAAGGTATACTTTGCCTGATTCGTCGGTGGCTGAACTTTGGAGATTGTTGAGGATGAACGTTTTGGCTACAAATAACCCAGCCAATGCCCCCATTGGATTGAATGCTTGAGCTAAGTTTAAGCGTTGCGTAGCGGTCTCCTCACTGCCCATGGAAAGGATGTAGGGGTTGGCAGTAGTTTCAAGAAAGGCCAAACCAAAGGTTAGAATGTAGAGTGCAGCTAAAAAGAATCCATAGCTTTCCAGGGCTGCAGCTGGATAAAAAAGGCAGGCTCCAAAGCCATACAAGGCAAGACCCAGGAGAACTCCAGTTTTATAGGAATATTTCTTAATAAAAAAGGCTGCGGGCAAGGCCATGGTGAAGTATCCACCATAAAAAGCGAGTTGTACCCAGGAGGCTTGGGTGTTTGAGAGTTCTAGGACTCGCTTAAATGCCGCCACCATGGGATTGGTGATGTCATTGGCGAATCCCCACAAGGCAAACAAGGAAGTGATGAGGATAAAGGGAACTAACAGTTTCTTGGGAACAAGTTCAGCTTGAGTGCTCATAGGGCTCTATCTAAGTGAGTGTAGCCACCGTCAACAAAAATATGTTGTCCGGTGATGTGTGAAGCTTTTTGGGAGAGAAGAAATAGGGCCATGTTTGCAATTTCTTCTGCTGTGGTCATTCGATTTTGGAGCGGTACCCTCCGGCTGATTTCATCCAGCTTCTCTTCTGGATTTGGAAAGGACTGAATCCAGGTTGCGTACATCGGGGTGTACACCTCTGCAGGAACTATGGCATTGACCCGAATGTGGTAGGGCAGGAGCTCTACCGCCCACTCTCGCGTAAGTGCGAGCTGAGCGCCTTTGGCAGCTACATAACCGGAGGTATTGCCTTGCCCTGTAATGGCAGTTTTGGAGGAGATATTCAGAATGGTACCCTTGGATTTTTTCAAGGCATCTAAGGCATAATGGGCAAGGAAATAATAATGGCCAACATTTTTTTCAACAGACTGAAGGAATGCTTCTGGGCTTCCTTTTTCCAATCCTACTCCGTCGTTTGTGCCTGCATTATTTACCAGTCCATCGATTCTACCATACTTGGAAAGCGCCTCTTGAACTACGCCTTCAGCATCTGCTGGGGAGAAAAGTCTTTTTTTGAGGTGCAAGGCCTTTCCTTTAGCTAAATCTACGAGTTGCTTCCCCTCTGTATCGGAAGGGTCGATGATAACGGGGATCGCCCCTTCTTCGATGAGTCCTCTGGAAATGGCACCTCCAATGCCCTTTGCACCGCCAGAAACTAAGATGACTTTATCCTGTAGTTGTAAATCCATGGTTGCTTCGATTCGAATTAAATCTTGTAAAATTCTTGAGCATTTTCTCCAAAAAGAGCGTCTTTTTCATCCCCTGAAAGTTGGTCGGCGAATGATTCAATCACTCCAATGACCTCTTGGTAATCTCCTGCTGCTAGGCACACCGGCCAATCGCTTCCAAAAAGGAGTCGTTTTGGCCCAAATATTTCCAGGGCAATTTCTAAGTAGGGGAATAGGTCGCTGGAATTCCATTGCTTCCAATCGGCTTCCGTGACTAGTCCTGAAAGCTTGGCGCAAACGAGCTCACGCTCCCCAAAGGGTTGAAGGCTTTTTTTCCATACTTTCCAGTCCCCAGCCTTGATGTCTGGCTTAGACAAGTGATCGATCACAAAGCCTTGATTGGGACAGGAATCGACAAGTTTGAGTGCGGCACTGAGCTGATGCGGATAGGTGAGAAGATCATAGGTATATCCTCGTTGCCCGATTTTCCGAACTCCGCGAATGAAATCTTTGCGGAGCATGTATTCAGGATCCTTGGACTGGAGAACCTCTCGAAATCCCAGCAACTTGCTGTTACTGGACCAGGCATCCAGCAGCTCATCCAAGTTGTCCTGTGCCAATTCTACCCATCCAACTACCCCTAGAATCCAAGGATGGCTGTCGCTTAGTTCAAGTAAAAATTCTGTTTCCCGAAGGTGCTCCTCTGCTTGCACAGCAATGCATCCGTCGATTTGGGAGTTTTGCAGAATTGGATACAGGTCTTCAGGAAGAAAATCTCTCCGAAGTTCAGCCATGTCATCTGTTATCCACTCAAATCGCTCGGAATCATACTTCCAAAAATGCTGATGCGCGTCGATTCTCATGCTTCTGGATCTTGAATTGCTAGTTGTGCTGATTCCCCTAAGCCCTCGATTCCCAATCGTACTCGGTCACCAGCCTTCAAATAGCGCGGCTCCTTCAAGCCCATACCCACGCCCGAGGGTGTTCCGGTAGATATCACATCCCCAGGAAGAAGGGTCATGTAATTGCTCACATAAGAAACCAACGTGGGAATGTCAAAAATCAAATCTCCCGTGTTGCTATTTTGGAGAAGCTCCCCATTTACTTCGAGCCAAATGGATAGTTGATGTGGGTCTGGTATTTCTTCTTTGGTTACCAGATAGGGGCCTAAAGGGGCAAAATGGTCCGCACTTTTTCCTTTGGTCCATTGCCCGCCCTGTCGCAGCTGGAAGTCTCGCTCGCTGACATCGTTGTGTACGCAATAGCCAGCGATGTAGTCGTATGCATTTTCTTTCGTGACATACTTGGCTCGTTTGCCGATGACCACTGCTAGTTCGACTTCCCAGTCGGTTTGGGTGGAATTCCGTGGAATGTAAATGTCATCAAATGGCCCACAGAGGGAACTGCTCGCCTTCATGAATAGGATAGGAGCTTCGGGAACTGGCATACCTGCTTCTTCGGCATGCTTTCGGTAATTCAGGCCGATGCATAGGATCTTGGAGGGCCGGGCTACGGGAGAGCCAAGACGGCTTCCCGCTGGAATTTCTTTCAAGCTGCTTTGCTGGGTTTTCAACCATTGACTTAGGCGATCCAAGCCCTCACTGCCAAAAAATGCTTCATTCCAATCTTCTCCAAAAGAAGAACAATCCAAGCGCTTGCCTGAAGGATCTTCGATGCCTGGAAGTTCTTTGCCTGCTTCTCCAAATCGGATTAGTTTCATGGGCTGGGTAGGTTTATTGGGTGTTAAAATTCAAAAGGAAATTGTGGAGGGATTACATTTTGATTCCGGTAAAGCCGCCATCTATGGTAAAATTAGATCCAGTAATAAACTTGCCGGCATCTGAAGAGATAAAATAGGCCAGTTCTGCAATCTCGGTCGGAGTTCCCATTCGACCAATGGGTTGGGTAGCTGCCAGCTTCTCAAACATTTCTTGTTCTTTTCCTGGGTAATTTCTTGCTAAAAAGCCATCCACAAATGGGGTATGCACCCTCCCTGGAGAGATGCAATTGCAGCGGATTCCTTGGTTTACGTAATCTCGGGCAATGCTCAAGGTCATGGAAAGGGTGGCACCCTTGGTCATGCTGTAAGCAAAGCGATCTGGAATTCCCATCGTGGCAGCTACCGAACACATATTGAGAATGGATCCACCACCTTCTTCGATTAACTTGGGAAGTGCCGCTTGGCTGCAGAGAAACATACCGCTGACATTTACTGCGAACAGTCGCTCGAAGTCTGCTAGGGTAGTGGATGCTAGGTTTCCGATATGTGAGATGCCAGCATTGTTGATCAGCACATCCAATTTGCTAGGGATCGATTGAATCGCACGCTGTACTTGACTTTCTTCCCGGATATCAACTTCCAAAAAAGTAACCGATTTTCCTTTTTCTTGAAATTCTTTTTCTACTTGTCTGCCAAGTAGGCCATTGGAATCAATAAAATAAACGTTACTCCCTTCGGTTGTGAATTTTTCTACGAGAGCGAGCCCAATTCCACTTGCTCCACCAGTGATGAGGATGGTTTTATTCTTCATTTTTTTGAGGGGTTCGGGTTTTTTATCTTAGCCTATATTTTTAGAGGGAAACACCCTTTCCAGTTTTTACGGATTCATCGCAAGCAAAAGCAATTTTGAGGCTATTCAGCGCATCTTCTAAGTGTTCGGTAAGGTCTATATTAGAACGAATAGCCTGAAGAAAATAGGCTTGCTCTCGGTTGCACAATTCCTGATGGTTGGGTTCATCTTTCAGGTCTATCCATTCGTCTTTTTTGGAGAACAGTTGTTTCTCGTTCAGGTCTGCATGGTGCACGAGTAGCGATTCGGTTTTGGTATGCGAGTCGATTTGGTCGGATTGCCCTGCGGCTGCGGCTTTTTTTGCGACGATGGATACAGCTCCTTTTGGACCCATAACATCCTTGATAAAGAAGGCTGTCTCACTAATCATCGGACCCCATCCTGCTTCGTACCAACCCACGGATCCATCTTCAAAGCGAATTTGCAGTTGCCCATAGTTGTAATTATCCGGGGAGACCTCCTCGCTGAGACGGGCGCCGATGGCAGAAACCCATACAGGCTTGGAACGGGTCATTTGGCACATCACATCAATGTAATGGACCCCGCAATCCACAATTGGGCTTAAGGTCTTCATCAAATTGCGGTGTACATCCCACATGTAACCTTGGCTTTGTTGATTGAGGTTCATCCGCATCACCAGGGGCTTACCTAACTTTTGGGCTTCTTCAATAAATCTGATCCAGGAGGGATGATGCCGCAGGATGTAGCCGACTACCACTTTTTTGTTGGTTTCCTTGGCTACTGCAAGTATTCGTTCCGCTCCAGCAATGCTGTAGGCCAAGGGTTTTTCCAAAAACACATGGCAGCCGGCCTTCATGGCCTTGCAGGCAAAGTCCTCATGGGTATCAGGGTAGGTAGAAATGCAGATGGCATCGGAATGACTCTCCGCTAGTGCGGTATCGAAATCCTCAAAAAGCGGATAGTTGCTTCCTAATTTTTCTTGGAGTCGCAATTTTGAATCACCTCTGGAGACAAGACCACAAATCTCAAATTCGGGCATGTGGTGGTAGGTGGTAGCATGGGAAGCGCCCATGTTTCCGCAGCCAACCACAAGGATTCGGATGGGCTTAGTCATGGGCAGTGGGGGTTTGGAGCGCAGCGAATTCCTTTTTGCTGAGGTATTTAATTTTTACCTGAAGGGTGATGGGTTCTAGCGGCTGATCCTGCTTGTCCCGCGCTACGTTTACGATGCGGTCAATGATTTCCATCCCTTTGATGATTCTGCCAAAAATGGTGTAATCTCCATCCAGTCGGGGTATTCCAGCAGGATTTTGGACAATGTAAAATTGGCATCGTGCAGAAAGTTTACCTGGATTATCGTCTCTTCCTGCTCCCAAAGCTCCGTAGACATGTTTCAATTCTGGGTGAAATTCCGGAGCGAGGAGGTATTCAGGATCGGTAAACCCTGCCGGAGTATCGGGGCAACCCCCTTGTGCTACAAAATTTGGAATCACCCGATTGAAAGTGAGCGAGTCCCAATACCCTGCTTCCGCGAGTTCAATAAAGCTTAGTTTATGGTTAGGAGTGCGATCATCCAACTCAATCCAAAGTTCTCCTAGCGGAGTTTGAATGTGTCCTACCGCGATTTTATTCGTTTGGGCATGACTTCCACTCCATAGTAGAAGGGAGATGCAAAAGAGAAGTGCCGTTTTTTTCATTGTAGAAAAAGTTTACTTCCTAAACTACGGATTTCTCTGCTACATTTTAATTCCTTTTTGAGGAAAGCGTGAATTTTCTATGCTAAACAAGACCTGGAGTAGGCTAGCAACCTAGCTTTTTGATTGGCCCCAAATTAAGTAGGGGGTAAAAAAAATTAAAGTTCGAGTTGATTGACTACAGGATGGGCATACATCTGTAGAAAATTTTCCACCTCTAAGGGATTTTTTTGATTTACTTTTTGCGAAAGGCGTTTTTCAAAACTCGCTTTTTCTACTGCAGTGTACTGAGATGCAAATTGACTTTTCTGGTGCAATAGATCGTAGGCGATGTAATTGCTCGGCCAGAGTTTGTATCCTTTCCAAATTTCCCGATCGATAAGATCGCTAAGCTTGCTCAACTTTTCATTTTGGGGGAGGTCCTCTTTTTTGAGTTGACGGACCTCTTCGGTCAGAATTTTATTGACTTGAATATGAATACGCTTTTTGGATCCCATGATACCGCTCAGTAGGGTAATGAAGTCCTCATTTTCTCCTTTCACATATATTTCTTCCTTTGATTTCGCAATCAATTCAGGAATTTTTAAGGAGTCGGTCGGATCGTATTCGTAAGAGATGGACACTGGGACAAGCTGTATTTTGTCGAAAAACCCAAAGGGATTGCTGCCTTTTTCAGCCAGGGAGAGCATTTTCAATACTCCTTTCTGGGTAAGGTCATTTCCATCTTTGGTCCTGCCTTCCCGCTGGGCGGTCCAGACGGATCTATTTTCGCGAAGGAGTGATTTGTGGATGAATTGGGATACGAGTAGGGAACTCTCCAATAAAGCCCTTCCTGTTACCCCTCTTTTAATAGCAAAATTGCGGTTTAGCCTAGATAGGATCTGAAGAAAAGGCTTTTTGATCAGGTTATCTCCGATGGCAGAAGTGGTCATCACCAAACCATTTTCATACAAGCTGGCATTGAGCAGAGAGGTGTCAAGGATGATATCCCGGTGGTTGGAAATAAAAAGATAGGCCGTATTGGGTTCCAGTTGCTCAAAACCTCCCAGTGTCAATCCTTCGGAACTCATTTCCAAAACTTTCTTGACGGCGGGATAGATAAAGTTGATTTGAAAATCCCGCAAAGAATGGGTGTGCTTCATCCGGTCCTTCCAAGTGTGACTTTGATCCTCTGGAAAGGTAAACTGCATCATGGCGGCTAGCATGCTGTCATCCACAATCTCTCGAATGGCAGCATTTACTTCTGCATCGTAGTAGGGGCGTATGGAGTCAAACTGGGACATGATTGAATAGGCTTAAACTTGGCTCGTAAAGTTAGTTTAAATTTTGAAGGGGATTAAAATTTGAGGAGCGCGCTTCGGGATTGGTTTACCGCTTCAGGGATTTGGATAAAAAGAAAAATTGTACCGGTAAAGCTTCGGTCCAATAGTTCCAAGTATGCGCACCGGGTCTTTCAATGTATTCGTGAGCAACTTTCTTTTCCATCAAAAGCGAATGCATCTGCCGGTTGGTCTCGATCAAAAAGTCATCCACTCCGCAATCAATAATCAAGGAAACTTTTTGGCTTTTAAGTTGATCTACAAGGCCAACAGCGGTGTAAGGATTGAAAAGTGGTCCTTGGTAATTGATTGGGCCGAGCATTTCAATTTGGCCCTTTTTCCTTAGGCTTCTAAAGTCTTCTCCAACTTTCCAAAGGTCAGTATCAATGTTCATTACACCACTCATACTTCCAGCTGCAATAAATAGGGTAGGGTGCTTGGCAGCTAGCGTAATCGCACCATGGCCTCCCATGGACAAGCCAGTGATGGCTCGAGATTCCTTTTGCGCCAGTGTTCGGTAATTCTTGTCGATAAAAGGGATTAATTCTTGGATCATGTAGGTTTCGTAGCGAACCGAATCTAGTAATGGGCTATCGTAGTAATAGCTTGCTGGACCTACTCCAGGTGTGACAATCAACACCTTATGCTCTTCTGCTAGTTGGTTTACAATCCCTTTTTCAGTGACTTTTTGATGCCAATCTGAAAAGGCTCCTGAACCCCCATGGAGGAGGTAGACTACAGGGTAGCTACTTTTCCCATTTTCATAGCTAGAAGGAAAAGTTATAGCAGCCTTCAGCGTTTTTTTCATAGATGGACTGTAGACGGCTATGGTGTCAACTCTTCCTTGAGCAACTAGTAAGGAAGGGAAAAGAAGAAGTAAAAGGAAGAGGTTTTTCATAGGTTTGGACTGCTTGTAAGTTTGACATTTCATTTCAATCTCCAAAACTAATTCAATCTTGGCGTTTATTGAATTATTTGGTGCCGTTCTAATTCAAAAATTAACAGGCATTCGGCTTTTTATTGAGTGGCGAAGTGCAAGTCAATGAAGATTCAGAAAACTTTTGGAAAACCTGGAGGAAGAAATTTAGTAAGACAAAAAAGTAAATCAAAAAATAAGTCGGGGTGGCAGGATTCGAACCTACGGACCTTCCCGCAATGCTGCGAGGCCTGATACCAGGCTACGCTACACCCCAGAAACAAAAAAGCCAACAAGTATTTGCTGGCTTTAATTAATTTTAAATAAGTCGGGGTGGCAGGATTCGAACCTACGACCTCCACATCCCAAATGTGGCGCGATACCGGGCTACGCTACACCCCGAACTTTTTCTTTTGGAATCTTCCAGCCTTTGCTAGAGGATTGTATTCTATTTCAAAACAGGGGATTCGAACCTGGGACCTTCCCGCACTGCTGCGGGACGCGATACCGGGCTACGCTACACCCCGAACTTTTTCTTTTGGAATCTTCCAGCCTTTGCTAGAGGATTGTATTCTATTTCAAAACAGGGAATTCGAACCTGGGACCTTCCCGCACTGCTGCGGGACGCGATACCGGGCTACGCTACACCCCGAACTTTTTTTATTGTTTCAGCTAGCCGTTGCTAATTGAGTGTTTTTT
>CAMDLI010000071.1 GCA_945901615.1 Spirosoma fluviale
CGCTTCTGCGAAGTTCGACCCTTGTTGGCTTACATCCTCCAGAATGGTTTTGGGAGAGGAGCCAAATAGGTAACTCAAATTCCAATCCACCGGCTTTTCTCCGGTTTTTTGGTTTTCAAATTTGAAGTGCATGTCTCCGGTTGTTTCGCCCACCACATAGAAAGGAGCGCGTTCTCGTTCGGAGAGTTGTTGCAAGAGCGAAATGTCTTTTTTGCCTACCACCAAGCCCATGCGTTCTTGGGACTCGTTGCCGATGATTTCCTTGGCGGAAAGGGTAGGATCTCCCACGGGGAGTTGATCGATGTGGATGGTACCTCCTGTGCTTTCGACCAATTCAGAGAGGCAGTTGAGGTGTCCACCTGCGCCATGGTCGTGGATGGAAACGATGGGGTTGTTTTCGCTTTCTGCCATGGCACGAATCACGTTGGACACGCGCTTTTGCATTTCCGGATTGGAACGCTGGATGGCATTCAGTTCGATGGCATTGGAGAGCTCTCCCGTATTTAAGGAAGATACTGCCGATCCACCCATCCCGATGCGGTAGTTGTCCCCGCCCATGATGACGATCTGGTCACCGGCTTTGGGTTCTGCTTTCTTGGTGTACTTGGCATTGGTAAATCCTACGCCTCCGGCAAGCATGATGACCTTGTCAAAACCGTGTTGCTTCTCGTTTTCCTCGTGTTCAAAGGTGAGTACCGAACCTGCGATTAGGGGTTGGCCAAATTTATTTCCAAAGTCCGAGGCTCCATTGGAGGCTTTGATGAGGATGTCCATTGGGCTTTGGTAGAGCCAAGGGCGTGCAGGGAGATTTTTTTCCCAGCTTCGACCTGCTTCTGACCTGGAGTAGGAAGTCATGTATACCGCCGTACCTGCTAGTGGGATGGAAGCCGTGCCTCCTGCGAGGCGGTCACGGATTTCACCACCGGCACCAGTAGCGGCACCATTGAAGGGCTCCACAGTGGTTGGGAAGTTGTGCGTTTCCGCTTTGAGCGAAAGGACGGTATCGATATCTCGTGGTTCAAAAAAATCTGCTTGGTGCTGCGTTTTAGGAGCAAATTGCTGGATGCGTGGTCCATGTACAAAGGCGACATTGTCTTTGTAGGCCGAGGCAATCCGGTTTGGATGACGCTTGGAGGTTTCCTTGATCAATTGAAAAAGTGTCATCGGCTTTTCTTCTCCATTGATGATGAAGGTACCGTTGAAGATCTTGTGTCGGCAGTGCTCGGAGTTGACTTGCGAAAAGCCAAACACTTCCGAATCGGTGAGGGGGCGTCCAAGTTGTGCGGCCACCTGGTTGAGGTAATCCACTTCTTCTTGGCTGAGCGCTAGGCCTTCACTTTTATTATAAGCCGCAATGTCTGTAATTGCTTTGATAGGCTCTGGTTGGAGCTGAATGTCAAAAATAGCTTGATCCAAGCCATCGTAGGCTTTTTGGAGCATGGGATCAATTTGCTCACCTGCTTGAAGTGGAATGAATTCTTCGATTCGCTGAATTCCTAGGATACCCATATTCCCCGTGATTTCTACCGCATTGGTAGACCAGGGGGTAATCATTTCTTTGCGTGGTCCCGAGTACCGATTACTGATTTTATCTGTTTGGAGGGCTTTTGCCTCCCCAAATAGCCAGCTTAACTTTTGGATGTCTTCTGCGAGCAGGGGTTGAGGTACTTGAACTCCATAAATGAGTTTCTGAGGGGATTCAAAGAAGAAAATCATGTCCTTGGGCGGGTAAGTTGCAAAGGTAAGAATTTGGGTTTTAGAATGTAAAAAGTAGTCCCTAAGTTTTCAATTTTTAGGCCGGATTTTCCGTTGGAACTTGGGACGTGGAGCTGTGCTCTTTTTCTTGAGCTTGATGCAGGTAGGAAACCGTGGCTTCGATGAGTTGCCCGTGTCCCACAGGAAGCTGAAGGAGTCTGAGTTGTGGAACCTTGGCCGTAAACCGCTCCAAGTTTTTTGGGGATACCATACGGTCAAACTCCCCCAAAACTAGGGTTACGGGAATGGGACGCTGCCGCAGTTGCCGGATGATGGTTCCCAATTGTAGGTGGAGGCCACCTAGCACCTTCCAGACGAGGTAGGCTTGCGCTCTTTTGGAGCGGGTTTCGAGTTGGGTTTTGACAAATTTTACCAAGCTTTTCTGCAGCAGTCCGGCTGTTTTTAGGCCATCTACTAGTGTAAAAAATCGCTTTGGCCGAAAGACAACCTGTTTGAAAAGTGGATGAATGCCAGAGGGGTAGTTGCTCATACTGTACCAGAGGCCCGTTTTGATGCCATCTGGAGCGAGGAGGCTCAGGCTACTGATCCGCTCTGGGAGTAACTCATAACTGAGTAAAGCAAATTTACCACCCATGCTGTAGCCTACAAGATGAAACGTATCGATTGACTCTTTTTGGAGTAAGGAGAGTAGTATGGCTTTCCATTCCTCTTTTTTAAGGTCTTTTTCAGATGTATTCCAGCTGCTTTGGCCGTGGTAGATGAGGTCCACAAAAAGGTAGCTTTGCTTGGATGTGCGGAGTTTGTCAAAGGAGAGCATGTCCTGGTGGCATTGTCCGAAGCCATGAAAGAAAATCCATACCTCTGAACCGCTGCCGAAGCGTCGGTAGGCTAGTTTTCCAGCTGCGTGCCTGAAAAATTCCATGGTGGTAAAATTAACTTTTGTAAAAGGAGTTTTGAGAAGAATAATAAGTAGGATTAAATCGGTCTTTATAAAATTATATTCCTATAAACTAAATATAACGATTGAATATTCTATAAATCGTGCTAAATATATGCCATTTTGAAATAATATTTTTAAATAAAACCATGGAAACTTTAAACAAATAAATAGTTTCCGTAGTTTTGTCTTTTTATTAATGACAGCGTTGGAGACCAGGAAACGAATTTTAGAGATAGCTACGGAGCAGTTTGCGCGCTTTGGCGTACGTACGTTCACGATGGAGGATCTTGCAAGGCAGGCGGGAATTTCTAAAAAGACCATTTACCAAGAGTTTGAGGACAAGAAGGATTTAGTAAAAGCGGTATTTTCAGCCATTTTGGAAGAAGATCAGCAGAAGCTTTCCTTTATCCTAGAACAGGGGGATGGAGTCATCGAGCACTTGGTGAAGACCTCCCAAATGATGCGTGATCGACTTACCTCTATCAATCCACTTGTGATCCTAGAGGTGCAGAAATTTTATCCAGAGGCCTGGAAGCTTTTTGAATCTTTTAAGGATCAAACCATCCAAAAAGACTTGGTCAACGTATTGGAACTTGGGAAACAGCTCGGGTATTTCCGACCCGAAATTGATTCTCGCGTGCTGGCCAAGGTGAGATTGAGCCAAATTACTACTGCCTTTGACCCGAAAAATTTTGCAGATCCAGAATACAATTTGCTTGAAGAGCAGCTGGTAATTCTGGACCACTTTCTTCACGGTATTTTTACAGAGAAAGGAAGACAAGCATTTTTAGTACAAAAAGACCTATTGAATAAAACCAACTAGTATATGAAAAAATACCTCCTCCTACTTGCTTTGGTAGGGCTAAGTGCTTCCCAACTCGCTGCGCAACAGCTGGTGGAATTGAAGCTTGCTGATGCCCTTACCTATGCTTTGGAAAACAATCCGACTGCAAAAAATGCCCGATTGGAACTCCTAATTTCCAAGGCAACGATTAAGGAAACTACCTCCCGAGGTCTTCCTCAGATCAACGGGGGCTACAACTTGGATTACAATCCAAAAATCCCAGTGGTCTTTTTACCGAATCAACCGCCATTTGGAGATCCCTCCAATCCAAGCGATGTGATCCCCGCACGATTTGGGGTGAGCTATTCTTCGGGATTGAGTGTGACTGTTTCCCAAATGATTTTTGACGGATCATTTTTTGTAGGTCTTCGCGCTGCCAAAACACTACTTGAACTGACCAACAAAGACTTGAAAAAGGCTGAGATCGATGTGGTGGAAAATGTGAAAAAAGCCTATTACGGAGTTTTGGTCAACCAGCAACGTATTCGTCTTGCTGAAGCCAACCTGTCGCGAATTGATACGCTGCTTAAAGAAACTAATGCGCTTCTAGAGGCAGGTTTTGTAGAGAAGTTAGATGTTTCCCGTGTGCAGGTGCAGCGCAACACTATTTACACGCAGGTGCAACGAAGCCAAACCGGCCTAGACATCAGCAAGCAAATTCTAAAACTGCAGATGGGGATGCCCATTGAATATGAAGTAGTTCTAGCTGAGTCTTTGGAGGAATTGACCCCGAAAGAAGAGACACTTGCGCTATTAGGTGAAGAAGGTGCTGAGCGGATTGAATTGGAGCAAGTGACTACACAGCTTACACTTGTTGGGCTAGATTTGAAAAATAACTTGAGTCAGTACATGCCCAAAATTGATTTCATCGGAAATGCACGGAGAAGCGGTGCAGGGAATGAATTGGATCGGGTATTTAATAAATCCAACTGGTTTGGAAGCTCCCTAGTAGGTGTGAGTCTGTCTGTTCCCATTTTTGATGGGTTTGGCAAAGCGGCACGGATTCAGAAGAATCGGGTTCAAATTAATCAAATTGAAAACCAGCGTAACTTCTTAAAGGAATCCTTCAAAAACGAATTGTATGCTGCCAAGGCCAACCTCCGCAATGATCTCAACCTTCTAGAGGTTCAGGAAGCCAATATGCAGCTCGCCACCGAGGTTTACCAAATTGCCCGTATTAAATACAAAGAAGGGGTAGGGTCCAACCTTGAAGTAGTGGAGGCAGATGCAGCCTTAATTCAAGCAGAAATCAATTACCTCGGAGCCATCTACGATGGTCTTATTTCCAAAATAAATCTTGAAAAAGCCCTAGGCTTGTTAAAGCCTGATTTGACAAACTAAACCAACTCTTCCACCTCTATTTTATACCCATGAAATCAATCCTAAACTTCGCCACTTTGCTTGTCCTTTCTCTTGGGATAGCCTCCTGTGCAGGAGATGGCCTAGAAGCAAAAAAAGCTGAATTGGAAGCTTTAAAAGGCCAACTTACTGAGTTGACTACACAAATTAAAACCTTGGAAGCTGAATTGATTGCTGCAGATCCTGAATTTGCTGCTGCAGCCAAAAAGCCGCTATTGATCACCACCGTACCCGCACGAAAAGGGGAATTCACTCACTTTGTGGAGGTGACCGGTTCGGTACTTTCCAAGAAAAATGTGAATATCAGTTCCGAGACACTTGGAAGAATTTTGGACATCCCAGCCATCGAAGGCATGCGTGTATCCAAAGGACAGGTGTTGGCTAAGGTGGATTCAGAAGCCATCCAACGCAGTATCGAAGAATTGGAGAATAGTCTTTCCTTGGCCCGAACCGTGTTTGAAAAGCAGCAACGCCTTTGGAATCAAAAAATCGGTACTGAAATCCAGTACCTGGAAGCCAAAAGCAGAAAAGAAGGATTGGAGAAGAGTCTAACTTCTTTGCGAACTCAACTGGGTAAAGCGTCAATCAAGGCACCTTTCAATGGCACTATTGAAACAGTTCGCGTTCGCGTAGGCGAATTGGTACAGCCTGGTTCACAGATGTTTCAATTTGTAGGCGAGAGCGATTTATTTATCGAAGCAGATATTTCTGAAAGTTACATTGGTGCACTTGCAAAAGGAGATTCAGTAGAAATCACCTTCCCATCCATCAACAAAACGATCACCACTAAGGTATCGGCTACAGGTTCCATTATCAATCCCAACAACCGGACTTTTAAGGTAGAGGTATTTCTTCCTAGCCTTCCAGAGGTGAAGCCGAACATGATTTCCGTCCTGAAGATTCAGGATTATAAAAATAAGGAGAGCGTGATCGTTCCATCCCACTTGATCATGGCAGATACCAAAGGAGATTACCTGTTTGCAGTAGAAAATGGGTTAGCGAAGAAAAAATACGTGACCCGTGGCTACACCTCTGGTGATCAAACCGAAATCATCGAAGGCCTTACAGGAACTGAAGTGTTGGTAGACAAAGGATTCCGTGAAGTGGGAGATAATTTTAGTGTAAACGTAGCTAAGCAGTAAACATGGATACCCCTCAAAAATCCAAAACAATCCGTGAGTTTGGATTGTCCAGCTTTAGTGTGGACAATTCAACGTCGGTCATCATTCTGACGCTAATCATTACGGTATTGGGTTTGGGTGCTTACCGCACCATGCCCAAGGAAAGTTTCCCGGAAATCGTCATCCCAACAGTCTATGTAGGCACTCCTTATCCAGGCAACTCGCCCGTGGATATGGAGAACCTGATCACGCGACCTATTGAGAAACAGTTGAAGTCCTTGAATAACGTGAAGGACATCAAGTCTACCTCGGTGCAGGATTTTTCTTCAATTGTGGTTGAGTTTACCCCTGGAGTGGAACTTGCCAAAGCCATCCAAGACGTAAAAGATGCGGTAGATAAGTCAAAAA
This sequence comes from Spirosoma fluviale, assembly GCA_945901615.1. Lineage (GTDB taxonomy): Bacteria > Bacteroidota > Bacteroidia > Cytophagales > Cyclobacteriaceae > Algoriphagus. Next base: position 6,389 of record CAMDLI010000071.1, read on the forward strand.
GTGAGTTGCCCTCTGATCTCGATCAGGATCCCAATGTATTGGAAGTAAATACCTCCGATTTCCCAATCATGAACGTCAATATTTCTGGTCCCTATTCGGAGCAGGAATTGAAGCGATATGGGGAATATCTTGAAGATGCCATCGAGAAGCTACCTGAAATTTCCAAGGCAGACCTTGCAGGTACCATCGAGCGTGAGATACAAATCAACGTGGACCCCTACAAAATGGAGTCTGTTGGAGTAAGTTTTAACGATATATCCGGTGCAATACAAACAGAAAACATGACTGTTTCTGGTGGTAGCATTAAGAACGGTGATTTTGAACGCACGTTACGCGTGGATGGTGAATTCACAAATCCAGAAGATTTGCTGAACATTATCGTCAAAACGGATCAGCAGAAGATGGTGTACCTGAAAGATGTAGCCCAGATCAAGGACACCTTTAAAGATAGAACTTCCTATGCTCGGAGTAAAAACTTACCTGTAATCACGATTAACGTGACCAAGCGAAGTGGAGAAAATCTACTGGATGCAGCAGACAAAATCAAGGAAATTATTGAGACCACGAAGGCGAATCGATTTCCTGAAAATTTAGAGATTTCCATCACCAATGATCAGAGTAAGCAAACGCGTATTCAAGTGAGTGATCTGGAAAACTCCATCATTTTTGGAATTATCCTGGTAGTCTTGGTATTGATGTTCTTCATGGGTTTCCGAAATGCACTTTTTGTGGGTTCGGCGATTCCTTTGTCCATGTTTATTTCCTTCTTGGTACTTGACTCTTTTGGCATTACGCTCAATCTGATGGTGCTCTTTTCGCTAATTCTTGCCCTAGGCATGTTGGTGGATAACGGCATCGTGGTGGTAGAAAATATTTACCGCATGATGCAGGAAGGCAAGCCAGCAGTTCAGGCAGCTAAAGAAGGAGTTGGTGAAGTAGCTTGGCCGATCATTACCTCTACGCTCACCACCTTGGCGGCATTTTTGCCATTGGCTTTTTGGGATGATCTAGTAGGAGAGTTTATGAAATACCTACCGATAACACTGATTATCGTACTCTCGGCCTCCTTATTTGTGGCTTTGGTCATCAATCCAGTAATGACGGCTATGTTCATGAAGATTGAGGACATGACCCAAGATAAACCTAAAAAAGGATCACTTCGAACAGCTGGATTTTTGGGGCTATTGGCTCTTATATGTTACCTGGTTGGATGGAATACCATCGGTTCTCTAGCCATAGTGTCGTCCTTGCTGACATTGGTGTATGTGTTCTTTTTGAGAAAAGCAGTGGGATGGTTCCAGTCTGTCTTCTTGGTTCGGATGGAGAATGGCTATGAATCGTTACTTACATTTTCTTTGAAAGGGAGAAACCCCATCAAAATATTAGTAGGTACCTTTTTGCTTTTGATTTTCTCCATTGTATTACTTGGGGTTAGTTCTCCAAAGGTCCTTTTCTTTCCAGACAATCAGCCTCAACTAGTCAATGTCTTCGTTGAGTTTCCAATTGGAACAAGTATCGAAGCCACCAATACTTTTGTCGATAAGATGGAAGATGAGATGATGGCCAAGTTGGAGCCTTATGGAGGCATTCTGGAATCAGTTATCACACAAGTGGGAGAAGGTACTGGTGACCCAACGCAAGGGCCGAGTATTCAGTCTACCCCTCACAAGGCAAAAATCACTATTGGATTTGTGGATTACATCGACCGTCAAGGAATTGATACCAATGATGCGATGGAGGTGATACGAGAGTTGGCGAAAGTGTACCCAGGGGTGTTAATTACGGTTGACAAGCAGCAAAATGGACCTCCTGTTGGGAATCCTGTAAATATTGAGTTTGTAGGGGAAGACTACGAGCAATTGATTGCTTATGTGGAGGAGACCAAGGCTTACTTGGAATCGAATTCCATTCCAGGTCTTGAAGAATTGAAGACGGATCTTTCATTGGGAAGCCCTGAAGTGGTCGTTCTTATCGATCGTGAAAAGGCCAGAAGATTTGGCTTGTCTACTTCCAGTATAGCGATGGAGTTACGAACTTCTCTATTTGGACTTGAGGTATCCAAGTACAAAGAAGGGGAAGAGGACTATCCTATCTTCCTTCGATTGGATGAAAATTCACGTTACGACATCAATACTTTGGTCAACAAGAAAATTGGTTTTAGAGACAAGTTTGGTGACAAAAGAGAAGTGCCAATTTCTGCGGTAGCCGACATTCAGTACGGATCTACCTATGGATCAGTGAAAAGAAAAGACTCCGAAAAAGTGGTGAGTATGTTCTCCAACGTGCTAGATGGATACAATCCTACCGAGATCAATGGTCAAATCAAGGATTTGATGGGGACTTACCCTGTTCCTGAGGGAATTACGGTGAAGTATACCGGTGAGCAGGAAGAGCAAGCCAAGTCACAGGCTTTCTTGTTACGCGCATTAGGAATTGCTGTATCTCTTATTTTCTTGATTATCGTAGCGCAGTTCAATTCGGTGATCAGCCCTTTCATTATTATGACCTCTGTTCTTTTCAGTACGATAGGTGTATTCTTGGGCTTGGTAATCTTCAACATGGATTTCGTGGTGATCATGACAGGCATTGGAATTATTTCCCTGGCTGGGGTAGTGGTAAACAATGCAATTGTATTGATTGACTACACTGACTTGGTTCGGGTAAGAAAGCGTGAGGAATTGGGTATCCAAAAAGGAAGTTATTTGGCCCTACCTGATTTGCTCGCAAGTATTGTGGAGGCTGGTAAAACCCGTCTTCGCCCGGTGCTTTTGACTGCCATCACTACTGTCTTGGGATTGATTCCTTTGGCGATTGGTATGAACATTAATTTCGCAACCCTTTTGAGCGAATTTGACCCTCAGTTCTATGTAGGAGGCGATAACGCAGCCTTCTGGGGACCAATGGCCTGGACTGTAATATTTGGGTTAACCTTTGCGACAATCATTACGTTAGTACTAGTTCCAGTGATGTATTTACTTACCGATAAGCTTGCTATCAAGCTTCGTAGGTCCTAATCATCCCTGTTTAGGTTGGTGGTTTTTTTGATCAAACCCTTGGAACTTTGTTCCAGGGGTTTTTTCGTTTTTCTCTAAAAAACTAAGCTATTTTTTTAGATTTGTGACCCCATAGACCCAAGAGAGATGCAAGAACTAAAATGGTATGTGATGTACACCCGATCTCGGGCGGAAAAAAAGGTTGCCGACATGCTGGTGGAGGAAGGGGTAGAAGTATACTTACCCATGGTGGAGGAGTTGCGACAATGGTCTGACCGGAAAAAAAAGGTGCAGAAGGCGCTATTTAATGGTTATGTATTTGTAAAAACCAATCGGAATAACCTTTGGAACTGCCTAAAAATACCTGGAGCAGTGAAGTTTGTTCATTTTTCCGGAGAGCATGCGATCATTCGCGACGAGGATGTGGAGACGATTCAGCGTGTAGTGGCAACTGGAGTATCCATCGAAACGGATGGTTCGGAAATTAGCCCAGGAGAAAAAGTAAAGGTGATTGGTGGATCACTAGAGGATATGATTGGAGAGTGTATCGAAAAGGGGAATAAAGATTATTTCCTTATTCGAATTCCGGGCATTTACCAAAACTTGTTGGTGAGTATTCCTCGGAAGTTTTTGCAGGTGATCCAAGAGCAGGTGATCGGCTAAGTCAACTGGCTTAGTTTAGCCTGCGTTGGAATTGCTTGGTTTAACTGCTTTCTACAGATTTTTTAGCCCATTCCTTCAAAGGCATTCTGTACTTCATCTTCAGTTTTGCGGAGCTTTGCTCTACAAAACTTAACCAGCTCAGCAGCCTCTTTTACCAAGTTCGCTAATGTATCCACATTGCTGCTTCCTTCCTCGAGCTGCGCCAAAATAGCTTCCAGCCGTTGCATGGCTTGGGTATAGGTGTAATCTTTCATTTTTTCTGTAGTTGAGTGATGGTGCTGTTGATTTTTTGATGCGCTGTATAAGTGGTAAGGGAATCTCCAACCTCGAGTTGACTGAGCTGTATTGGTAGTCCTTTTGATTCCGTTCGGGTATAGCCTTTTTGAAACAAGTTTATAGGGTCCAATTGCCGGACACTGATTTCCTTCTGATCTATTTTTTCGCGCTGAAGTTTGAGAAAGCGCTGCATTTCTTTCTTTAGTAGGACTACTTTCTGGTCCAAATCTCCATGCTCATGTTTGGTGTGGCTTTTCCCCGATTGAAGCATTCTAACTTGGTAGCCACTGATTCTATCTAAATCTCGGGATAGCTGCTGTTTAACTAATCCCTTGATGTGCAGCGCTACCTCCTGGACCTTGGAATTCTCTCCCTTTAAGGTGTTCCGGGTCATCCTATCGAGGCGCTGGGCTCCAAGTCCAAGTTGTTCTTCAAATTCCCGAAAGCTGGAAAGTACAAACTCAGCTACTGCGGTTGGAGTTTTTAAGCTGGTATGACCCACCAAATCCGCGATGGTTTCGTCCCGTTCATGGCCTATGCCTGTAAAAATTGGGAGTGGGAATTTGGCAATGGTTACTGCCAGTTGGTAGTCGTCAAAACAATCCAGATCTAGCTGTGCCCCACCTCCGCGAATCAGCACCACAGCATCCAGCTGCAGACGTTCTGCTTGTTGCGCCACCTGATCCAAAGCAGCAATAAGGCTGCTTACGGCTTCATTTCCCTGCATGAGCGAAGGGAAAAGACGGTGATAGACTCGGTAGTGGTAGGCATTTTCCTCGAGTTGATTGATGAAATCTCCGTAGCCAGCTGCCGTGGCACTCGAGATCACTGCGATACGTTGGATGACTGGAGGTAGGGGTAATCTGGCATTGTGTCCTACCCATCCTTCGCTGCTGAGTCGGGCGATGGTTTCTTGTCGCAACCGAGCCCGCTCACCTAGGGAGAAGGAGGGGTCGATGTCTTTTACATTGAGGCTTAGGCCATAGACAGGGTGGAAGGTCACGCTCACCTGTGCCAAAACCTTCATCCCATTTTTGAGGGTAGTTCCGGTGACGGATTCAAATTTACTCGC
>CAMDLI010000072.1 GCA_945901615.1 Spirosoma fluviale
GCGTTACGCACCCGTGCGCCGCTCTAGGTCAAGTATTACTACTCAACTTGCCGCTCGACTTGCATGTATTAGGCCTGCCGCTAGCGTTCATCCTGAGCCAGGATCAAACTCTCCATTGTATGTTGTCTATTATTATAAGTCAGTCTACAGGTAAAGCATACCCATAAACCACCTCATCCTCAGGTTAATCTTTTTTGCCTTACATCACTTCAAAGAACTTGCTTCCAAACATTTTTGGAACACGTACATTTTTAGAACTTAACACCCTAAAAACATCCAATTTTTCTCCCATTCCTTCCGAACAGGGTTGCAAAGGTAACAGCCTTTCACTCCACAACAAGAGATTTGTTAAAATAAATTTAATAAATCCATCATCTGACAATCCCTAGATTCCTCGGATACAACCACAGAACAGAGAACTTTTCCCCCTTTTGGGAGTGCAAAGATCGTAAAAAGAATCCAATTGACAAGAATAAATCAATATTCTAGCCCGGAACCGCACAAGTGCTTGAGCCTGAACTAGAAAAATTTGCAGAAAAAATGCCCTGTAAACTGGAATTTACAGGGCATCAACTTATTTAAAATTTGGCAAACTATAATTTTTTCAAAACTATATTTCTCCAGTAGACTTTTATTCCTCCTCCATCGTGGATTTGAAGCAAAACACCGCCTTTTCCTGCACCAATCTTCTCATCGGCATAATTAACCATCTCCTCCCCATTCACATAGGAAATCACTCGATCACCCTGGACAACTATCTTCATTTTGTTCCATTCTCCAAATTTCAAGGCCTTGTCCTTTTCTGGATCTGGCTTGATCAACCAGCCCCTTCCATAAGATTCATAAATTCCGCCTGTATCATTGCCCGGAGGAGCTACCTCCACCTGCCAGCCAGAAACCTTCGTTCCATCCACCGTAGATCGGATAAACACCCCAGAGTTTCCATTTGCCTCTTGCTTGAACTCAAGCTCTACCTCAAAATCACCGTATTCTGCAGTCGTACCCAAGTAGCCATAGCCCTTGTCTGGACCACTCTCTGATACCAACAAGCCATTGCTGTCTACATACCACTTTTCGGTGCCATACACCTTCCAGCCGCTCAGGTCTTTGCCGTTAAACAACTTCTCTTTCTTCTGTGCAAAGGCAACTTGCACGGTAAGTGCCAAAAGCGCTACTAAAAATATTTTTTTCATAAGGGTCGGATTTTTATGTTTTTAAACCATACAGGATCCCCATGATCCTGCAATGCAATCAGCCCTTTGCGGGCAATTTTGTAATCGGGAAAATCATTCCATTTGCCTGAATTCCGCTTCGCTTTCCAGTCCTCAGAATAAGGAACAAAGGCCACGGTCTGCTTTCCATTCAGCCAATAGCTGGCACCAGCTTCAGAAAAAACAATCTTGGATTCATTCCACTCCCCTGCCGGCTTGACCACGCCTTCGTAGTCTGGCTCATACATCGCATAATCCCCCGCAAGAGACTGCCACTTTTCAAGAGGCTGAGCAAAGCCCAACTGGTCAATCACCTGGTATTCCGGTCCTGTATAATAAGGAGCCTTGTAGGCAGGCCCCTCCACCACATGGTAGAAAACGCCTGAATTACCCCCTGCGGAGATTTTCCAAGAAAATTTCAACTCAAACTCTTCAAATTCTTGTGCCCCATACACCACATCTCCACCAAAATCTTCTCCACCAGTTGCACCCAATCCTTTCATCGCACCTTCTTCAATAATCCAGTTGGCTGGAGTGGTATCCCCATTGAAAGCCCTCCAACCCTGCATACTTTTACCGTCAAAGAGCAACATCCATCCCTCGGACTGCTCCTCTGGGCTCAAAACATTGTCGAGACTTGCCACGGTGAGCGAATCTCCTGCACCAGCCGCATCTTCACCAGACTTTGGGCTGCAGGAAAAAAGCATCCCTACTGCTGCCGCACCCAATAAAATTATTTTTTTCATGTATTAAATTGTTTTCTGTTCTCAACTAACTCCTCTCATTCGCTAATTAAGCTAGCGTTAGAATAAGAAATGTAGCGACATTTTTTAAGTCCTCGAAAGACCTATCGCAAAATTTTAGAAGTGAAAAAAAATCCTCTCGCAAAACTTTTCTGCAAGAGGATCTTAAATCGGCAGACTAAAGGCCTTAAAATAGGCCATTCCTGCTAAGAAATGTACCGGAAGTCATAACTGGGGTCAAAGTCCACCAAGAACGCGTACATCAGTTCGATGACCTGTTCAATATCGCTTTTGCTGGCAGTTTCTACCGTGGTATGCATGTACTTCAAGGGAAGCGAGATCAATGCGGATGGCACCCCTCCATTGGAATAGGCAAAGGCATCGGTATCCGTCCCGGTAGTTCGCGAAGCTGCTGCCCGCTGAAAAGGAATCTCCTGCTTTCGCGCAGCGGCAATAATAAGGTCCAGTAACTTTTTATGAACCGAAGCGCCATAGGTAAGTACGGGGCCCTTGCCAGCAGCCTGGTCACCACTGGTAATTTTACTGTAAAGCGGTGCGGTGGTATCGTGACATACGTCTGTAATGATCGCCACATTGGGCTTGATCCGCTGCGCAATCATCTCCGCGCCGCGAAGGCCAATCTCTTCCTGAACCGCATTCACTATATATAGTCCGAAAGGTAGTTTCTTCCCAGACTCCTTGATTTTCCGTGCCACCTGTGCAATCATGTATCCTCCGATCCGATTGTCTAGCGCTCGGCCAGACCAATACTTCCCATTCAATTCGGTTAGCTCATCTTTAAAGGTGATCACGCAACCCACATGGATTCCCAGTTGCTCCACCTCAGCTTTGGACTGCGCCCCTACATCGATAAAGATATTGTCCAAGGTAGGCGCATCTTCTTTTCCTTCTTTCCGCACGTGGATGGCCGGCCAACCGAAGACTCCTGGCACGATCCCTTTGTCGGTATGAATATTGACACGCATGGAGGGAGCAATCATGTGGTCTGAGCCTCCATTCCGGCGAACGTAGATGTATCCATCGTCTTTGATGTAGTTGACAAACCAGCTGATCTCGTCGGCATGCGCCTCAATCACTACCCGGTACGGTGCATCGGGCTCAATCACTGCCACTGCAGTACCATAGGAGTCGGTAAAGTAGCTGTCGACATAGGGCTTGATGTAATCCAGCCAGATTTGTTGTCCGGAAGCCTCATGCCCTGTGGGCGAGGCATTGTTGAGGTAGTTGGTTAGAAACTGATTCTCATTCATAGGTTAGGGGATAGCTGCATCAGGCTCTAGGAGCTCCGGTGCTTGGTTATTCTAGAAAATTGAAAATTACGAAAATGAAGGCGTTAACCTCCTCCTTCCGCTTGCTTATAAAGGAATGTTGCCATGCTTTTTCCTTGGCAATTTATCCACTTTGTTTTCCAGCATCTTAAACGCTTTGATCAACTTGGTGCGCGTGTCAGAAGGGAGAATCACTTCGTCAATGTAGCCTCGGTGCGCAGCGCGGTAGGGATTGGCAAACTTGGCCGTATACTCCTCCACTTTTTCTTGAAGCTTAGCTTCGGGATTTTCTGCTTCGGCAATCTCTTTTTTGAAGATAATTTCTGCCGCCCCCTTTGCACCCATCACCGCGATTTCGGCAGTAGGCCAGGCATAGTTGAGGTCTGCCCCAATGTGCTTGGAGTTCATCACATCGTAAGCACCTCCGTAGGCTTTGCGGGTGATCACCGTGATGCGAGGTACTGTAGCCTCCGAAAAAGCGTAGAGCAACTTGGCTCCATTGGTGATGATGCCGTTCCACTCTTGGTCTGTACCCGGCAAAAATCCTGGAACATCTACCAACACAAGCAAGGGCACATTGAAGCTGTCGCAAAAGCGAACAAAGCGTGCCGCCTTCACTGAGGCGTGATTGTCCAAAACCCCTGCCATGGATTGCGGCTGGTTGCCTACAATACCAATACTTCGCCCTGCGATTCGCGCAAAGCCAACGACAATATTGTCTGCATAGTTTTCATGCACTTCTAAAAACGAGCCTTCATCCACGATGCCACCAATCACCTCCCGTATGTCGTAGGGATGGTTTGGGTTTTCTGGAATCAAGGTGTCCAGGATAGCCCTCGTCTCGTCTTTTTTTAGTTCGTAGGGATAGCTAGGCGCTCGATCCTCACAATTTTGAGGGAGGTAACTCAGCAAGGATTTGATTCGCTTGAGCGCTTCCATCTCATTGGCGCAGGCAAAATGGGTAACCCCAGATTTGGTGCTATGGGTGGAAGCTCCGCCCAGCTCCTCGGCAGTGACTGTTTCTTGGGTGACGGTCTTGACCACATTGGGCCCCGTCACAAACATGTAAGAGGTGTTTTCTACCATCAAAATAAAGTCCGTGATGGCTGGGGAGTATACTGCCCCACCTGCACATGGACCCATGATGGCTGAAATCTGAGGCACCACTCCGGATGCCAGCGTATTGCGGTAAAAAATATCGGCATAGCCCCCAAGGGAATTCACCCCTTCTTGAATTCGAGCCCCACCTGAATCATTCATTCCAATTATTGGGGCACCATTCTTTAGTGCCAACTCCATTACCTTGCAGATCTTCTCGGCATGCGTCTCGGAAAGAGATCCGCCAAAGACCGTGAAATCCTGGGAATAGACATAGACCAAGCGCCCATTCACCTCCCCATAACCCGTCACTACTCCATCTCCCAAGTAATGCTCTTTGTCCAAGCCAAAGTCTTTGGCTCGGTGCATCACAAACTTGTCGATCTCTTCAAAGGTCCCCTCATCTACAAGCAATGCGATTCGCTCTCTGGCGGTAAGCTTCCCTTTTTGGTGCTGCCCTTCAATTCGTGCAAGCCCTCCACCTAGCTCAGCTTCTGCGTTTTTTTTCGCCAAAAGGGCGGTTTTCTCTAGATGGCCTGAAGGGCTGTAATTTGGGTTTTTTGAATCTGTCATATCGGGGAGTATTTCTAAGATCAAATATAAACGCTGGCGCGAATAGAAAAAGCCTTCGCGCAGCAAATCAAATTCCAAGACTCCTCCAATCCGCTACTAACCTGCGTTTTAGCTGATGCATAAAAACTTAAAATAGAACTTTTAAAAAACTTTCTATATTCGCCCATCCAAAAAAAGGACAATGACACATCCCAAGAAGGCAGCGGTGATAGACATGGGGACCAACACCTTTCATTTGTTGTTGGTGGAATTGTATGGAAAAGAGTTTACCACCCTTTACAAAGAGAAAGTTGCCGTAAAACTCGGCCAAGGAGGCATCACACAGAATCAGATTACTGCGGAGGCTGAGAAAAGAGCCCTACATACCCTTGGGCATTTCAAAAACTTGATTGAAGGGGAAAACATCGACCAAATTTTTGCCTTTGCCACCTCTGCTGTCCGAAATGCAAACAATGGACCTGACTTTGTCAAAAAGGTCAAGGAAGAGTTAGGCATACAAATCCATGTCATCTCTGGGGAAGAAGAAGCCCAGCTGATCTACGAAGGCATTCATTTTTCAGGCTGCTTGGACGAAAATACCTATTTGATGATGGACATTGGCGGAGGCTCTGTAGAGTTTATTATCGGCAATGCCGAGCAGGCATTCTGGAAACAAAGTTTTGAAATCGGTGGGCAGCGCCTCCTAGATGCCTTTCACTACCACGATCCTATTTTACCCGAAGAAGTAGAAAAGCTAGAACAGTATTGCGGAGAAAAGCTGCAGCCACTATTGGATGCTATTGAGCAGTACAAGCCCAGTGGATTTGTAGGCGCATCCGGTACTTTTGACACCTTGGTTGACATGTATTATGCGACCATGCTGCAATGCAAACTCACCGGGCAGCACGTATTTGAATTGCCAGTCAGCGATTTTTACCAACTTTTTCAGTTGCTGGTTACCAAAAATAGAGAAGAACGATTACTCATCCCAGGCATGATTGCCATGCGGGTAGACATGATTGTAGTAGCTAGCTGCCTGATTGACTTTATCTTGCAACATATTTCTGCGAAAAGCATGCGCTGCTCCCACTATTCTTTGAAAGAAGGGGCAGTTTCTAGAATGCTTTCTGGAGAGATTGCCCTCCACAGTTAATCATTCCTTCCCTGTTCACTAGTTGAGTTCAAGTTGATTTTTAAAGGTCAAAGCGAACGATCACTGCCTGCTGCTTTCTATCTTTGTGAAACTCAGTATCAATTTTCCCAGCAGCCATGCAGCACTTTTCCTACGATCACTTGTACCGATTCACCTACGACATGCTCAAAAAAATTGGCTGTCCAGACGAAGATGCTCAACTCGGCGCTAAGGTCTTGCTTTCGGCAGACCTTCGTGGAGTAGACAGTCACGGGGTGGCGCGGCTGAGTGGCTATGTGCGGCTCTGGGAAAAGGGCAGAATCAACCCTACCCCAAAAGTGCGCGTGACCTACGAAACTCCCTCCACCGCCGTAGTAGATGGCGATGCAGGCCTAGGTCTAGTGGTGGCTCCTTTTGCGATGAAGGTGGCCATGGAAAAAGCCAAAAATGTAGGCACAGGATGGGTGTCTGTTAAAAATTCCAACCACTATGGAATCGCGGGTTACCATGCCATGTTGGCCTTAGAGGAAGACATGATTGGCATCTCCCTAACCAATGCCAGTCCCCTCGTGGCTCCTACTTTTTCGAAGGAGCGCCTTCTCGGTACCAACCCGATTTCGGTGGCTATACCGGCCAAGGAAGAGCCTGCTTTTGTGCTGGACATGGCCACCACCACCGCTGCCAACGGCAAGCTAGAAATGCTGCAACGTAAAGGCCAGGATACCCCCAGTGGATGGGTACAAGACAAAGCTGGCACACCCACCACTTCTGCCAATGGGGTAAAAGACGGCGGTGCCCTACTCCCTTTGGGCGGAGATAGAGAGCACGGTTCCCACAAAGGCTATGGCCTAGGTGCAGTCGTGGACATTCTCTCTGCTGTACTTTCAGGAGCCAATTACGGTCCTTGGGTCCCTCCCTTCGTTGCTTTTCTAGATCCCCTCCCCAACCTGGTTGGCGAAGGCATTGGCCACTTTTTTGGTGCCATGCGGGTGGATGCCTTCCGTCCTGCGGAAGAATTTAAAGGACATATGGATCAGTGGATCCGTAGATTTCGGTCCGCCGAACCTACGCCTGGACACGAAAAGGTATTGATCCCTGGAGATCCAGAGCGGGAACTGGAAATCATTCGGAAACTAGAAGGAATTCCTTTACTCGACCCTGTGGTCCAAGATTTGAGTGAGTTGGGGAAAAAGTTTGGGGTAAACTTTTAATATTCTTCCAAAAAGAGGTCCATTCATTCGAAAAATTGGTTGGAGAAAACAGTTTTTCTGTTTCTCTCTTTGCCAAGGTGAATTCCTCCATTTTTCTACCTAACTTAGTCTTTAGGTCTTTTTTATCCCTTACCCATGAACCGATTTAAGCTTATCCTTGGAGGGCTTTTGACCTGCATTAGCTTCTCTGCGTGCAGTCAAAAGGCTACTTTACGCATTTTTGACAAACCCATCACCTGGAATGCCGAACGGGAGCAGCTCTCGCTGAACTACCTCAAGGAGCGGCATGGATTAGTGCAAACTACCGCTACCATCAAGCCCCAAATGGTGGTAGTTCACTGGACAGCCATTCCAACGATAGAAGTAACCTTTGACGTATTCAATCCCATCACGCTGGGTGGACGCGCCGACCTCACGGGCGCAAGCAATTTGAATGTTTCCAGTCAATTTTTGATCGACCGCGACGGTACCATTTTTCGGCTATTGCCTGAAACCACCTTTGCGCGACATGTGATCGGCCTCAACTACCTCGCCATCGGCATCGAAAACATCGGCAGCGACGACATGCCCCTCACCAAAGCTCAGTTAGATTCCAACGAAAAACTCATCCGCTACCTCAAACGAAAGTATCCGATCGACTACGTCATTGGACATCACGAGTACCAGCGCTTCCAAAAAACAGAGCTTTGGAAAGAGACGGATCCCAACTACCGAACCGTAAAGTCAGATCCCGGAGATTCATTTATGATTCGATTGCGGAAAAATTTGATTGATCTGAACCTAAAACCCTTGCCCACGCTTTAATGCTGCGATGAAACTGAACCTAAAGTTTACCTCTCTTTTTCTACTTTATCTTTTTCTCTGGGGGGTAAGTCCCGCCCAACAGCTGGATCCGCTTGCCTCAAAAATCAGTGCAACAGCCTCCAGTTCTGCGGCTAAAACCCAATTTGGTTCTGAAGAAACGCTTGCAAGCTCCTTTGTAAATGTGTCCCATTCCCTTCCTGAAATTCCTCGGGAGTTTCGCGGAGTTTGGATTGCCACGGTAGCAAATATCGACTGGCCCGTTGCTGGAACAGATTCTTGGGAAAAGCAAAAAAAGGATTACCTCGCGCTTTTAGATTACTACAAAGGGCTGCATTTCAATGCCGTAATCGTTCAAATTCGTACTGCTGGTGATGCCTTATACCCGACCAAATTGGCCCCATGGTCCAAATACCTGACTGGCCAACAGGGGACAGCACCTAAAACCCAGGAAAATCCACTGAATTGGATGATTGAAGCTGCTCACCAGCGTGGCTTGGAATTCCATGCTTGGCTCAATCCCTACCGAGCCACCATGGATCTGAATACTGCAGGGCTGAATCCGAACCATGATTTTCACAAGCACCGAAAATGGATGCTCAAATACGGAAGCAAGTGGTACTACGACCCAGGACTACCTGAGGTAAAAACCCATTTGCTTCAAATCATCGACGAAGTAGTGGAAAACTACGACATTGATGCCATCCATTTCGATGACTATTTTTATCCCTACAGAGAACCTAACTTGGAGTTTCCCGACCAGGCTTCTTATGCTGCTTACAAAAAGCCAGGCCAATCCAAAGACGATTGGAGAAGGCAAAATGTGGATGAGCTCATCCTAGCGCTCAGCCAAACGATCAAAAGCAAAAAGCCATGGGTTCAGTTTGGTATCTCCCCTTTTGGGGTCTGGAGAAATAAGAGTAAAGACCCGAAAGGTTCCCCCACTCAAGCGGGACAAACCAATTACGACGACCTTTTTGCAGATGTTCTCAAATGGATGAAAAATGGTTGGATAGATTACTTGATCCCTCAACTCTACTGGAGCATGGAGCACCGATTGGCTTCCCATAGGATCTTGGCTGACTGGTGGTCCAACAATAGCTATGGAGTCCCTGTTTATCTCGGCAATGGCCCTTATAAAATTCGAGAAGACTCTGATGTAGCCTGGAAGGAACCTAAGGAACTGATCACTCAGGTTCACTACGGAAGAACCCTCCCTCAGATTCAAGGCAATGCATTTTTCTCAGCACGGTCCATCTATACCAAAAACCAGGACATCGCACAGCTCCTCAAAAAAGAGGTGTATGATCGTCCGGTATTGCCCCCTGCTTTTGAGCCCAAAACACCTGTTCGAATCAGCGCTCCACAGGTCGTGGATCTCCAAAATTTGCCTTCAAAAATCCAGCTCCAACTGGAAAAGCAGTTGGACCCTGGCATTCGCTATGCCCTCGTTCAAGGCGGCAATGACCTGAATAGCATTCATCAGGCCCCCCTCCACAAGGTTTGGGTAGCAAGTACCCAAAAGTCCAGCCTAGACATCCCTCAGCTGAATAGCAACTACCTGGCCATCCGTTGGGTGGATAGCTTTGGCAGAGTAATCCAAAGCCAAGTCTTGCAACTCAACAAAACTACCCGTCCATGAAAGACATGCTCGTTCGGCTGCTAGGACTTCCATCCCAAACGGAACTAGAGCAAAAGCTACTGGAAAAAGAAAAAATAGTGGTACGCAGAGCGATAGCACCAGAAAAGCACTTGGTGAGTGACTGGGTCATGAAGGCCTTTGGGGCCTATTGGCATTCGGAGGTAGAGGTGGCGTTTTCGCGGCAACCTGTATCCTGTTGGATTGCGCAGCGGGGTAATGCCATCTTGGGTTTTGCCTGCTACGAAAGTACGGCGCGGAATTTTTTTGGGCCCACAGGCACCTTGGAGTCTGAGCGAGGCAAAGGCATCGGTAAACTCTTGCTCCTCAAATCTTTGGAATCCATGCGAGAAATGGGCTATGCCTATGCAATCATTGGTGGCGTAGGTCCGGCGGAATTCTATGAAAAGGCTGTTGGTGCCAAAGTCATCGAAGACTCAGAAATCAGCATCTACCAAAATTTACTTCGCAAATCATGACCCAAAGCACCTCCAAAAACCCTTGGCTGTGGGTTCCCACGCTCTACCTCACCGAATCGGTCCCCTATGTACTCATCATAACGGTGTCGGTGGTGATGTACAAAAACCTGGGTATCTCCAATGCGGACATTGGATTGTACACTTCCTTTCTCTACTTGCCTTGGGTGATCAAACCCATTTGGAGCCCAATTCTAGAACTCTTTGGTCACAAAAAACAATGGTTTTTGAGCATGCAATTTATCCTGTCTCTGGTGTTTTTGGGGGTAGGATTGACTACTGGTAGTTCACATTTTTTCACGCTTACGCTCGCCTTTTTTTGGATGGGAGCCTTCGCCTCAGCCACCAATGACATTGCCTCGGATGGGCTGTATTTAATTGCCTTAAAACCCGAGCAGCAAAGTTTTTTTGTGGGCATGCGCAGCACCTTTTACAGGGTAGGCATGATTACGGGTCAGGGATTGATCGTGATTGTTGCCGGCTTTTTAGAAGAGAAGTTTGCCGATCCTGCACAAGCCTGGTCTTGGACCATGTTGGGCGTAGGCGGCTTGATGCTTGTGCTGACAGGAATCAATTACCTCGCTACGCCAAAGGTGCTGGAGGAACGGGTTGCCAAAGAAGACCAACCCAGTTTTGGAAAGGTGTTTTCCACCTTTTTTACGAAGAAAAATATAGGCCTATCCCTGGGCTTTGTCTTGCTCTACCGCTTGGGAGAATCCCAGCTCGTGAAGATGGCCTCGCCCTTCTTTTTGGATGAACGTGCCGATGGAGGCTTGGGATTGAGCACGACCGAGGTGGGATTTATTTACGGTACGCTAGGGGTGATTGCCTTACTGGTTGGCGGGATCTTGGGAGGTATCTTCATCTCTCGCGATGGATTGGGCAAGTGGATGATGCCCATGGCCTTTGCGATCAACGCACCAAATATAGGTTACGTGTTTTTGGCATGGCTTCAACCGGACAACGTCTACTTCGCGGCCTTGGTGGTCGTGATTGAGCAGCTGGGCTATGGTTTTGGCTTTGCGGCCTTCATGGTTTTTTTGCTGTTTCTGGCAGAAGGAATTTTCAAAACGGCCCATTATGCACTCGCCACCGGGTTTATGGCCATGGGCATGATGCTTCCTGGCATGCTCAGCGGCTACGTGCAGCAATGGTTGGGCTATCCCGGATTTTTCGTTTGGGTAGTGATTGCCACGATTCCAGGATTTGTGATGGC
>CAMDLI010000073.1 GCA_945901615.1 Spirosoma fluviale
TCCAGAAATTGTGGAGGTGGGGGAATATTCGTTGCTATTTTTCAATGAAGTTTTTTCTCATGCCGTACTCAAGTCTCCAGCTGTGGATGATTTTAGGGTGCAGCATTACTATGGAGGAACAATTCAGGAGATCCTACCAAGTGAATCCATGCTTGCCGCAGCTCAGGCACTGGTAGCTACTTTTGCTAAAGATAGCCTTTATGCCCGAGTGGATGGGGTGGAGATCGATGGCGTTTTCCATTTGATGGAACTCGAGTTGATCGAGCCCTACCTCTTTTTGGGACTTTCCGAAAAGGCCATTCCCAATTACAAAGCCGCATTGAAAAAGCGGTTATTGGAATATTCTTAGAAATAGCGATTTTTTTTCACGCTCCGCCGCGGCGGAACAGAGAAAAATAACGCAGATTTAAATCCATAAATGATTCAATCAGCGGTTCTTTTCCGTGACAATCTTGTGAACTTATATTTTGGCATAATCAATCCAATTCAAAGCACCCCTTTCGTACTGGGCAACTGATTTAAGTTTCTTTGATCTCGCTGCACGGCCATCTTGATGGCTCGGGCGAGGCCTTTGAATGCGGCTTCGATTTTGTGATGCTCGTTGTCGCCTGTAAGTTGGATGTTCAGATTGCACTTGGCGGCATCTGAAAAAGATTTAAAGAAGTGGAAAAACAGTTCCGTGGGCAGATCTCCGACTTTTTCTCGGGAGAACTTGGCGTCCCACACCAACCAAGGTCTACCTCCAAAGTCGATCGCCACCTGAGCAAGCGCATCATCCATGGGAAGCAAAAATCCATAGCGATAGATTCCCTTTTTGTCTCCAAGCGCCTTCGCATAGGCTTCGCCCAAGGCAAGTGCCGTATCTTCGATGGTGTGGTGCTCGTCGATGTGAAGGTCGCCCTTCACCTGGATCGATAGGTCCGTACTTCCATGTTTGCCCAACTGCTCGAGCATATGGTCAAAGAAATGTAGTCCAGTAGAGATGGAGCATGCACCCGAACCATCCAAATTCAATTCGATGGATATGTCCGTTTCAGAAGTCTTCCGGTGTACTGTAGCTTTTCGTGGAGGAAGTTTGAGGAAGGTGTAGATGGCATCCCAATCCTGGGTGGACAAAACTGCATCCCCCTGATGTTCGCCGTAGAAAATAGCCTTTGCCCCTAAATTTTGAGCAAGTTGGATATCGGTCATCCGATCTCCGATGACAAATGAATTGGCAAGGTCGTAGTCTTCCGAAAAATAGGCTGTGAGCATGCCTGTTCGCGGCTTACGGGTAGGCGCTTGTTCGTGTTCAAAGCTGCGATCGATATGAATCGCTGCAAAGTGGATATTTTCCTGCTCCAGCGTCTTTAGCATCTTGTTTTGAGCTGGCCAAAAGTCCTTTTCTGGAAATGAATCGGTTCCCAATCCATCCTGGTTGGTCACCAGCACCAATTCGTAGTCACATTCCTCAGCGATTTTGCGGAGGTTGGATATGGCTTTGGGGATAAACTCCAGTTTCTCTAAGCTATCGACTTGAAAATCTGTGGGAGGCTCCTTGATGAGGGTGCCATCTCTGTCGATGAATAACACTTTCTTTTTCATGGGAATGGAAGGTAGTGGTTCTCTAAATTTATTTTTTGAATGCAGGTCAAGCGCGGTTTATTTTTTCCAGAGCTTGGAGTAGCGAATTGGTTTCTTCACGTGTACCTACTGTAATTCGAAGGCAGCCTTCGCAATGTAGGACGGTGGAACGGTTGCGCACAATCACTTTTTCTTGGATCAAACCTTCGTAGAAGCGATTGGCATCCGGGACTTGAACGAGTAGAAAATTTGCATCCGAGGGATGGATGTGCAGGATGTAGGGCAATTTTTCCAGCTCTTGACGTAAGTAGCTACGTTCTTCTAGAATTTTTTCGATGAGCTCCTTCACCTTTGCCTTATTTTTCAGACCTGCCAGCACGGTGTCTTGTGTCAAGCCTGAAATGTTGTAAGGAGGTTTGATTTGATTGAGTATCCCAATCAGTTCGGGGCTACTGAAAGCCATCCCTAAGCGCAGGGAGGCCAATCCCCAGGCCTTGGAGAAGGTTTGCATGACCAGCAAGTTGGGGTACTGCTCCAGCACCTCAATCAAGCTGGGCTCCGAGCTAAAATCGATGTAGGCTTCGTCTACGACTACAATCCCTGGAAAGTGATCCAAGAGAAAATAGATGTCTTCCCGCTTCACCTTATTTCCGGATGGATTGTTAGGGGAGCAGATAAACAGAATTTTGGACTGGGCATCTGCTGCCGCGAGGATTTTATCGGGCTGCAACTGGAAGTCAGGGGTAAGGGCTACGTTTCGTATTTCTACATGATTGATGGAGGCGCTCACCCCGTACATGCCGTAGGTGGGAGGAAGTAGGATCACATTGTCCTTGCCTGGGTTGCAAAAGGCACGAAACAGCAGGTCAATGGCCTCGTCTGATCCATTGCCCAAGAAGATCTGAGCCGGCTCACATCCTTTGATTTTGGCAATTTCTACTTTCAAGGCAGATTGGTAGGGGTCTGGGTAGCGGTTGTGGTCTGCCTCGGTGATGGACCCAAAAGGGTTTTCGTTCGCATCCAAAAACACTCCTTCCTTGCCGCTGTATTCGTCCCGTGCAGAGGTATAGGGCTTGAGCTTGAGGAGGTGAGGACGGAGGAGGGAAGCTAGGTCAACCTTCATTTTTTATTCGTTTTGAGGTAGTTGAGACGTAGCGTGACGGCATTCTTGTGGGCGTCCAACTGCTCGTTGGCGGCCATGATCTCTACTGCAGGGCCAAGGGCTTGGAGTCCTTTGGGTGTAATCTTCTGGTAGGTGATCTTTTTCACAAAGCTGTCCAGCGATACGCCACTGTAATTACGGGCATAGCCAGAGGTGGGTAGGGTATGGTTGGTACCGGAGGCATAGTCTCCTGCTGCTTCCGGGCTGAAGTTTCCGATAAAGACTGAACCGGCATTGTAAATTTTATCCAGAATGGCTTCTTCATTCGCTAAAGCAAGGATCAGGTGTTCGGGAGCATAGGCATTGATCAGGGCTGTCGCTGTGTCTGTATCTTCAAGGATTACTGCACATGAGTTTTTTAGCGCTTTAGCAGCGATGTCTTTGCGGGAAAGACTTTTCAGTTGTAGGCTGATCTCTGCTACCACTTTTTTGGCGAAATCCTCAGAGGGGCTTACGAGTACCACCTGTGAATCCACCCCATGCTCGGCTTGGGAGAGGAGGTCAGCGGCAACGAATGCAGGGATGGCCGTATCGTCTGCATAAACCAACACTTCGGAAGGGCCTGCAGGCATGTCTATGGCCACTCCGTATTTGGTAGCCATTTGCTTGGCAGCGGTTACGTACTGGTTGCCAGGACCAAATATCTTATCTACCTGAGGGACAGATTCGGTGCCAAAGGTGAGGGCAGCGATCGCTTGTGCACCTCCTACTTTAATAATTTTAGAAATGCCTACGAGTTGTGCGGTATAGAGTATGGCTGGATGAATGTTACCCTCGCGGTTGGGAGGGGTGCAGAGCACCACTTCGGAGCAGCCTGCAAGGGCAGCTGGGACGCCCAGCATCAGTACCGTACTGAATAGGGGGGCAGTACCACCAGGGATGTACAATCCTACCCGTTGGATGGGAACGCTCTTTCTGCTGCAGGTCACTCCGGGCATCACTTCCACCACCAGTTCAGGCGTGGCTTGAGCTGCATGGAATTTCTCAATATTGGATTTGGCTAGCGCAATCGCCTCGATGAGTTCTGGACTGAGTTGGGCGGCTGCGGCTTGTACTTCTTCTGGGCTTGCAAGCAAGGAATCCAACTTTACATGGTCGAATTCTTGGGCAAACTTGCGTAAGGCCTTGTCTCCGTTTCGAGCTACTTTTTCAAAGATTGGCTTGACAATTTCCTTTATTTTTTGGGTTTGCATGGCAGGGCGAGCCAGGTGCTTTTGCCACTTTTCTGGACTGGGGTTGAGGAGGATTTTCATCGGTTGAGGTCTAGAATATTTCAAATAACCATCTTCTCTATGGGAACTACGAGGATTCCTTCTGCTCCAGCAGCGCGGAGTTCGTCCATATTCTCCCAAAATTGATCTTCGCTGAGCACAGAGTGTACGGATGACCAGCCTTCTTCCGCTAGGGGTAGAATGGTAGGACTACGCATGCCAGGAATTAGAGAGATAATCTTGGGCAGCGCGCTATTGGGCACGTTCATGAGGACGTATTTGTTGCTTTTGCCCGTTTGCACGGCATTGATGCGAAAGAGTAGCTTGTCGACAATGCTTTTTTTCCAGTCGCTCAACTGGGGGTTTCCAATCAGGACGGCTTCGGAGGTGAATACTTCTTCTACCTCTTTGAGGCCATTCATCATGAGGGTCGATCCTGAGCTGACGATATCGCAAATTCCTTCCGCAAGGCCGATGCTAGGGGCGATTTCTACCGAGCCACTGATTTCGTGGATCTCGGCGTTGATATGGTTCTTTTGTAGGTAGGTTTTCAGAACCTTCGGGTAGGAGGTGGCAATGCTTTTTCCCTCAAAGTAGTGGAGGCCCTCGTAGGGAATTCCTTTGGGAATGGCGAGGGAAAGTCGGCACTTGGAAAAGCCTAGTTTCTTGAGCACCAGCACTTCTTTGCCTTTTTCAGTCACCTCATTTTGTCCTACAATTCCTAGATCTGCTACTCCATCGGCTACATAGCCAGGAATATCGTCGTCACGTAGAAATAGAAACTCAACAGGGAAATTGGTGGAGCTGGACTTGAGCTTGCCCGTGCCGTTGTAAAATTTGATGCCACATTCCTTGATTAGGCTAAGTGAGTCATCGGATAGTCTACCGCTTTTTTGAACGGCAATGCGCACAATCTGTTCCATATGGAAATTTGAATGTATTCGAAATTAATTGATTGAAGGGTGGGTGAATGGCCGAATCCCTATCATCAGCCTCACCGGGGTGGGTGTAGTATCTTTCCTCTCAAGAGGAATGATGGAAATGATGCAGCAGGTGATGCTCCTGTGCTGGCAGAGAAAAAGTAAGAATTGCTGCTGTTGATTTCATTTCGAAAGCAAATATAGGGTGGTATTGGGGAAATGCAATAGAAAAGAAACAAGAGGCAAGAAACAAGAAGCAAGAGATTAGAAACAAGAGACAAGAAGCAAGAGATTAGAGACAAGAAGCGAGATAATTGAGACAAGATTGGATTCTGCTCTAGGATGGTAGGAAGTTACACCTACAAGGATGCTAAGTCTAAATTCTCGGCTCTTGTTTCTTGCTTCTAGAAAAGAGTCTAAATTCTTGGCTCTTGTTTCTTGCTTCTATTTCCCAAACTCCATACTCACCGAATTGATGCAGTACCGGATGCCGCCTTTATCTGAAGGCCCATCGGGGAAGCGGTGACCAAGATGGCCTCCACAGGCAGCGCAGAGAATCTCCTCGCGGATCATCAAGTGACTGTAGTCCATGTGCACTTCTATGGCCTCTGGCTTGATGGGGTGGGTAAAGCTAGGCCAACCGCAGCCGCTGTCGTATTTGAAGTCGGAGTGGAAAATAGGACTGCCGCAGCCCTTGCAGGAATAGACGCCTGTTTCCTTATTGAGTGTGTAGGCACCGGTGAAAGGTCTTTCCGTCCCTTTTTTGCGCAGGACCTGGTAGGACAAAGGATCCAATTGTTCCTGCCATTCTTCTTCGGATTTTTGGATGGGGTAGGATTTTGACATGATTATCAGATATTGAGAAGCAAGAGATTAGAGACAAGAAGCGAGAGAATAGAGAAAAAGAAGAAAGAAACAAGAAGCAAGAGCCAAGAGGCAAGAACCCAGTGAACTAACGTGCCATAGAATGGAATTAACTCCCTAGAATTACAATTTCAAGTCTAATTTCTTGGCTCTTGTCTCTTGCTTCTATAAACCTTGTTTCTACTTCCTCGGTATCAACTTCAGCGTTCCTTTCGCATTATCCAGAATATCTTCCTTATTCATCAGCTGCGGGCGGTATTTTCCTTCTACATAGAGTTCTTTCTGGTCGGCATAGTGCTTGCTGAAGCGATTGCCCGAGTTTCCTGTAGGCAACACAGACACGGATTCTTCCACATTTTCAAAGTCCAAAAGGATTCGCATGGCAGGCCCTGAGGTTACTTTGTAGCTGCCTGATCCATTTAATTTGAAGGCCAACTTGTTTACTGATTCCTCATTGGCTTCCACGGCTTCGGTACGCACGTTGAAAAGCTTATCCAAGGGCTTTTGAGCACCCAAAGGATGAGGATGCTCTACGGTTACTGCCTTTTCCCATTCCCAGTTTCCTTGGTCTTCGCCAAACTGCTGGGTAAGTTCCTCTAAACTAACTTTCAAGGCCTCAGCTACGATATCCGCTCGAGATTCTTTAGCCTTGGTATTTTTCTTGTCCCACCATTTGTTTTGCTCGTGGCTAAAGAAATGGGAGCTGCTGCCAATCATGATGAAGGTTTGGAGGTAACTCTCAAATCCCTCTTTCCCGATTTCATCCTCCATGGCTAGGCGGAGGGTGTGGTACATCCATTTGTAGTAAAGAGTCGGTGCAGTTTGGTTCAAATCATGGTTGCCTTTCCATTCAGATAGTTCGCTGAGGATGTCCTCGTGTTTTTCAAAATTTCCTTGTGCTACTTGTTTGAGTAGGAAGTCCGCGTTTTGAATGGATTTTTCATTGATTGTTTCCAGTTGCAGGTCTTCAAGGGATTCTTGAGTCCAGTCTTTTTTAGAAGTAACCGTCTTGGCAATTCGGTTCCAACGCTCACCTGGGTAGTAGTACCCTGGGAAGAAGATTCCAGATTTGGTGGAGTCAGGCTGATTGTTGGCTGAGGCGACGAATCCAGATTCGGGATTGATGCTCTGTGGATTTTCAGTGAATGGGTACCAGCCTTGGGGCTGTGCTGCAGGATCCGAACCTTCTGCAAAAATTGTAGGATGCACGGCAGTTCCACGAATTGGGAGTTTGGCTGCTGCCCACCAAGCAATGTTGCCTAGGCTATCTCCGTACATGATGTTGAGTCCTGGAGCATGAATGAGAGAGGATGCATTGGCGACATCTTGCATGCTTTGCGCATGGTTGATCTGGTAAACTGCCTCGAGGGCTCGAGTAGGTTCAAGTAAGTACACCCACCAAGAGGAGACGGGGTTGGAAGTGAGGGCAGCAATTTCTTTGACCACGGGATTTAGTATTGGTCCATGAACCGTTTCCTGAACCACATGTCCGAGGGAGGGCTTCCCTTTGATCTGAATTACTTCGGTTCGCGTGGTGATGGGATAAATAGAATCGCCAACCAAGATTTCATTTGGGTTGGAAGGATTTAATTTTTCTTCAAAAAAGTCCTGGTCATCGTTTTCAAACATGGTCAAACCCACACTATGGTGGCGGCTATGGCCTACGAGTCCATAGGGAATGCCTGCTAGGTGGTTGCCATAAAAGCTGTACCCCGGGTATTCGATATGGGCTTCAAACCAAACAGATGGTGAAGAGAATCCTATGTGTGTATCGTTCGCAAAAAGGACCTTGCCTGATTTAGTGCGGCTCCCGGAGATCACCCAGGCATTGGATCCTTCTAACATTGGCGTAGGTAGTTTTTCCAATAGCGCGGTAAGTTTGGAAGTGACGATGCTTCCGTCAGCAACCAAAGAATCTGGATAGTTGACTGGAATGACGTGGTGGGAAGGAAGGGTTTGTACAGCAAGGGAGGCTAGGTGGCTGGGTCCCCAGCTACGTGCAATTTTGGTAACCAAGGGGTCGGTTTTTAGGGCCATGCCAAATGTAAAGGACATATAGCCCAGAATAGAATGCATGTCGTCTAGGGTATAGGGACGTGGTTTTGCACCTAGGAGCATGTATTCCAAGGGAAGCTTGCCTTGCTCGATAAATTGGTTGACCCCAGCGATGTAGGCCTCTGAGGCGCTTCTCCAAGGACTTTCTCCTTGGGCCATTAGGGCTTTGGTACTTTCTTTTGAATGTTTAGGAATGCCTAGAGTATGGAAAAATTGATCGATCTCCACTACATCTGGACCTAGAAGTTCCGCAAGGGTACCCGATCCTACGCGGCGCATCATTTCCAACTGAAACAAGCGCTCCTGCGCATGGATATATCCCAAAGCACGGTAGGCATCTACCTCATTTTGAGCATAGATATGGGGTACGCCATAGTCATCGAAGTGTATGTCCACTTCTTCAGTCAACCCGGTCAGTTGAACTTCTCCATCGTATTGGGGACTATTCCAGAAAATAAAACCGAGAAGGGCTGCTAGAACCACAAATAGAAAGATACCGAGTATGCGAAGCGTTGTTTTCATCAATTGAGTTGGTCTTGGAAACAGTGAAAATTAGGATAAAAAATGAAAAGGTGTAGGTTAAATTTTTTGTATGGTTGGGTTAAGTTCCGTCAATGGCTTGTAGAATAAGGGCACAGGCTTCGTGAATTTGGTCCGAAGTGATGGTCAGTGGAGGAGCGATGCGCATGCTGTCGTCACAGAACAGGAACCAATCCGTGATGACGCCCAGTTGAATTGCCCGGTCGATGATGGGCTTGAGTATGTCAAAGGACTCAAATTCTAGTGCCATCATCAGGCCTTGGTTGCGAATGGCCTTGATTTGAGGATGGATGAGTAGGGACTTAAATAGTTTGGCTTTTTCAGCGACCTGCTCGATCAAATTCTCCTCTTGCAGTACGCGAAGGGTAGCTAGCGATGCAGCAGCCGATACAGGGTGACCTCCAAAGGTGGTGATGTGGCCCAGCAGCGGGTTGTTTTTGAATACGCCCATTACCTCCTTGTTGGCGATAAATGCGCCGATAGGCATGCCTCCGCCCATTCCTTTTGCACTCACGAGGATGTCTGGGACGATTTCAAACTGTTCAAATGCCCAGAAAGTGCCTGTTCTTCCGAATCCAGCCTGAATCTCATCTAGGATGAGCAATGCACCTACTTCAGTACATCGAGCACGTAAGGCTTGGAAATAGGTGGTACAGGCGACGCGGATGCCCGCTTCACCTTGGATGGTTTCAATGACTACTGCTGCAGTGTCTTCGGTGATCTTGGCTAGATCTGAGAAACTCCCGTAAAAAATCTGGGAAGTACCAGGAAGTAGGGGGCGGTAGCCGCGCTTGAATTCCTCGTTGCCGCCGATGCTGAGCGCACCTTGGGTGCTGCCATGGTAGGCATTGGTGCAGGAGATAAGGTTGCGCCGGTTGTTGTAGCGCTTGGCCAACTTCATGGCACCTTCGATGGCTTCCGAACCGCTATTGACAAGGTACACGTTGTCCAGTTCAGCAGGGAGGGTGTCCACCAAGGCTTTTGCAAGTAGCGTTTGCGGGGATTGGATGTATTCACCATAGACCATCACGTGGAGGTATTGGTCCACTTGCTGGTGAATGGCTTCGGTCACTTTGGGATGGCGATGGCCTACGTTGCTTACGCCTATTCCAGAAATAAGGTCCAAGTAGCGCTCACCATTGGGTCCATAGAGGTAAACTCCCTCTGCTTTCACCACCTCGATGGCGAGGGGAAAGTCCGTGGTTTGAGCCAAATGTGCCAAAAACAGATTGCGGTTATTCATTTTTGAATCAAGGTCAAAAACTTGAAAACCGGTAAAAAATCCCAAGTGGAAGTTTCTTCCCTTGCGTTTCTTGCAGGTACAATTCCCCTTGTTCTGCATGCTTCACTGCTCCAAAATTGGATTGTACCAAGTTGGCTGCGATAAGGGAGGAGAAGCTCAAGGAATACATGTTGAGCAGGAGGAGGTGATCTTTGGGATCCAGAATCTCTTTACAGGTTTTCAGCATTTCGTTGATTTGCTCTTCCAGGATCCATTTTTCTCCTTCAGGGCCTCTGCCATAGGCGGGAGGATCGAGGACAATGGCCTGGTATACATTGCCACGACGGGCTTCGCGTTTGATGAATTTCATCGCATCATCCACAATCCAGCGGATGCCATCTAGTCCGGAAGACTCCATGTTGTGCTTGGTCCAAGTCACCACCTGCTTCACTGAGTCCAGGTGGGACACTTCTGCGCCAGCGGCTCTTGCTGCCACACTCGCTGCTCCGGTGTAACCAAACAGGTTGAGCACTTTGGGTTTAGGCGTTGGAAATGCCTTGAGTTTTTGGTACAGGTAATCCCAGTTGACTGCCTGCTCGGGGAATACCCCAATGTGCTTGAAGGAGGTTTGGGAGAGATTGAGGGTCATTTTTAGCCCCTCCGCATTTTCATAGGGGAGTTGCCAGTGGTCCGGCATGGCCTTGAGCTGCTGCCATTGCCCTTTTTCGGGATTGTTTTTTTCTTTGGCAAAATGGGCATGGGCCAATTTTTTCCAGTCCGTATCGGGAAGAGATTTGTCCCAAATGGCCTGTGGCTCAGGTCGGCTGAGGATAAATTTGCCAAAACGTTCCAATTTTTCGAAGCCACCCGTGTCGATCAGTTCGTAGTCCGTCCAGGGGCCAGGGCAAAGGGAGAGAATCGTATCTTTCATTGCTGCAAAACTACAGAATTCCGTCGTTTTCTTCCTGCTTATTGGGACTAGCATTGCCTAAGACCCGATCTATTTCTTCCACACTGAAGTTCCAAAGTGCTTGCGCAAGTTTAGCATCTTTCGCCAAGATGGAGGTATTGCATAACTTTTTGTCTTTGTAGTAGCTGCCATTTTTGAGGGATTTCTCGGGAGCTGTAGCCAAGAAGATGGAGGTGGCAGCTCCTGCCTTAGGAGAGATAAAAAAGAGCTTGGTAAAGGCAATCAATCCCTTGGCCCAGGTCGAAGCCTCCGAGCCAAAGGCGGTTCGTACAGCTCCAGGATGGAGGGCATAGGAAGTTAATCCTTCACTTGCAAATTTGTTTACTAGTTCCTTGGTAAACAAAACATTGTATAGTTTTACCAGGGCGTAAGCAGCTACGGTATTGCTTGATTTTTTCAAAGAAAAATCCTTGCCTGGGTGTATGGCAATTCGGTGAGCTTCAGAACTTACTTGGATCACTCGTGCTTTTCCTTTGATTAAGGCAGGAAGGAGCTCTTGTACCAGTAGGAAGTGTCCGAGGTGGTTAGTCGCAAAACTCAGGTCAATCCCTTCTTTGCTGCGTTTGCCACCAGGGTACATACCACCAGCATTGTTGATCAGGACATGTATCTCATCGGTTTGGCTCAAAATGATCTCAGCACCCTTTTTTACCTCCGCCATCAGCGAAAGGTTCATGGGAATCAATACGATTTTTTCTTTTTCGGCAAGCGATTGGATGAGCTGCTCTGCTTTTGGGATATTTCGTACCGGCAGAAATACGCGATCAAATTGAGGAAGCAGCGCGAGGAGGGTTTCCCATCCGATGCCGGAGGTACTTCCTGTGAGAACTAGATTCATGGCTTTTTTGGAGTACTACAA
>CAMDLI010000074.1 GCA_945901615.1 Spirosoma fluviale
GGCATTTTGGCCCAATAAATTCCGCGCATGTATTCGCGCCAGCCGATGATTTGTCGGATAAATCCTTCCACTTGAGCAATGCCCACCTTATGCTGGTTGGCCATCCAATGGGCCTCCACGGCTTGGACCACTTCCAATGGAGAAAGCATCTTGCTGTTGAGGGAGAAACTTAGGCGCGAGTGAAATAGAAATGGATCCCAGGTAGTCAGGGCATCTTGGTAAGCACCGAAATGCTCCAACAGTTCTTCGCAAAAGTAGGCCAGTACTTCTAGGCTTTCCTGCCGAGAGGTAGGCCAAGGGAATTGCTCCGCATCAATGTTGCCGATTGTTTTAACTCCACTTTTTTCTAGCATGCCGCACAGTTCGTGTACCTGCTTGGAATGGGTATAGGCTTTTTTGAGGAGGCTTTTATCTTTTAAAGATTGCCTGTTGTCCTGGTCGTAGTTCCACTGCCCCGTGATGGGTTCTTTGCCATCCATGAGCACCTGGTACTTTTTGCGCATTTCCCGGTAAAAGGTCTCCATGAGAAAAGTCTTTTTGCCTTTGAAAAAGTCATTCAAAAACTCCCGGCTTGTAAGGAAGTGCTCTGTGTCCACCGCTTGGCAAGGGATGCCTAGGCTAACGCAGGTGGATTGAAGAAGTTGGTCTAGCCGGAATTCGTCAGGAAGTTGGTATTCAAAACGGGTTATGCCTTCATTTTCTATCAAAAGGGGAAGTTGAGAGGCAAGAGACTGCTGATTGTCGGGATCGTCTAAGCGGAGGTAGATCACCCGATGCCTCTGCTGCTGTAGCTCCTTCGCAAAGTGGCGCATGGCCAAAAAGAAGCCAACGACCTTTTGAATGTGGTGGTTGACGTAGTCAGTTTCTTGCCGCATCTCCATCATCAGGTAGCTGACGTCGGGATCGGTGCTAGTAAACCAAGAATGCTGACTGTTGAGCTGATCCCCGAGGATCAAGCGGAGGGTATGGGCCATAAAAAAGGAGGAATATTAGCTAAAGTCCTTTTTTAGCGGGAATGTTTGCCAATGTGGATAATTGCCGGCTTTGCTGTTAGCGGGATTCCGAAGTTCTTCTTAGATGTCGATGGAAATCTGGTTGCGGAGGAGGTCTTCAAAGCGCTCTCTTTCCCGAATTAGAAAAGCCTTGCCTTCCCAAACGAGTACTTCTGCAGGGCGAAGTCGTGCATTGTAATTGGAGGCCATGGTAAAGCCATAGGCTCCAGCATTTTGGATGACGAGCAGGTCTCCTTCTTTCACCGTATTCAGTTCGCGCTGTGATCCTAGAGTATCCGTCTCACAAATGTAGCCCACGATGGTGTAGGTGTGTAGCGCTCCGGTAGGATTGCTGAGGTTGTAGATGTGGTGGTAGGCATCGTACATCATGGGGCGGATGAGGTGATTGAGCCCGGAATCTACCCCTACAAAGTTAAGTGTCGGGGTTTCCTTGACCACTGTGGTCTTGACAACCAAGTAGCCTGCCTCGCTGACCAGAAATTTTCCTGGCTCTAACCAAAGCTCCAGTTGACGCCCGTATTTGGCACAAAAGGCTTGAAAGGCTTCACCCACAATACGTCCTACTTCTGACACATCGGTAGCCTTGTCATCGGGATGGTAGCCCACCTTGAATCCTCCTCCAAAGTCTAAAAACTTGAGTTCTGGAAAGTGGAGCGCTGCTTCAAAAAGGACGTTTCCTCCCTTTAAAAAAACGGAAGCATCCAAGATATCTGAGCCCGTGTGTAGGTGGAGGCCTACTACCGTGATCTGGTACTGCCGTACAAGTTCAAGGATTTGGGGAAGCTGTTCGATTGAGATCCCAAACTTGCTGTCCTTGTGGCCTACGGAGATTTTCAGGTTGCCTCCAGCAAGAATGTGCGGGTTGATTCGAATGCACACGGGTACGGTGCTTCCGTAGGTTTGTCCAAATCGCTCCAATAGAGGCAAGCTATCCAGGTTGACCATCACTCCAATCTGTACGGCTTCCTGGATTTCTGCAAAGCTCACGCCGCTAGGGGTGTACATGATTTCTGCAGGGGTAGATCCTGCAAGGAGGCCCAGCTTCACTTCCTCGATGGATACGGCATCTAACTCAGCGCCAGCTTTGCGGATGAGGCGAAGGATTCCCAAGCTCGAAAGGGCCTTGGTAGCATATTTTATTCGAAGGGGAACCGCAGCAAATGCTTGTTGAAGCGCATTGATTTGGTGAACAATTTTTTCTCCATCGTAGAGGTAGAGCGGTGTTCCAAATTGTGCAGCGAGGTCTTCTAGGGAGACTCCTTGAATGTGCGTGGGCTTGAGCACGTGTTGAATGGGTTAGAATAGGAAGGCAAAAATACCGAAACAATAAAAAAGGAAGGCATAGAACCTTCCTTTTTTTGGGTATGTAATTAGAAAACCAACAAATTCGAACTGCTAGAATACGGTCAAAAAGGGGAATATGAAAGAAGATTCTTTAGATTACTCGTTAAAACATGTTAAGAGTGCCCCCTTCCCCCGCTATCCGCTTAATTTTGTAGTATGTCAAAGAGCAACATTACGTTGATTATTGTGCTGATGTCCCTAGCCAGCTTTGGCTTGATGGGCTTTCAATACTATTGGATACGAAATGCGATTCGAATCAATAAGGAACGCTTTGATCAAAATGCATTGCAAGCCATTGCTGGAACGGTAGCAGAATTGGAGAAGGGAGAAACCTCCGATGTGTTACTCAGCAAGTTGATCAAGGATCCCGCCTTGAAGGAGTCGATCTTCAAAAAAATTGATCCCATAGAATTGCAGATCAATACCAGGCGGTCCTACAGCCGCCCATCCATGGTAGACACCTTACTCATGGCGCCAGTACCTCAGGTAAGCAGCACCTTTCGTAGAATGTTGCTATCCAGAGGCTTGGATGTTACTATTTTATCGGAGCTGGAAAACTTTTTTGCATACATGACTCCAGAGGTGGCATCGGGGATGTTTACGCCAGATGAAATGCAAATTCTCCTTCAGGAAAAAGAAAGACAGCTGGAGTATTTAAACCAGAAACAACGGTTTGCTAGGGAGTCTGCTCGACCCTACACCGGAATAGTGCCACAATTTGAGACCAAAGTAAATCTTTCAGATGATGCGCTGGATAAAATCCGCAAGACCAACATCAAGATTGAGTTGATGAATCAAGCGTTTTCTGAGCTTGCAGAGGGACAGCAAGCGATTATGGATCGTCTGGATACGGTACAGCTGCGGCGCCTGTTGAAAAATCAGTTTGTAGCTCAGGGAATTACTGAAAATTTTGAACTTGGAATAAAGCCGGGTGAGGGGGGGAAACTAATTGGAATTGGGGAAATCCTTGACCCCCAAGTTTTGCTAAAAGAAGGGCTGCAGTCCAAGTTATTTCCAAATGATATTTTGGGCAATGACAACTTTATTTATGTGTACTTCCCGGAGAAAAGTAGCCACGTATTCCGACAGGTTTGGCTTCCAATTTCGAGTTCCATCTTCTTTATTTTGGTCATCATTTTTTGTTTTTACTATGCGATACGGATCATTTTGAAGCAGAAAGCCCTTTCTGATATCAAAAACGACTTTATCAACAACATGACTCACGAGTTCAAAACCCCTCTTGCGACGGTTAGTCTGGCGGTTGAGGCCTTGCAAGACCCGGAGTTAAGCAATCAGGATAAGTTTCGAACCCGCTACTTAGGAATCATCAAAGAGGAAAATAAACGCTTGGTGGGGCAGGTTGAAAAAGTGCTGCAAGCAGCGGCGTTGGACCGAAATGAGTTTAAACTTAAACTAGAATCCATCCATCTGCCTGCTATGATTCAAGCCTGTATGGATCAGTTTGCACTTCAAGTAGAAAATCGTGGAGGCAAAATTGAGTTCATCGGCGAAATGAAAGACCCTCACATTGTAGGAGATGTTTTTCACCTGACTCACCTGTTCAATAACTTATTGGACAACGCAAATAAATATTCTCCTTCCAACCCTAAGATCACAGTGGCCGTAAAAGAACTGGGCTCAGAAGTTCAAATTACCTTCAGAGATCAGGGAATTGGCATGAGCCGTGATGCGGTCAAAAAGATTTTCGACAAATTTTACCGTATTCCTACGGGCAATGTGCACGATGTAAAAGGTTTTGGACTGGGATTATCCTATGTTAAAACCATGATTGAGGCACATAAAGGAAATATTCAGGTTCAATCTGAACTTGGAAAAGGAAGTACCTTCACCATTAACCTACCTAAAAAACAATGAGCAAGGCGAAACTATTAGTTGTAGAAGATGACCCCAACTTGGGCGAGATCCTACAGGAGTACCTTCAAATGAAAGGGTATGACACCACGCTTTGTCGCGACGGGGAAGAGGGATGGAATAAGTTTAAGAAGGACAAGTTTGACCTATGCCTTCTGGATGTGATGATGCCTAAAAAGGATGGATTTACCTTGGCCAAAGAAATAAAGAAGGTACAGGAAGATCAGCCTGTTTTGTTTCTTACTGCCAAGAACCAAAAAGAGGATGTGATTGATGGCTTAAAAATCGGAGCAGACGATTACCTCACCAAGCCCTTTAGCATGGAGGAGCTGTTGTTGCGGATTTCCGCCATTCTCAAGCGCACACAAAAATCATCGGAGGTTAGCGCCCTTAAAACCTACTCTTTTGGCGACTTTTTACTGCATTACGACGAGCAGGTGATTGAAGGGCCTCAAGGAAAACACAAACTGACCTCCAAAGAAAATGAGTTAATCCGTTTATTGGCTTCTGAAACCAACAAATTAGTTAACCGAAGCCATGCACTCAAGCAAATTTGGGGAGACGATAGCTATTTCAATGCGCGTTCGATGGATGTTTACCTCAGCAAAATCCGAAAAATTCTCAAGGATGATCCCAAGGTACAGATCATCACGGTGCATGGAGAAGGATTTAAATTGATTGTGGGAGAGGCCTAAGCCCTCTTTTTAATTACAAAAGTTGTCCCAGCATCTTCCCGGTGCTGGGATTTTTGTTGGACTGGTGCTTAGGCGATGAGCTCGGCGCCGATGCCAGGACCTTCGGGAAAAATAACTTTTTCAGGGTAGATGCGTACGCCCTTGGCAGGGTCTTTGGATAGAAGCATGGCTCCATCCATGTCCACGTAATCCAAAAGCGGGGCAATATGTGCAATCGCGCTGATGCCAATGGAGGATTCGGTCATGCATCCCACCATGGTTTTCATCCCTAGCGATTTGGCATTTTGAATCATATGGAGCGCGGGGGTGATGCCTCCAGCTTTGACCAACTTGATGTTGATTCCATGGAAGTGGCCCTGGCATTTTTCCACATCGGATTCGCTGATGCAACTTTCATCTGCGATAAGAGGGAGTTTGGAATGGGCAAAAACTTCGCGCATGCCGTCTAGATTATCTTTTTCCAGGGGCTGTTCTATAAATTCTACTCCAAGTTGGGCCAACTCTTCGGAATAGGAAATCGCTTGATCTACTGTCCATGCGCAATTGGCATCCACTCGAAAAATGGAGCTGGTATTTTTGCGAAGTTCACGTACGATTTCCAAATCCTGATTAGTACCGAGCTTTATTTTGTAGATCGGCCAGTTGACTTCCCGAAGCTTGGCGCACATTTTATCGACCGTATCGATTCCGATGGTAAAGTTGGTGGTTGGGATACGCTGAGGATTGAGGCCGAGGTATTCGTAGAGTTTTTTACCTTGCTTCTTGGTGTACAAATCCCAGGCCGCTTCGTCAAGGGCACATTGAGCAAAGGGATTGGTCCGAAAAATTTCCTTTCCCAGCTGCCACAATTCTGTTGGGGTGGACCAATTTCCAGCCATTAGGATGGGGCGGAAAAGCTCCAGGCTCTCCTGCATATTTTCCAAAGTAATGCCATAAAAAGGGTTGGTGGTGGACTCCCCAAGCCCAAATATTCCGTCTTCTTCTAGGCTGACGACTAGCGTTTCCTGTTCCGCTCTGCTTTGGTGTGCAATGGTAAAGCGGTGTTTTAGGGGAAGGATAAGGCCTTGGAAATGCACCTTCATGGCAAGATTTTTTTGGGTTTGACAAAAATAGAAGGAATTATTGCAGTCCTTTCCCTAGTTTTAGTTTAAAATAGCCTAAAAATATGGAGATGCAGTTTGATGCACTAAAAAGACACTTTTTGAGCCTTTCTCTTTTTCTTAGTTTGGGAATTACGGGGGCTTGGGCTCAGACCACTAGCCCACGACTGGGAATTTTGGAGTTAAAAAATGCCTTTGAAAAGTATCAGGAATTGTCAATTAAAGATCGGCGATTCACCCATGCTGATTTGCAGCCTTTGATTCAAAAGCATTCGGTACAATTTGAGGTGAATCCCTTGGGCAAGTCTGTATTAGGCAAATCCATTTCCTCCTTGGACTGGGGCTCAGGTGAAACCAAGGTCATGCTTTGGTCACAGATGCACGGCAACGAAAGCACGGCAACCATGTCCTTGTTTGATCTCTTCAATTTTTTGGAAGGTAAAGGAGACAAATACGAGGAGCTAAGAAAGCTGCTCAAATCACAGCTTCAACTTAAGTTTATTCCCATGCTCAACCCTGACGGGGCGGATGCCTTCAAGCGGAGGAATGCACTTGACATAGACCTAAACAGGGATGCAATTTCCCTAATTTCCCCAGAGGCGGTGATTCTGAAAAAAGCGCGTGATGACTTTGAGCCGGAGTTTGGATTCAATCTCCACGACCAACAAATCTATTACAACGTGGTGAACACGCCCAAGCAAGCCACGATTTCCTTGCTTGCACCAGCCTACAACGAAGCAACAGACATTAATGACGTTCGAGGAAGGGCGATGCAAACAATCGCTAGCATGAATAGCCTTCTCCAAGAATTGATTCCTGGCCAAGTGGGCAAATATGACGATGCTTTTGAGCCTCGAGCTTTTGGGGATAACATTCAAAAATGGGGAACGAGTACCATTTTGATTGAGTCAGGAGGATTAGTGGGAGACCCAGAAAAGCAAGAGGTGCGCAAGATCAATTTTATGCTACTCCTAGATGCCTTGTACACCATTGCTACCCGGGGCTATACGCAATACAGCACGGACCAGTATTTTGCTATTCCAGACAATGGATTTCAATTGATGGACTTGCTTATTGAGGAAATGCAGGTTCCTGTGAATGGCACCTGGTATCCCATAGATCTAGCTATCCGGAGAAGGGAGATCGAAGGCAAGGCGGGCTATTCTTTTGCGGGATCTGTAGAAGACCTTGGAGACATGCAGATTTTCTTTGGACTAGAGACTTTAGACGCCACAGGGCTACAGTATAAAGAAGGGAAAGTGTATCCAACACCTTTTGAAAGCGTAAAAGAGCTGAGCGTCGAAAAGGCGATGGAACTCTTAGGCCAAGGATACCTAGCGATACAAGTCAAAAAAGATACTGCGAAAGCGATCCATGGACTTCCGCTTGTGGTCTTGAAGTCGGCAACTACCTATTCAGGGGGCTGGACTACAGGGGCTGCTCCCAACTTTTTCTTAACCAAAGACGGTAAATACAAATATGCCCTAGTGAACGGATACTTGATTGACTTAGATAGAATTCCTAAGGAAAAATTCCGAAACCGAATCTATTGATAACTCAACGAACGTATTTACCATAAGTATGAAAAGCAAAGAAAAGGGGGTTGGCCTTCACCCCAGAAATATCCATCAAGGGCGTTACGATCTTGATGCCTTGGTGAAGACCTTACCTGAATTAAGTCAAATTATTTTTGAGAACGATTACGGGCAGCAGAGCCTAGACTTTGCCAACCCGATCGCAGTAAAGCTGCTCAACAAAGCCTTGCTGCTTCAATACTATGAGTTGAGCTATTGGGATATTCCAAAGGGATACCTTTGTCCTCCGATTCCAGGCAGGGCAGATTACTTGCATCATGTGGCAGACTTGCTTGCTCGAGATCATGGTAAAAAAATACCACTAGGGGAAGGAACTCAAATTCTAGACCTTGGTGTTGGTGCCAACCTGATTTATCCCATCTTGGGAACCTCCTTGTTTGGATGGAACTTTGTAGGGACTGAAATTGATCATAAAGCGCTTTCGAATGCTGCAGCGCTTATTGCTGCCAATCCAAGAATGGAGGGTAAGGTGTCCTTGCGCTTCCAGGCAGATGCGCAGCGGATTTTTGAGTCGGTGGTTGAAGCGGAAGATTTTTTTGAGGCATGCATTTGTAATCCTCCCTTCCATGAATCTGCTGAAGTAGCACGGCAAGGAAGCAAGCGGAAAATCAAAAACCTCAAGGGGCTGACAACTGCAAATCCAGTATTGAATTTTGGGGGTCAGGCAACCGAATTATGGACAGTTGGAGGAGAGATTGGATTTATTGGACGAATGATTCAGGAGAGTGTAGCCGTTCAAACCCAGGTGGGCTGGTTTACGGTATTGGTTTCCAAGGGCACTCATCTCTCCTACTTCCAGGGACAACTTGAAAAAGCAGGAGTAAAGTCTCAACGCGTAATCGAAATGGGACAAGGAAATAAGCGGAGTCGAATTTTGGCTTGGAGCTTCCTCCGTTAATTCACCTTTGGAAAATATTTCACGCAGATTTTTAAAAGAAAAGGCAACGCTGATCTGTGTTAGTTGCCTGTTGGAATCAGCGTGAAAAAACGATTATTTCTTGGCTAGCCTGTGAAAAACTTCCAGGTACTGGTCTGTTACCCGATCCCAAGAGTACTTTTCAGTAAGGCCTTGACGAGCAGTTTGCCGCAACTCTTGAAGTTCGGTAGCTCCGGACTCGGCTTTTTCTACGAGTTGCTGTACCGCCAAACTCGTTTTTTCGAAATACCAACCGTGCTTTCCGTTTTGGAGCATCTCCTGGTTGAAGGGTGTATTTAAGGCTAGAATGGCACAGCCATAGCCCAAAGCTTTCAGCATGGCCGGGTTGGTGCCTCCAAATTCATGCCCATGAAAATACGCGGAACAATGCGAATAGAGTGAAGCAAGTACCAGTGGGTCGGTGACATAGCCCGTAAACAGGACGCGTGGTCCCTCCAGCTTCTTTACTTGTTGGACCCAGGCATCCGAGAAAGGAGCGTCACCCACAATGACGAGGGGCTTGTTTGAATTGGATTGAAGGAATCCTTCGATAATCAGGTCGGCATTGTTGTCCGGAATCAAACGCCCCACAATCAAGTAATACTCCCGAGAGTGGAGATTCCAGGTTTGCAAAGGACTGTCCTCAACATCCTCCTTGGGGTTGGCCCCGTATGCAATCACGACCGAATCTTTCTGAAATTCTTCCAAGTATACTCTTCGCATCTCATCCGAATCGTTGATGATCTGGTCAAAAGAGCGGGTAGCCATCTTGGAGGCCCACTTAAAGTACCGTGCGCCCCAGCCCTTCCACTTGGGACGAAGCCATTCGAGGCCATCTACGTTGATGGCTGTCGGTTTCCCAAAAATCCGAGCAAGCCATCCGAAAGGGCCATTTCCAGAGTTGACTACGAAAATCACATCCACATCCGAAAAGCAGGCGTGCAACATGGAAAAAAACGTATGGCTCAGCTGCGTGAGGCTTTTGCTTTCTAGGGCAGGGGTATAGATGCACTCGATGCCATTGACAAATCGGGGGCGCCTGGGAAACAAGGATCGGTGGTTGTAGACCCGTACCTGCACTCCTCTGGCTTGTAAGCGCTCCCCCAATTCTTTCACCAGGGTATCGTAGCCCCCATAGACATAGGGGTAGCCTTTGGCGCCCATGATGGCTACTTTTAAATCAACAGGTGACGGCTTGCTTACCATTTATTCACGCATTTTTGATAAAGTCTACTCCTATCTCTTCAAAATTTCTTTAAAGGCCTGTTCTAAAGATAGAAAAAACTTCTCCGCCGAAAATTCCTGCAACCTGATTCTCCCTTTTTCTCCCAACACCTTTCTTAGTTCAGGATCATCTACCAAAAGTTTCATGGACTGAAAAAGTGATTCCTCCTCATTTTTTTCCAAAATCAAAGCAGCATCACCCGCCACTTCCATCAAGGCCCCCTGTCGTGAAATGATGACGGGCAGCCCAAACGAGAATGCTTCCAATACCGGCAATCCAAAGCCTTCATTTGTGGAAGGGAAAACATAGCCCAACGCATGCTGGAAATAAGACGCCAATTGCTCTTGGCTTACATATCCCGTGAAATCGACTTTATCAGTCAATCCCAGGGTGGTGACCAATTCAACCAAATGATCGTAATCGTCTAAAGTTTCTCGGGGACCTCTTTGTCCGACCAACACCAAACGGTGGCTTTTATAGCCCTCCATTTTTGTAAGTTTATCAAATGCCTGGATTAGCAAACCCAGGTTTTTTCTTTTCTCCAATACCCCGACATGAAGAAAATAGGCTGCTTGTGTAGTCGATTTCAAATCCGATAGGGCTAAGCTTTCTGAAAGCCCAGAAGCCTGATAAACCACTTGAATTGGAATAGACTTAAATGGAGGCAATTGGTGCAGCCGCGTTTTAGAAAAATGAGTTATCGTGATGATCTCCCCATTTTTTTGCAATCCTTTTTCTAAAAAATAGAGGTAATACTTCAGCCAAAGACGTTGGTAATGTTCAGGGGTATCCCAAAAACAGGTGTCATGGACGACGGAAACTTTTTTCCCTTTAGCGAAAATCGGACTTAAAATGTCAGGACTGAAGACGATCGACGCTTGGTGGTAATAAGAGAGTATCGGCAAGACCACCTGTTTTCTGAAGAAATAGAGTAGCTGATAAAGGATGTTTTTCCACTTGGCTGTTTTTCCTCGAAAGAACTGATTTTGCTTTACTTTCTGATAATTGGGGCTGATGATATACTCAAA
Organism: Spirosoma fluviale; assembly: GCA_945901615.1. GTDB lineage: Bacteria > Bacteroidota > Bacteroidia > Cytophagales > Cyclobacteriaceae > Algoriphagus. Next base: position 10,789 of record CAMDLI010000074.1, read on the forward strand.
ATCGCTGTTGTTTTTTTTGAGAATCTCATCGCAAAGGGTAACTATATAGGTCTTGATCCCTGTTTGTGCCACATACAGGTAAAATACATCCACCACTACTTTTGGCCTATGCTTCTTCATTTTTGATTTTGGAGTATTCGTTCATGGCATAGCCTACCATCCACCAGGTGATCCAAGTTACGTAGGCAAACAGCTCTGCGTTGGATGTGAAAAGGGGCAATAAGAGCCCTGTTTTCACCGCCGCAGCTGTAAATGCAATTCGTGCCGTCATGACGTTTTCAGTTAGCCTGAAAACCCGAATAGACCGGCTTATGGAAAACCCTAATAGAAGGATGTACAAAAACATTCCTAAAAATCCCAGCTGCACCCCATAGATTAGGAATTGGTTTTCCCCTCCGATCCGTGCTTCATCGGTGACACTACCGGAGTTGCCACTCATGGCCAATCCGACACCCAAGGGATTTTGGATCATGGA
>CAMDLI010000075.1 GCA_945901615.1 Spirosoma fluviale
TATGTAGCTGGAGAAGCTCTTCCAAATACAGGAGGTAGCCCAGTACTTTACCAACACTTGTTCTGGTTCCTCGGACACCCTGAAGTGTATATCGTATTGTTGCCTGCTTTAGGTATTACCTCAGAAGTTATTGCTACCAACTCTCGTAAGCCAATTTTTGGATACAAGGCCATGGTTGTTTCTTTGTTGGGTATTACTGTTTTATCCTTTATTGTTTGGGCTCACCACATGTTTGTATCGGGAATGAATCCATTCCTTGGTTCGATCTTCATGTTCTTAACCTTGATTATTGCAGTTCCTTCAGCGGTGAAAGTATTTAACTACCTCGCCACACTTTGGAGAGGTAACCTGATCTTTACGCCTGGGATGTTATTCTCCATAGGTCTCGTATCCTTCTTTATTTCTGGAGGTTTGACGGGTGTATTCTTGGGTAACTCTGCGATTGATATTCAATTGCACGACACCTATTTTGTGGTCGCTCACTTCCACTTGGTAATGGGTTCCGCCTCTTTCTTCGGTTTGATGGCAGGTGTATATCATTGGTTCCCTAAAATGTTCGGTCGTATGATGGATGCCAAGCTGGGATACATCCACTTCTGGTTCACCTTTGTGGGAGTTTACATGATCTTCTTCCCAATGCACTACATTGGTATCGCTGGCTTCCCAAGAAGGTATTACTCTTGGACCAATTATGAATTTGCAAATATGTACACTGATTTGAACATGTTTGTATCGGTAGCTGCGATTATCACTTTTTCTGCGCAGGCGATCTTCTTGTTCAACTTCTTTTACAGCATGTATAGAGGAAGAAAAGCGACACTCAATCCTTGGAGCTCTAACACCTTGGAGTGGACTACTCCTTTGCATCCTGGACATGGCAACTGGCCTGGAGAGATTCCTACTGTATACCGTTGGCCATACGACTACTCTAAGCCGGGTGCAGCTGAAGATTTTATCCCTCAGCACATTCCATTGTCCCAAACGCTTGAATCTAATCTTCCACATGAGCAAGAGCAAGTGAAATTAGAGTTGGAAATCATGAAGGATGAGGCAGAGCTTTTAGCGGCGAATGGCTCAAAGCACTAAAAATAAAGTAAACAGCTACCGCCGCCTCTCAGGCATCACTGTGGTAGCTGTTTATTTTCTAATTCTGGTAGGAGGCATTGTGAGAAGTACGGGTTCAGGTATGGGTTGTCCCGACTGGCCGAAGTGCTTTGGTTCAGTCATTCCCCCCACATCAGTGAACCAACTTCCAGTTAATTACCAAGAGATTTACCTCGAAAAAAGGCTTGCAAAAAACGAACGATTTGTAGCGACTTTGTCCAAGTTGGGCTTTAAAGAAACTGCTAATCAACTAGCCAATGACAAGTCCATTCAAATTGAGGAAGAGTTCAATGCCACCAAAACCTGGATTGAATACATCAATCGGCTTATCGGAGTGGTAATTGGTCTTCTAATTCTAGCGACTTTGGTAAAATCATTTTCACTTTGGTCACAGGATAAATGGATTGCAATCACGGCGTTTCTATCCCTTGTTCTAGTGGCGTTTACTGGTTGGATTGGATCTATCGTGGTTTCTACTAATTTACTGGCTTGGATGATTACGGTGCACATGCTTCTAGCTTTGGCTTTGGTTGCGGTGCTTTTGTATAGTCATCGCAGAGCTGCTCGCTTGCTTGCAACGAATCAAATTACGAGTCCAATGCCGAAAAAAATCTTTGGCTTGCTTTTAGCCGCAAGTATATTGATGTTGATTCAGGTAGTCCTGGGTACACAAGTTAGAGAAGGAATAGATCGCGTTTCATTTGCTATGGGAAATATGCTTCGTGAGGAATGGGTTGGAAAAGTGGGCTTGGTATTCCTAGTGCATCGTTCTTTCTCTTTAGTGCTATTGGCTTTGCATGTCCTGTATTTTGTGTGGGCATTTAAATTTTCAACTCGCCACAGCTCTTTAACCTACTGGAATCAGGCGCTTTTGTTGCTTTTAGTACTTGAGATCATTTCTGGCATGGGGATGGCGTATTTTGGTATACCTGCCTACTTACAGCCTGTCCATTTGCTTTTCGGCTCCATGATCTTAGGAGTTCAATTTATTCTACTACTTCAATTGAAGGAACAATCTAACCCTAAACTTATTCAGCAGCTATGAGCTCAGTTGATGTGACATCAAGCAGCTTGCTATTTTTAATCCGAGGTAGGCTTGCGGCCTATTCTGATTTGATCAAGTTTCGACTTTCTGCTTTGGTGACTTTTTCTGCTGTCTTCGGCTATATACTTGGAGACCGTGGTGTTTTCGGTTGGCCTGGTTTTATCGGTTTAACTTTAGGTGGCTTCTTAATTTCAGGGGCTGCTGGTGCTGCCAATGAGATTATGGAGCGCGATTTGGATAAGTTGATGAAGCGGACCCAGAATCGACCGCTTCCCCTGCAGCTTATTTCCTTGCAGGAGGCTTATTGGTTTACTGGTTTTGTGGCGCTTTTAGGAATTAGTTTACTTTGGATTTTCACCAATCCATTGACTACTGGCTTGGGGATTTTGAGCATGTTACTTTATGTATTTGCCTACACTCCACTCAAGCGTGTGGGTCCGATTGCTGTTTTTGTAGGAGCTATTCCTGGTGCGATGCCTCCTTTGCTGGGATGGACTGCTGCTACAGGATCGATTACCTATGAGGCGTTGATTATTTTTGGAATTCAATTTGTTTGGCAGTTTCCACATTTCTGGGCGATTGCTTGGGTGAGTGATGAGGATTACAAGCGAGCTGGATTTAAGTTGCTTCCAAGTGGGGGAGGGCAGGATTTGAACACTGCGATTCAGATTATGATCTACACCCTATTCTTGTTGCCATTGGGACTATTGCCTAGCTATTTCGGTTTGGTGGGGTTGAATTCAGGTATTGTTGCCACAGTATGTGGGGTTCTGTTTTTGGCTCAAACCTTTTCGCTGATGCGGGATTGTTCTCGAAAGTCAGCTTTAAAAATCATGTTCGGATCCTTTATTTATTTGCCAGTAGTGCAGATTGCGTATTTGTTAGATAAAATGCCTTAAGTCATGGAGAGTGAATTAAAATACATAGATATTGTCGAGCAGCCTATCAGCATGCATCCAAAGAAGTTTGCGCTTTGGCTCTTTTTGGTGACTGTCTTGATGGTGTTTGCAGCGCTTACAAGTGCGTATATCGTCCGTCAGGCTGAGGGTAATTGGCTGGAGTACGAGTTGCCAGAGATCTTTTGGATTACTTCTGGAATTGTTGTGCTCAGTTCAATATGCGTTCAAGCAGCTTATTTTGCTGCTAAAAAGGATAATTTTCTTGGCTTACGGATTTGGATGGTATTGACGGTGTTGTTGGGTATTGCTTTTCTGGTAGGCCAATGGTATAGTTGGGTAGCATTGGTGGATCGGGAAGTATTTTTTGTAGGGAATCCAGCAGGATCTTTTTTGTATGTTTTTACCGGATTGCACGCGGTTCATTTGATCAGCGGTGTGATTTTTCTGATTATTGTATTAATTTCGACCTTTAGATATAAGGTGCATTCACAAGCACTAAATACCCTAGAAATGGCAACTACTTATTGGCATTTTTTAGGAGGTTTGTGGTTGTATTTATTTCTATTTTTGCTTTTGAATCATTAAAGTTAACCCAGCACAAAAAATTACCTATGTCTGCGCATTCTACTGCTATTGAAGTAAGTTCGAAAAGAGGCGTTTGGGGAGGAGGAAATGAACCCCTGAAGGCTAGTTATGGAAAACTCATGATGTGGTTTTTCCTACTCTCTGACATCTTCACCTTTGCTGCTTTTCTAATCACCTACCTGGCTATTCGTGTCAGCTATCCTGCTTATGCGGGGGCTGCGGAAACCTTCACAGGTTCCAACGAGTACTGGCCTGTCCCTGAATTGGTTTTTGAGGCGCTTCCATTCCTACATGGAGTGCATGCTCCACTAATATTTGTGGGGATTATGACCTTTGTCTTGATTGCTAGTTCGGTAACCATGGTATTGGCTGTAGAAGCAGGTCACCGAAATGATAGAAATGATGTGGTAAAGTGGATGCTGTGGACACTGCTTGGAGGAATTACCTTCTTGAGTTGCCAGGCTTGGGAGTGGTCTCACTTCATCCATGGTACTGATAATGGTTCACTCCTCAGCTTTGTAAATGGTTTAGGTCAAAATGTCACAGAGACTGTTTTTGGTGCCAACTTGATGGTTAACGAATATGGTCCTGCATCTTTTGCTCAGCTATTTTTCTTCATTACTGGATTCCATGGTTTCCACGTAACGATTGGGGTTTTCTTGTTGTTCCTTTGCTTTTACCAAGCTGCAGTAGGAATTTATGACAAGAGAGGCCATTACGAGATGGTAGAGAAAATTGGTCTCTACTGGCACTTCGTAGATTTGGTTTGGGTATTTGTATTTACCTTGTTTTATTTGATCTAAGCAATTCAATTCGCGCAATATGGAAGTTCAAGACACTAAATCTACGCTTCAGGTAACTCCTAGAAACGAGGAAAAAATAAAAAAAATCTGGAAAACAGCAGGTATTCTTTTGGCGATTACCTTGGCAGAATTCGTGATGGCTTTTACCATGGATAGAGGTATTTTATTGTACTCTCTATTTATTATCCTGACCATTTGGAAGGCTAAATACATCATGATGACCTTTATGCACTTAGGTGACGAGGCAAAGCCTCTGTTTTATGCCATCATTGTCCCACTGATTTTTTTGGTTTGGCTGGTAATCACCTTGATTAAGGAAGGATCGGACATCTTTATGATGCGCTGGTAGAAAATTAATTCTTAAAAAAAAATTAGGTTGGAGTGAATCACTTCAACCTTCTTTTTTGTTATACACTTACTATGCGAAGTTTACGAATTCTTCAAGGCTTTGTCCTGGTCTGTATTTTGTTAATTCCAATATTGATCTTCTTGTTTTTGAAGGGCTTTGGAAAAAACGAATACAATATTCCTATCCTTTTTCAAACTGGGGTGGACAATCCATTTCAGGAATGTCCAGTGACGGATAGCACGCAACATTACATTCCCGATTTTTCCTTCACCAATCAGGATGGGAAGCCGATGGGAAGGGCGCAAATGCAAGGAAAAATCACAATTGTAGATTTCTTTTTCACTTCCTGCCCAAGTATTTGTCCAGTGATGTCTAAGGAGATGGAGCGCGTAAATGACCATTTCCGAGATGAATCACAAGTGCAAATCATGTCTATTAGCCTTGACCCAACCTATGACACCCCACAAGTCCTAAAGGAATATGCGGAGGAATATCATGCTATTCCTGGGAAATGGAATTTCCTTACTGGGTCAAAGGAAGAAACCTTTCAATTGGCACGTTGTGGATTTGTGCTGCCTGCTTTGGATGGCAATGGAGTGCCAGATGATTTTGTGCATAGTGATAAATTTATATTGATTGACGACGAAGGGCGAATCCGGGGCTATTACAGTGGAACTACTCGAGAAGGGGTGGATTTGCTGATTTTGGAAACGAAAATTTTACTTTATGGAAAAGACTAATACAGCGAATTTGGCTCCGCAGGAAGCAAAGGTCAAAAATTGGATTATCGGCATCTCTATTGCCATTCCTCTGGCAGTGGCTGTTCTTTTATTTATGCCTACTAAAATCACCTCTCTAGGTGGGTGGGTCTATTTTCTACCTCACCTGAATGCAATTATCAATTCTGCCGCTTCTGTGGCCTTGATTTTGGCATTGGTGTTTATCAAGCAGAAGAAGTACAATTTGCATGGGGCAACGATGACGGTTGCTTTTGTTTTGGGAGCCATATTTCTGGTGTCCTATGTGATCTACCATGGTGCTGCAGAGAGTACTCCTTTTGGCGGTGAAGGGGCGATTCGCATCGTTTACTATTTCTTGTTGATTACCCATATCCTCTTTGCGGCGGTGGCACTATTCCCCATCTTGTTTGCCTATTACTATGGATATACCAATCAGCGAGACAAACACCGCAAAGTGGTCAAGTATGCCTATCCCATTTGGTTGTACGTATCCATTACAGGCGTGATTGTTTACCTTATGATCGCTCCCTATTATACCCAGACTTTCTAAAATCTGTAGTACCCTTTCAAATACAGGAGAATACATGAAATTCAAAATCTTAGTTCTACTTGCAGCGAGTTTCTTTAGTGCCCTTGCGGCGTCTGCACAATGTGCCATGTGTAGGGCATCCGTTGAAAACAACGTGAGCAATGGGGATACTTCCATTGGTGCCGGACTCAACAATGGGATATTATATCTCGTGGTGATGCCCTATTTAATGGCAGGAATCCTTGGTTACCTCTGGTACAGATCTTCCAAAAAGAAGAAGGCGAAACTCCAACCACGCTAATACTATTCGGCAAAGTTTGATACCAGACTTTGCTTTTTTATTTTTAGTCTTCATGAAGCTTTCTATCCGCAGTATTCTTCTTTTTGGAAGCGTACTTCTTCTGCCTGTAGTCCTCATTTTGAATTTTTTTGTTTATCAAAAAAGTCAAGAGGAAACCTACATTCAGGCTATTGAGAAGAAAATTCATGCGGTAGAAGTAGCATTTAACCTAGATTTCGAACTTTTCCAACGCTTGGGTACTGGTCAAGACTCTTTGAGTTTTGACCGCGTAAGTAGCGAGGCCTACAGCTATCCTTTTTTTATTGTTAACCCTCAAAAAGAGCTTCAGTATTGGTCTACCAATGATTTCAGCTTGGATTTTTCCAACTTGGATTTAGCGCGAGAATTTCAAGTCCATGAGTCACCATCTGGCACTTTTTTACTAAAGCTTCAAAAGATATCGCCGAAAGAGGGGGCCGGTTTTTTCATTCAAGCTTTTCGCTTGGTGTGGTCTGGGGATATTAAAAATGAATATGTGGTGATGGGGCCTAACCCCGAGGTATTTGGGAATTCGTTATTTACGCTTTATCCCAATGCAACCGAAGGAGCCTTCCAGGTCAAATCCTCCAGCGGTCAACCATTATTTGGGATTGACTTTCAAGTAGGGTTTGTTTCTGTGGGGAAAACATGGACCACTCCCTTGTTGATTTTTAGTTTTTCCATCTTTTTGCTCTATGCATTTCTCAGTTTTATTTTTTTGAGAAAAAAATGGAGAAAAGGACAAGTATGGCAGGCCATAGGCTATGGTTTTTTTATTCTTTTGGTGATTCGAGCGGGCATGTTGGCATTCAGATTTCCGCAAGACTACTTAGATCTATTGCTTTTTGATCCAAAGGCATACAGCTCTTCCTGGTTGGTGCCTAGCCTAGGGGATCTGTTGCTGCATACGGGTTGCATCGTGCTCATTTTAGGCTTATTGGTTTACGAGCTTTCCTCCAAATCCATTTTGGAAAAATTTTCCAATTGGCGGCTTCGGGTTCGAGAGGAAGGATTACTTCTTTTGGCCTTTGCGATTTCTACTTTGTTTTTTTTGGGCCTCTGGGCGATTGTCCGGGATTTAGTGCGTCGCGCATCATGGAGTTTGGATATCTCATCGATCCCAAGCTTTGATCAACTGGTGGGTAGCAGCTTTTTGATTGTTTTTCTCTGGGCAGCAGCTTATGTATTTCTGAGTTTTACCTTACTCAATTTATTTATCCGTGGGGGCTCAAGTAAGCGTTTAGTGTACCGAACCTTACTTGTGGTGGCAGGGGTTTGTACGCTAATTTTCTTTTTTTGGAATAGTTGGTTTGGGGTAGCAGGTTTGGTCCACTTCCTGTTTCTATTTTCTATAATTAGGTTTGACCTAGTTGCCAATGTGTACCGTTTAGGTTTAGAAACCTTCTTGACGCTTTTTTATGCTAGCCTTATTGCTGCAAGCATAGTGGCGGCAAGTAGCTACCAATCTTCTGCGGATCGACTGGCACAGTCCAAAGTTGCTTTTGCCAATCAGCAGCTGTTGGCCTCCGAAGGACGAACGGCCTTGATTTTAGAAGACATTTTTTCTAGGCTCAAAAACGATCTTTTTATTCAGAATCGTTTGGCAGACCCTCTGCTCTCCAAGGATCCGGTAGTGAGTAAAATCAGAAAAATTTATTTGGACAATTATTTCGATCAATTCGAAGTGGTAATCCGTATTTTTTCGCCTTCGGCCAAGCAAATTGGAGGACGTTTGGAGGGGGAGTCCTTGCAGGAATTGCAGCAAGAATTTGTCAAGAGCGACTACGCGACTCAGGTACCTAATTTATATTATGTACAAGACTCAGCGGGTGGAAGGGAAAGTAAATTTGTAGCCTTTGTTCCGATGAACAAGGCTGGACTTGGATTAGGAACACTCTATTTAGAGTTTGATCAACTGCGCATTCAATCTGGCAACGCCTATCCAAGTTTACTTTTGGATGAGAAGTATGCTGAAAAATTGAAGACCGACCCTTTTGATTATGGGGTATTTAAAGAAGGAGAACTAATCCGAAGTTCGGGCAGCTTCAACTACCAGCAGGAGGAGATTGGATTGATGTTGCAAAATCCTGCCTTGCTTGATGTGGGAGTTGAGTCCTTGGGCTACCAGCATCTGGGGATAAAAAATGGGGAAGAACTCTGGGTTTTGTCTTCTCCGGTCATTTCGGTGAAACAGTTTTTTGGGACCCTTTCGCTGTTTTTTGTGGTCTTTGTTTTTCTCACTTTTCTTTCCATCCTGGGAAGTGTGCTGATGCAAGGATACCGAAAGTTTGAATTCAACTACTCCACAAAGCTTCAACTCTACCTGAATTTTGCCTTTTTCTTTCCGATTCTTATCATTTCAATCATTACCACCGGCTTACTTTCTCAAAGTTACAAGGAGGACCTGAATGGACAGTACCTTCAAAAAGCCACCTTAATTAAGGGGAATTTAGTCCGATTTTTTGGAGGTCAAACCTTAGAAGAAGTAGATCGTGATGCGCTCAGTGAAGAAATTAATGCACTTGCAACCACCGTGGGCACAGATATCCACTTGTATGGAAAGGAAGGGTCCTTAGTGACTTCAAGTCGAATTACTATTTTCGAAAAGAAGCTTTTATCCAACCGCATGCATCCTGGAGCAATGGCAGCATTGGTGGAAGGCAAAGCTGTGGAGGCCCTTTTGGAAGAACAGGTTGGAATGCTCAGGTACCAAACAGTGTATTTGGCAATTCCTTCCCAGTCCAACGCCTCCATCAATGCAGTGTTGGCGATTCCTTTTTTCGAGTCTGAAGAAGAACTCAATTCCCTCACCTCTGATGTTTTGGGTAATGTTTTCAATGCCTTTGTGGTGATTTTTATTCTGTTTTTGATCATCTCCTTTTTGGTTACCAAAAACTTGACGTTACCCTTTCGCTTGCTTACCCAAAAACTCAAGGTGACTAATCTTGAAAATAACGAGCCGATGTACTGGTCCTCCAAGGATGAAATTGGGCTATTAGTGAATGAGTACAACCAAATGCTCTCCAAGTTGGAAGCAAGTAAAAAGGTGCTGGCCTCAACTGAAAAGGAATCAGCTTGGCGAGAGATGGCCAAGCAAGTGGCCCATGAGATCAAGAATCCACTTACTCCAATGAAGCTTACCTTACAACATTTACTTCGTTTGGAGCGGGAAGGAAAATTGGAGGATGTGGATAAACTGAAAAAGTCGCTCGAAACCTTAATTCATCAGGTGGATGCCTTGAGTGGAATTGCTTCTTCATTTTCCACTTTTGCAAAGATGCCTTTGCCCAATAATGAATTGATGAACTTTAAGGAGGTGTTGTCTAAGGTGCTGGAGCTATTTAAAACCGATAAGCGGATAGAGTTGGAATTCCAAGACGATTCCTTCACCGATCAAATCTCAATTTTGGGTGATGACAAACTTTTTGGCCGAGTGATCTCCAACTTAATTATCAATGGCATGCAGGCAGTAGAGCCTGGGAAAAAGCCGCATATTCGGATTTGGCTCTGGCTAACAGATCGTGCTGTATTTTTGGAGATTTCGGATAATGGGAAGGGGATTCCTCTAGAACTTCGGGACAAAATCTTTATTCCCAACTTTAGTACCAAGAGCCAGGGTTCTGGACTTGGTCTTGCAATAGCAAAAAGTGGTGTGGAAACCGCTGGAGGTAAAATCTGGTATGAAACTGAAGTGGGCAAGGGAACTACTTTTTTCCTGACCTTTCCTTTGGCCAAAGCTAATTCTTAGCCTATAGGAGTGAAGCGGATTGGTACTGCTCAAAGAAAAATCCTTCTAAAGTCATTCGTTATTTCAGATTAAATCAATTCATAAAAAAATGTAACTTTGTCTGAAGTAAATAGTTGTTACACTAACTATTAAGCAACGAAACAAATGAAGAAAAGCATCCTAGTGAGTGGAGGCACGAAAGGAATCGGAAGGGCTATTGTCGAACGATTTGCCAAGGAAGGTTTTGATATTTTTACCTGTTCTCGAAATGGGCAAGATTTACTTGCATTGACGCAGTCCTTGGAACAAGCCTACCCTGGAATTTCTGTAAGCAGCCATGTGGCAGATCTTTCCAAGAAAGAGGAAGTTTTAACCTTTGCGGAAGCGGTAAAATCCAAAGGCATTCCAGATGTGATTGTTCACAATACTGGAATTTTCTTGCCAGGATCCCTTCATGAGGAGCCAGATGGAAACTTGGAGTTTCTGATGGATACCAACCTTTATTCCGCGTATTACCTGACTCGAGCATTTGCCAAAGAGCTAATACAACGCAGATCTGGGCATATTTTTAGTATTGGATCCATTGCTGGCATTACCGCTTATGCCAATGGAGGGAGCTACTCCGTGTCCAAGTGGGCGATGTTAGGCATGACGAAGTGTTTCCGTGAGGAATTCAAACCGCATCAAGTCAAAGTGACCTCGATTTTACCAGGGGCTACCCTAACCGATGCATGGGCAGGAGTGGATTTGCCCGCCACTCGTTTCGTGAATGCGGAGGATGTGGCAGATTCAGTTTGGGGAGCGTATAACCTTTCCCCAGGTGCTGTTGTAGAAGAACTAATTATTCGTCCCCAACTAGGAGATATTTAAGCTATGGAATCTCAATTGAAGCCTTTTGAAGGTGGTTATTGCAACAGTTTAACCCAGTATTCACGGAGAGTAACTATTCCGGTACGGGTAGGTGATGTGATCATTGGTGG
>CAMDLI010000076.1 GCA_945901615.1 Spirosoma fluviale
TCCCCCATCCAACTTGGGCTGGCCTTAAAACGCGCTTTTCCCAGCCATTCCCTCCGGCATGTAATCACTTGTTCGGCCATCGCACATTGGGCCATTCCAGGTTACAGCCTATACGGCAGCACCAAAGCCGCAATCCTCCAATGGGCCGAATCGCTCTGGGCGGAGCGGGCAGGAGATTGGTTGACCCTTGTATTTCCGATCGCTACCGCTACCTCCTTTTTTGATGCTGCAGGAACCGATATTCCAAAAGCATTTCCAATTCAATCTCCTAGAGAGGTAGCCACAGCCATGCTAATGGGTGTTGCCAAAGGGAAAAAGAAAATTTTCCCCTCCAGCCTCTTTCGAAGTCTCCTGTTCTTGAATCGATTTCTTTTTTTCCTCCAACCTTTGGCACAATACCTGGAATATAAAAAATTCAAAAATTGGCTATCCAAATCCTCTTCCTGATTCTTATCCTTACTTTATCATGAAAAATCTAACACTATTCAGCTTTCTCCTCCTGGGTTTTTTTGCTTCCTGTCAGCAGAAAGACACCCTCCCTGAGACCCTCCCCATGCAAGTGGCCAAGGCCTATGGCTTTGAAAATTGGGGCCAGGTCAAGTCAATCGGCTACACCTGGAATGTGCAGCGCGACTCAGTGACCGTAGCCTCCCGAACTTGGAAATGGAATATCCAAGACAGCACTGTATCCTATTCTGGTGCAGACACCAGCTTTACCTACAGCCTAGTGGCAGATTCCCTACCGAAGCAGGACGGGGCATTTATCAATGACAAGTACTGGGCCATGATGCCTTTCCAGTTGGCCTGGGATACTGGATACACCTACGAGGTACTTGAAAATGCGACCTCCCCGATTCAGGGACTCCCTAGCACCAAACTCAGCATTCTCTACAGTGCTGAGGGCGGATATACGCCAGGAGATGCCTACGATCTGTACTTGAACAAGGAAAATCAAATCTTGGAATGGACCTTCCGCAAAGGGAATGCTCCCGAAGGACGTACCTGGACCTGGGAGAAGGCAGCGGCCTTTGGCCCGATTCAACTCAGTTTGGAGCACAAGGATGCCGAAGGCAAGCGCTTCATCTGGCTAACCGATGTAACTGTCGAGTAATCCCAACTACTGCGATCCAAACCAACCTCCAATTTTTCTTTGATATGAAAAAATCTACCCCTCGTCGGCAATTCCTTCTGCAATCGGGAGCCCTCCTTGGTGCGGGCCTCCTTGCGAATCCCTTTTCGGGTTGGGCTAGCCCCCTCCAAAAATCCTGGACCGTAGGCGAGATCATGGACTTATTTATTTCTCAAGTACCCAAGGCTCCCTTTGCACAGACGGTGGACACAATCAAGATTGGTTCCAGAGACACCGTAGTCACTGGGATCGTCACCACCATGTTTCCCAGCATCGAGATCATCAAAAAGGCGGTGGAGTTGAAGGCCAACCTCATTATTCCCCACGAACCGACCTTTTACTCGGGTCAGGACGAAACCGACTACCTGCAAAATGATCCCGTCTTCCGTGGCAAGTACGACCTACTGGCCAAACACCAGTTGACCATCTGGAGAAATCACGACTACGTGCACCGCATGCAAGACGATGGAGTGCGGATAGGGGTAGTGGAAGAACTGGGATGGAAGGACTACTATACGCCTGGAAGTCCGATTTTGCAGATTCCTACTACCAATTTGAAGGCGGTCATCGACCACATCAAAACCCGCATGCAGGTGCCCGCCATGCGCTATGTTGGGGACCTGAACCAACGGGTCTCCAAGGTACTTCTTCTTCCTGGAGCTGTAGGAGGAAAAACGCAAATCACCCGCATTCAGGAGCACCGTCCCGATGTGTTGATTTGTGGGGAATCCAACGAGTGGGAAACTCCCGAATACGTCAAGACGGCTAATGAACTCGGCATGAAACTTTCCATGGTCGAAATCGGCCACTCAGCCAGCGAAGAAGGAGGCTCAGAATTTGTAAAAAACTGGTTGCAAACTCATGTCCCTGGCGTCCCGGTCAACCACATTCCTTCTGGCAATTCCCTGTCGGTTTACTAACTTTAGTCCTTCACAAGTTCCCCTAATCCCCATCCCATGAAACGCTTTTTTTTCGCCCTTCTTCTGGTATCTACGCCACTCTTTTCCTTCGCCCAGCAGCAATTGAGCAAGGATGAGAAAAAATTGATCGAGCGCATCGACAAAAATTACCAAGAAACGGTAGCGCTCTTGGAGGAGGTCATCAACATCAATTCGGGTTCCCTCAACCTAGAAGGCGTGCGAGAAGTGGGTCGCGTTTTTGAACGGGAATTTCAAAAAATCGGATTTCAAACCGAGTGGGTAGACGTACCCGCAGAAGTAAAACGTGCGGGACATTTTGTGGCTACCCGCAAAGGCAGCAAAGGAAAAAAACTCTTCCTCATCGGTCACTTGGATACCGTGTTTGAAAAAGACATGCCCTTTACCCCCTTCACCTGGCTCAACGACAGCACGGCCACAGGCCAAGGAGCCAACGACATGAAGGGGGGCGATGTGTTGGTGCTTGCCAGCCTCAAGGCCATGCATGAACTGGGTCTCTTGAAAGATCGAACCATCACCGTGTATTTCAATGGAGATGAGGAAAGCACAGGCAATGGAACCTTATCCAGACAGGATTTCATCGCCAGAGCCAAAACGCATGACCTTGCCTTGGCCTACGAAACTGCCCAAGGTTTTGGCGGAGCCACCGTGGCGCGCCGAGGAGCTTCTGGCTGGACACTTAAGACCACAGGAAAGCAAGGACATTCCAGTGGGGTATTTGGTCAAAATGCTGGCTATGGAGCCATCTACGAAGCGGCACGCATCCTGAATGAATTTCGCGAAGCCCTCGCCGGTGAGAAGTACTTAACCTTCAACCCAGGCCAAATCGTCGGCGGATCGGATGTGAATATCAACTCGAGTACTGGTGCCGGCAGTTCCCTTGGGAAAACCAATATTGTGGCACGTGAAACCATCGTCACTGGAGATTTACGCTTTTTGGGTGAAGCACAAAAAGAGGCGGCACGCGCCAAAATGCGAGAAATTGTCGCCAAAAACCTGCACCAAACCGATGCAGAAATCACCTTCTCCGATGGCCTTCCTTCCATGGAGCCTACCCCGGGCAACTATGCCCTAGCCGAAACCCTTAGTCAAGTTAGCCAAGACCTGGGCTACGGTCCAGTGAAGCCAGGAGATCCGGGTAGCCGTGGCGCGGGAGACATCTCCTTTGTATCCTCCTTTATGGACAGTTTGGATGGCCTAGGTGCATCCGGCTCTGGAGCCCATGCTCCTGGAGAAACCATCAACATGAAGCAATTTCCTGCCTTGATCAAACGAAATACAATTTTATTGTACCGCCTGACTCGATAAGTTGATGAAAAAAATAGTTCTCCCTGCCCTCTTGGCCTTGACCCTATTTTCCAGCCAAACTCCCAAACCTGCAGATCCAATCGCCATGCCGCCCAAGAAAATTATCGTTTATCAGGTCTTTACTCGACTTTTCGGGAATACGAATACCAGCAACATTCCTTGGGGCACCAAAGAACAAAATGGAGTAGGAAAGTTTAACGACTTTACCGACACCGCCTTGGCGGAAATCAAAAAATTGGGCGTGTCCCACATCTGGTACACCGGGGTTCCCCACCATGGGGTGATTGGAGATTTTCCAGAAATCGGCCTAACCTCTGACGATCCAGATGTGATCAAGGGGAGAGCAGGCTCCCCCTACGCGGTACGCGATTACTACCAGGTCAACCCAGACTTGGCGGTGGATGTGACGCGCAGAATGGAAGAGTTTGAAGCGCTCATTGCCCGTACCCACAAGCAGGGCATGAAGGTGATCATCGACATTGTTCCCAACCATGTATCCCGTCATTACGAAGGGAAAAATAACCCAGCAGGCGTCCAAGACTTTGGTGCGAAAGACGATACCAATGTGGCTTACGCGAAGAATAACAACTTCTACTACCTGCCGGGCAAGGCCTTCCAAGTACCAGCTCCCAAAAATGGCTACCAGCCCTTGGGCGGAGCGGCACATCCCTTGAGCGATGGAAAGTTTGAGGAGTTTCCAGCCAAGTGGACCGGCAATGGTTCCCGACTCGCACAGCCCGATTTTTACGATTGGTACGAGACCGTAAAGGTCAACTATGGGGTCAGCCCAGATGGGATGAAGGACTTTGTAGCCCTTCCAAAGGAAGCCTCCACACTTGATATTCAAGCGCATTACGCCTTTTGGCAAGGGAAAGAAGTGCCTGATTCCTGGATCAAGTTTAAGGACATCACCCAGTTTTGGTTGAGCAAGGGGGTCGATGGCTTCCGCTTTGACATGGCGGAGATGGTGCCTGTGGAGTTTTGGTCCTACCTCAACTCCCACATCAAAAAGACAAACCCCAAGGCCTTTTTGTTGGCGGAGGTATACAATCCAAGCCTCTACCGAGACTACATCCACAAGGGCAAGATGGACTACCTCTACGACAAGGTAGAGTTGTACGATACACTCAAGCACATCATGCAAGGCCATGGCTCTACCGACAATCTGGTTCCCATTCTCGAAGGGCTATCCGATGTGGAGCACCACATGCTGCACTTTCTAGAAAATCACGACGAGCAGCGCATCGCAAGTCCCGAATTTGCGGGCAATCCTTGGAAGGCGCTACCGGCTATGGTGGTGTCTGCTACCAGCACGACGGCACCGACGATGATTTACTTTGGTCAGGAAGTGGGTGAGCCAGGTGCAGAGATGGCTGGCTTTGGCCAACCCAGCCGCACTTCCATGTTTGATTACATTAGCGTTCCACAGCACCAGAAGTGGGTCAATGGAGGGAAGTTTGATGGAGGGCAACTCTCCGATAACGAAAAAGCGCTGCGCAACTACTATTCGGAAGTACTCAATTTTACACGGAACAGCTCCGCGCTGATGGGAGCTTATCAGGACCTGCACCGCTACAACAGGTCCAAAAATCCAGCCTACACCGACAAAACCTTTGCCTACGCCCGCTGGGATGCCGAGCAGAAGTTGCTCGTCGTGACCAATTTTGACGAAACTCAGTCTGTAAATACCGTCCTACACCTGTCTCCCGAACTCTTGAAAGCCTGGAACCTGAAGCTAGGAAATCGAGAAATTCAAGAAGCCCTATTTGGGAAGAAAACCACCCAACTTCGCGTAGATGCACAAGGTGCGCACATCGACCTGGTCCTCGGCCCTTGGGAATCGGCGGTATTTGAAGTGAAGTAAGGCATGCTTATGCTGGAAATCCAGAGTTGAAAATTTCACCCTTTGGTGTAAAATTTCCAATCGGCCCCTTCTTAAATCCCTGGTTTTGTTTAATTTAAAGTTCCAACTTTTCAGAACCAGGTATGTCTCCAACCGATAAACTCAATCGCCGGGAATTTATTAGTACCGCGGCCACAATCGCGGCCACCATCTCCATCGTCCCCTCCTCCGTCATCGCCGGCACGGGACATGTTCCTCCTTCCGACCAACTTACCGTTGCCAATATCGGTTGCGGTACGCAAGGACTGCGCGAAATGGGGGAGCTCTTGAAAAATCCCAAAATTCGTCTCGTCGCCGTTTGCGATGTAAATAAATTCTCCACCGACTACATCGATTGGTCCCCTTACGGAATCCGAAACGACATCCGAAAAACCCTGGGAGACATTTCCTGGTGGGAAGGAAAGCCAGGCATCCCTGGAGGCAGAGAAATCGGACAAGAATATGTTGAAAAATACTACGCCATAAACAAGCCCTCAGGGCGATACAAGGGCTGTGCGAGTTACGAGGATTACCGAGAACTCATAGATCAGGAAAAAGGCATCGACGCGATCAAAATCATGACCCCAGACCATACCCACGCGCCGATTGCGCTGGCGGCCATGGGCAAAAAAATACATGTGGTCACCCACAAGCCCATTGCCAATCGGCTTCTAGAGGGCAGAAAAGTCATTCAAAAAGCGAGCGAATCAGGCGTAGTCAGCCACCTCCTTGCCTGGACGGATCGCCCCGAATACCGACAGATCAAAGCCTGGATGGATGCAGGCTTGATCGGTGACCTGCAAGAAATCCACAACTGGTCTTACCGCCCGGTGTGGCAGCAATGGACCAAGCGTCCTAGCGAGGCACAAACAATTCCGGAAGGATTCAATTGGGATTTGTGGCTTGGACCCGTTCCAGACATGCCCTACCACAAGCAATACACGCACAACGTATTCCGTGGCTGGTACGAGTTTGGCGGAGGATCCATCGCCGACATGGGGCATTACAGCCTTTTCCCCTTATTTGAAACCTTGGGCATTGACCGCAGCCCCGTTTCTGTCCGAGCCTACGGCACTACCACGCGCGAAGAAGTCAATCAGGTCTACCAATGGGTAAAAAATGAAGTAGCCTTTCCGGCCAGCTGCATGATCAAATGGAAGTTTCCACAGCAAGCGGCTCTTCCAGCCTTTGACCTCTTCTGGTACGATGGGGGCATGAAGCCCTTTGCTTGCGAAGAACTCGAGTCGGAAGGAAAAGACATTCCTGAAGAAGGGCTGCTGCTAGTCGGCAGCAAAGGAAAGATTTTAGGAGGCTTCCGTGGAGAAAATCCCGTGCTGCTCCCAGAAGGATCTGCCATGCAAGGCCGCGATGCAGAACGCATCAATTCGGCTGCCGTAGATCGAAAATCCGACATTTGGGTGGATGCCATGCTTGAAAAAAAGCAAACTTCCGGTAGCTTTACCCGTGCGCAATGCATTACCGATACGATCAACTTGGGAGCCATTGCGCTGAGAATAGGCAAAAAAATAGATTTTGACCCCGAAAAAATTCAAATAACAAACGATGTACAGGCCAACGTCTTCCTGAGCAGAACGTACCGTCCAGGATGGGAGATGTAATCCCCATAGGCCCTCAACCTCTCTATCATTTTCAAACCCAATCTAATCCCATGACTAGTAGAAGAAATTTTCTCAAAACCACAGGACTTGCCACCGCGGCCCTAGGACTTGGTCTCCCCTCCTTCAGTTTTGCCCGACCTGGCGCAGACCTTCCCTTTAAGATCTCCCTAGCCGAGTGGTCCGTAAATACCCTACTTTTTTCCAAGAAGCTGGATCACCTCGATTTTGCGCTAACAGCAAAAAAGCACGGTATCCATGCGGTCGAATATGTCAACCAATTCTTTTTTGACAAAGCGCAGGATTTAGCCTATTTGAAGGAAATGAATACCCGATGCACCAACGAAGGCATCACACAAGTCTTGATCATGGTGGACCGAGAGGGCATGCTCGGTGCTCGCGATGCTGCTAATCGCGGCAAGGCTGTAGAAAATCACAAAAAGTGGATCGATGCAGCCAAATTCCTAGGCTGCCACACCGTACGTGTCAATGGCTATTCGGATATTTCCTGGTCTACCCGACCAGAAGATGCGGCGGAAGCCTCCAAACTGGTGAGTGACAGCATCCACCAACTTGCCACTTTTGCTGAGCCCTCAGGCATCCATATCGTCATTGAAAACCATGGAGGATTCTCTTCCAATGGCAAATGGCTGGCTGACACCATCCGAAATGCGGACCATCCTCTGGCTGGAACACTACCTGATTTTGGCAACTTCCGTATCAGCACTTTGGACGGGAAGCCTGTTTCCTATGACTCCTACCGAGGAGTGGATGAACTGATGCCGCTAGCTACGGGCGTAAGTTTGAAGCCAAAGGTCTGGGACGATGCCGGTCAGGAGTCGGATTTGGATTACAAACGCATGATGAAGTTGGTTCTTTCCCATGGCTACAAGGGCCATGTGGGCATTGAGCATGGAGATAAGGATAGAGAATGGGAAAGCATCGTTGCCATTCGTGAAATCCTTGAAGGACTGCAAAAACCCAATGCCCTAAAGTAAGTTACGCTCATTTTCTGCACCCGATGAACCAACAACTTGGACAACTTTCCCTTTTGGTGAAAGATTACGACGAGGCCATTCAGTACTACACGAAGACGCTAGGCTTCGACCTGTTGGAAGACACACCCATGTCGGAAACCAAGCGCTGGGTGCGCGTGGCGCCCAAAGGCTCCAGTTGCCAGTTACTCTTGGCCAAAGCCGCCAACGAAACCCAACTCAGCCAGGTAGGTTGCCAAGCGGGAGGACGCGTGTTCTTGTTTCTGTATACCGACGACTTTTGGAGAGATTACGAGAATTACCGCTCCAAAGGCGTCGTCTTTATCCGGGAACCTGCAGAAGAATCCTATGGAATAGTTTCCGTATTTTCGGACCTCTATGGAAATCTCTGGGATTTGATACAACCAAAGATGTCCTAAACTAACCCTATGGATTCTCAAGCAAACAATCCCCTTCATGGCGTCACCCTAGCCGACATGATCGCCCAACTGGTGTCCTTCTACGGATGGGAAGACTTGGGAGAGCGCATCACCATTCGCTGCTTCACACACGACCCCAGCATTGCCTCCAGCCTGAAGTTTCTCCGCAAAACTCCCTGGGCAAGGGAACGGGTAGAAGGACTCTACCTTAAAATGCTACGGGATGCCAAAAAGGAAGGTGGCCCTTTGGGGAATTGAGAATAGGTTAATCAATCTCCGCCCCTTCGGGGCAGTTGCTACTCAACCAGGGGTTTCAACCCCTGGACAAAAAAGCCCGTCCCGCAGGATTGCGGGACGGGCTTTTTTGTAAGGCTGGTGGTTTGTATTACACGTAGTTGTTGAGCATCACCGGCATCACCAACATCAAGATGTCTTCGTTGGCATCTTGAGAAGCTGGCAAGATCAAACCTGCACGGTTGGGTGCGGAGAACTTCAAACTTACTTCTTTGCAAGAAAGGTTGTTCAACATTTCTACCAAGAACTTCGCATTGAATCCGATCTCAATGTCCTCTCCCTCGTGGTCGCAAGACAAGCGCTCGTTAGCTTCGTTGGAGAAGTCCAGATCTTCTGCAGAGATCATCAACTCGCTTCCGGTCAACTTCAAGCGTACCTGGTGGGTAGTCTTGTTGGCATAGATGGCGATACGACGCAAAGAACCCAAAAACTCCATACGATCGATGTTCATTCGGTTTGGATTTTCTACTGGAATTACGTTTTCGTAATCTGGGAATCGCTCGTCAATCAGACGGCAGATCATCTTGATGTTGTTGAACTTGAAATAGGCATTGGACTGATTGAATTCCACAGTTACTGGCACATTCTCAGAAGGCAAGGTAGACTTCAGGAGGTTCAAGGCTTTTCTCGGGATAATCAAGCTCGCGCCATTTGCGGATGCTATATCTACCCTTCTGTAACGCACCAGACGGTGTCCATCCGTTGCTACAAAGGTGGTGTTGGTAGGACTCAAATTGATATACACCCCAGTCATGGCAGGACGAAGTTCGTCCGAAGAAGTTGCAAAAATGGTGTTCGAAATGGCAGAAGACAATACCTCTGTAGACATGTCTACCGTGGTAGCGTTGTTTACTGTTGGGATTTTAGGGAAGTCGGTAGCGTTCTCTCCAGCGAGACGGTAGCGGCCATTGTCTGAACTGATCTCTACCGCGTAGGTGTCGTGATCGATACTGAAAGTTACCGGCTGCTCAGGCAAGTTTTTCAAGGTTTCGATCAAGATGCGCGCAGGCACCGCAATATTTCCATCTTCCTTAGCTTCCACTTGGAGTTGGGTCATCATGGAGGTCTGCAGATCCGAAGCAGTGATGGTCAATACAGATCCCTTGATTTCAAAAAGAAAGTTTTCCAGAATAGGCACCACCGGGTTGGTGGTCACTACACCGTTGATGGCAGAAAGCTGCTTGAGCAAGGCGGAGGAGGAAACAATAAATTTCATATCGTAGGGGTGGTATAGTTTTTTTCTAGTGAGGTAAATTTATAAATAAAATGCTAATTCAGAGGGCCTGCTTCCCAATTGTGATAAAAAAGTTAAAAATAGCTTCCTGATTTTTGATTTATCACTTTCGGGAAAATCGTTTTACCCGCAGCAAGCCAATCAAACCACCCATCAATCCCAAGAAAAGCACGGGAATCCCAAGGTTGATCAGCTGCCACATTTGTTTTTCTTCAGCTACCTTCACCTTGTTCAAGGGACGAATTTGCAAGACCTTGGTACGCGTTGCAATAATCCCCTCTGGATCAGTCAGGTACTGAAGAATGTTTTCCAAAAACTGCTTGTTGGCATAGGTAGTCTGTGCCAATGGATCCTCCCCTAGTGGAAGTGGTTCCTGATCTGAAAGGTTGATTTGGCTTTGGAACACCGATGCATCTCCCAACACGAGCACTTTTCCTTTTCCACTGTTCTTCACCGTGATACCCGCAAATTCCTCGGGGACAAATCGATTCTTAAACAGGGAAGTAAACTCCCCTTCCAGCAAGTAGGCAAGCGGTAAATTTTGTAGCGCAAACTCAGATTCTAATGGAGGTTCTTGAAATGCGGTCAGGCTGATCAGATGCGGCAAGGGCAGTATCCGAGAACGATCCGAACTAAAAAGTAAGGGGGTCTTATTTACCCCATCGGCCTTCACCGTATCGAGACTGCTGGAATAGCGAAAATTTACCTGATCCAATCCCTTAGTGATCGGGTGGGAATACATGTGGCCCGCTTGAAAATAATACGGCCAAGGCAGAGGAACCAGCTGCTCTTGGTTGCCAAAATTTCCTCCCATCACTGGGATTACCCCAAAATTAAGATCTTGAATCAAGTCTTTGTTGACCCGGATCCCGTAGCGAAATAGGAGACGATCCAAACTATTTTCCTGCGGCAGAGCCAAGGCCCCTTGTCCTGCCAACTGGCTTAAATCCAAACTTGCTCCCTCGGCAGCCACCAC